>JBFWIP010000190.1:0-4330 GCA_050255935.1 Desulfobulbus sp.
TCGAAGGTCTCGCAACCGTTGATGCCCGGGTCCATGAGCATGTCAAGAATGATCAGGGCGACCGGGGTGGTTTTGGTGAACTCCACCGCTTCTTCGCCCGAGGCCACGGTGATCGGTTGATAGCCCAACCGGTGGAGCAGTCGACTGGCAATTTCACGCTGGCTCTTCTGGTCATCGACCACCAGGACGCGTTCGCCGTTTCCCCGGTATTGATGGACCATGGGCGTAGGCTTCACCGGTGCGCGCACCACGGATTTCGAGGACGGGAAGTAAAGTGCGAACGCGGAACCTTTGCTGCTGCTGACAACGTCGATAAAACCGCTGTGGTCATGGACCGTATTCCAGACCACGGCCAGGCCAAGCCCGGTGCCGCTGCGTCCCATGACTTTCCTGCTGTAGAAGGGGCTGAAGATCTGCTGGATGTCCCGGGTGGAAATACCCGGGCCGTCGTCTTCCACCGAGACCACGACATAGTCTCCGGGGTCGATGGTTTCGTATCCTTGCAAGGGGGTGGCCAGCTGCACGTTTTTGGTGGAGAGAATGATGTGGCCGCTGGTTTGTATGGCTTCGGCCGCATTGTTGACCAGGTTCATGATCGACTTGGACAGATGGATGGCCGAACAGTTGATCTGTTTCAATTTCCCTTCGAGATACGGGGTGACCTTGATGTTCGGATATCGATGTCCGATCTCTCGAAATTCGGCCGAATTCATATATTCGGAGAGCAGGACATTGACATCCTGCGGCTCTTTCTTGCAGGTCGCCCCCCGGGCCACGGTCAAGAGATCGTTGACCACCGCCGCCGCCCGTTTGCCTGCCTCGCGGATCATCAGCAGTTCTTCCCGGAATTTGAAATCCACCCCCAGATCCATCAACAGCAATTCCGGGTAGGTAATGATTCCGGCCAGGATGTTGTTGAGATCGTGGGCCACGGAACTTGCCATGAGCCCAAGGGATTCCATCCGTTTTGCGTCGGCAAGTTTTTCCATCAGCGCCATTTTCTGCTGCATGGCGATTTCGTTGTCGGTGACATCCCGAATGGCGGCCACTTGCACCTGGCGCCCCTGGAAATCGATATGCTTGACCCGGAACTCCACCGGAAAATTCGAGCCGTCCCTGCGGACGCCCCGGGCTTCAAACGGGCCCATGGTTTCAGGGTCCGCCGGAAGTTCCATTGCCCGGATGGAGGCACGGTCCAACAGGACATCGAAGATCTGCTTGCCGATCAGCTCATGCTCCTGGTAGCCGAACATCTTGCAGAGCTGGTTGTTGGTCTGGAGCAACTCTCCCCGTTCATAGATGATGATGCCTTCCCAAGTGGCCTGGGCCAACTGGCGAAAACGTTTTTCACTGTTTTGCAGGTCGCGGGTGAGTTGTTTGTGTTGGATGCTTTGGGCCACGGTACGCAGCAACCGTTCCGGGGTACACGGTTTGCGCAGGTAGTCGTATACCCCTTGCCTGAGCGATTCGACCGCATTGTCGATGGTGGCGTTCCCCGTCAGTATGATTACCGCGGTTCCCGGATGTTCTTCGCCTATTCGGGCCGCAATTTGGTTGCCACTGGTGTCGGGGAGATTGATATCCACCAGGGCCGCAGAAAAGGGATGCTCCTCGAGCAGCGTAAAGGCTGCCTCACCGGTGTGGGCAACGTGTACTTGATATCCTTCCGCCTTGAGCAGGGTTTGGAGGCTGCTGCAAAAACGGATTTCATCGTCAACGATGAGTACTGTGTGCGGAATTTCCATGAATCAGCCCGATTGTCTCGTGAGCATTTTGTTGAAATTGCGCAAGGTTGTTTTTTTGCATTGCATGCGTCTATTTTTCTTTCTATCCAACCGGGAAGAGGCGTTCATGAGGAAGCGGGCTTCCCTGAAAGGGAGCACGTTTGTCAATCGCGAAAACAGTCGGTTTTTTGAGAAAACAAAAAAAATTATTAACAAATTATCATTTCCATGCCTTGCCGGCTGAATGACGTTTTCCTCTTTGTCCGTTCCTGCTTCATGTTACGGTAACTTCTCGTTTTCCTGTTCTTTGTTGAATGCTGGCAACAACTGGGTGTCACAAAAGCAGCGAGTTGAAAAAGGAAGGAGGGCAAGATTTCCGGTCCGCATTAAATATTCAAGCGTTTCTCGTGGGAAATGTCTATTGAAAAAATGTCAAGGAGTTAAGCCTGGCAAGGGATTCAGGCCGATTCAAGGGGGAGGATCAGGGAAAAGATCGTTTTTTCGCCGGTGGAGGAACAGCGAAGGTTGCCTCGCATCTGCCGGGCCAACGATGCGGCAATGGAGAGGCCGAGGCCGCGATGCGCACTGTTTTTTGTCGAAACTCCGGCATTGAACAGATCGTTTTGCCGTTCCGTTGGAATACCGGGGCCGTTGTCCTCAACATGAATATGGATCTGCTGTTGGGCGACTTCGACACGGACAGCGATCTCTCCTTGATCCTGGACGGCCTCCAGGGCATTTTTGATCAGATTGTACAGGATTTGCCGCAGATATCCGGGATCGAGCGTCACCTGCAAGGATGGCTCGGGGATTTCGAGATGGATGCGCACCTTGCTTTCCGGCGGCAACGAGGCCCGAAAGGGGGCCAGGATTTTTTCCAGCAAAGGCTGCAGCCCCACGGTTTCAAAACAGGGTGGAGCGTTTTCCCGGGAAAGGTCTCCCAAGCCCAGGGTGATACGGGCGAGCCGTTCCATCTCTTCGTCGATGATGGCCATTTCCCCTCCAACATCCTGGCCCTCGGACAGCTTGCGTCCGAGGATGTGCAGATAATTTCGCAGTATCGCCAGCGGATTGTTGATTTCATGGCCTATTTTACGGGCCACCAGGGTTGCGGCCTGGAGTCGTTCCTCGGCGATCCGTTCCGCCTGCCGTCGGCGAACCCTGTCCAGCTGCAGGGCCACGGCGGCCTGATTGGCCACCAACTGAAGCGCCTCGGCCTGTCCGGTCAGGGAGCCGAAGGAGCGGCGCATTAGTCCAATGAGGAGCAGCCCTTCAAGGTGTCCGTGGCAGGTGAGGGGAACAATGGCCATGCCCTCGGTTCCCAACAGGTGGCAGAGTTGGGCGTCAAAGAGATGGGGCGGGGATTGTGTCCCGGATGACGCCATGAAGGAGTGCCGCAGGTAGCCCGCATGAATGGCTTGAGCGAGAAGGCTGTCAGGAGAGTCCCCGGCATGGAAAACAAGGCCTTCCGCTTCCCGGCCTATGCTGTTTTCCGCGGAGGGGGCGGCCGACAGCCGGTCTGCCGTTTCATCCGCAAGCAGGAGCAGGCATCGCTGTTCGTTAAAGAGGATTTTCATGCCCTGTTCAACCGCGAAAACAATCTGTTGCCGATCTTCGGCCCGGAGCAGGCCGTCGAGCAGACCGCCGAGTTGGGAGATATCGCGGACTCGGCTGATCAATTCCAATGAGGTCTCCCTGTGCGCCTCTTCGCTCTCCGGTTCACTGCCGTGCGAGGTTGTGGCAACGCTCGGGATGCGGATGCCGAGCTGTTCAGCCAACTGTTCGATTTGGGCATCGATCCCTTCCACCAACGCGGCGGTCGTTTCCTTGGGCCATGCAAACAGCTGTTCGGCTGTTTCCACGCATTCCGGAGCATCGGGTCCGTTGTGGCTGAGCAGATCTGCAAAACAGATGATTTTCGTCAGCGGCAGACTTTGCTGGACCTCGTCGACGGCATGGTGATGGTAACGGATGGCGTCGGCAATGAGCAGGGGCAGATGCCACTCCTCACAGAGCCAGGCCCCTGCCTGGCAGTGATTGACATGCAGCTTTTCCTCCTCGAGAAAGGCGAGCCGGGCATTATGGCAACGGATGCCCTTGAGCAGCAGGGGGGCGTATCTGCCGGGAAAGGCCATCCAGAGAAGCAGTTTGCCGATATCATGCAGCAAGCCGGCCAGGTAGGCCTCCGATGGATCGGAATAGTTGATTGCTTCGGCAATGTTGCGGGCGAGCAAGGCGTTGGTGTAGGAGTGGTGCCAGAAGCGGTCCATGGACAACAGACCGTTGGTTTCCACCCGGCGGAACACCTGCTGCACGGAGATGGAGATTGCCAGGTTGCGGACGGTATCCGTCCCCAGGTAGACGACCGCCTGTTCAATGTTGCCGATGGTTTTGCGGGCCCCGATGAAAGCCGAGTTAACCAGTTGCAGCACCTTGGCGCTGAGAGCGGCATCCTTGTCGACAATGCCGGCGATTTCCTGGATCTCGACCTCCGTTTTTTTGCAGCTGTCCAGCAGTTGGACCAGGACCTGCGGCATGCTGGGCAGGTTGCCGGAAACTTTGAGGTCGGAGAGGACGTTTTGCGGCGTTTGCATTGACTGTTCAGC
>JBFWIP010000191.1:0-4309 GCA_050255935.1 Desulfobulbus sp.
CGCCGGATGCAGCACCATCACCGAATCCAGGGTGTTGATCCAGATATAGTTGTTGGCGTCGTAACGCATGGCTCGCAGGGTTTCGATCGCCAGGTGTTTGCGTGCCTCTTCCGGGAGTTGTTCCTGGTCGGCCGCATGCTCGATCACCTTGTACGCCACTTCCACCAGGTTGCGGGTGGCACTGGTTTTTTCATCCATCATCGCGGCGCGGATAGTGGCCAGTTCATCCTGTCCCTGCTTGTTGAGGGTGTGCGCCGACCAGAAGAGGGAGAGCAGGCCGAGAAAAACGAGGCCCATGGTGGAAGAGAGCAGGATCTTGGTGAAAATTTTCATGAAAATTACCGGGTTGTGTACAGGGGAAAAATGGCTGCAGCTTTGATGTATGTCACCTGGGAGAGGTAGGCATAGTATAGGCGGGCTTTTCCTCCGCAGTCAAGGACCAGCTGATTGGGGAAGCATCTGGCCAAAGGTCCGGCACGAAAGAGGGAACAAGGCGGGGCAGGAGAGGGCAACCCGCTGAAGACAAACGGCTGAAAGCCGTGCGTCGTGAAAAAAGGCGGGAATCAGGGAAGAAATTTTTTATTCCGGTTTGTTGAGAAAACGATGATGCGACCGTTTCACAAAAATTATCGTTTCGGAGGTTGCCTTCCCTGTTTCTTCTCCTGTATATTGGTCGGCCGTATTGAGATTGCAAAGGCTACAGGGCACCATGGATCCAGAAGTACCAAAACATTCCGGCTATTCGCCATCACCACAAAAGGGCTTTGTGGAGCGGCGGGTAGCCCAAACCGACCGGCGGGTTCAAAGGGATCGCCGCCGGGGCTCGGAACGGCGCAACGATACCCGTCTTTCTCCGGTCAAACAGCCCAAGACGCTCAAACAGTGGGTTCGATCCGTCATTCATCTGCGCTTGGGCGTGGACCGACGGAAAAACCACGAGCGGCGCAGCCCCTACGACCGCCGGCAATCGTATCACCCTTCTTCCCTGCTGAGCCCCGAAGAACTGGCCGATCTTCTTTCCTGATACGCGCGGGCGTGCCTCTTAGGGGGCCAGATACTTGCCCCAGACAAAGGAGATCGGCATGATCAGGAACAGGGCCGGCAGCATGCTGAGAATGGGTGCCTGGACCAGACCGAACTGGCGCAGGCCAGTCCCCAGCATGATGATGCCGCCGCAAGCCGAGAAATCGGCGAACATGGTGGGGCTAATAAGCGGCACCACGGTCTGTGCCATGCAGTAAATGGAGGTCTGGATGGCGAGCTGGGGCAGGGCGAGCACGCCGATGACGCCACCGATGTTGGAGGCAAAAACAATGGCGGTGAAGAAGTCGAGCAGGGCCTTGATCAGAAGGAGCGACGGGTCCTTGGTGATCCCCTCGTGCATCGGCCCCATCACCCCCAGGCTGCTGACACAGAAAAGCACCGTCACCACCGCGAATTGATCGCGGAATCCCTGGCCGGAAATATCCGGTCCCTTTTTCTTTTTCCGCCGAAACAGATCGATCGATTGAAAGGCCAGGCGCATGACCATGGTTTCAATGCGGCAGGCTTCACCGATAAAGGCGCCGAACAGCAGGGCAAAGATCACCGGGGGCAGGGAATTGCCCTTGGCGATCATGAAGACGCCGATTCCCATGGCGATACAGGCAAACACGTAATTGATTTTCTGGCGAAAATCCGCCGAGAGCAACCGCCCGCCAACCGCTCCGAGCAGCGCTCCACCCATAATGCCCACACTGTTGATTACTGGTCCAACCATTACAACACATCCTCAATCAGATCCCCCGTGCCCGGAGATCCACAATCACTTTCTGGAAACGCGGTGGCACGATCCCGCGGAGAACACCGACAAACGGCGGGAAAGGGTAGCTCACCGGACAGCAACTGGCAACACCGGTTTTGTTTAATTTGTCATCGGCCTTTCGTTTCCCATCGCCTTCGGGGACAGGTAAAAGTTTTGGTGCGACGCTTTGTCCTTGTAATCACTTGTTTTTGTGACGTGTGTTTTGTATCCTGTAAAAATTCTCCAGACCGCCGACCTCGTCGTTCCCGCAACAGGCCGTAAAAATGGTGCTTCGTGTTTCGGCGAACCGCGTTTTTTGATGCACGCCTTTTTCTTTGACGGGGTCGTCAAAATCAAAATCCGGGCAACTGCACATCATGCAAACGGAGGGGACAAGGGCGGGGCCGTCGTTCTCAAGGCTTTTTCCGGAAACGACAATTTCTGACCTTTGACAAGCCCATCAATGATTGAAAAATTTATCACCGCCTTGCTGCCGTCCATCGAGCACGTCCATCTGCTCGGCTATTGGATGGCTTTTTTTGCTGCGTTGCTGGAAACCGCACTCGTGGTCGGGCTGCTCCTGCCCGGTTCGACCTTCCTGTTGTTGCTGGGGGCTTTGTCCGCCGTCAATGTCCTCGACTTTGGCGATTTGTTATGGTTCGCGGTTGCCGGCGCCGTTCTCGGCGATACGTTGAATTATTGGTTGGGGCAGCGTTACGGCAATACATGGATACACGGCGGCCTCGGCTTCCTTTCCCCGACACATTTCGAGTACGCCCGCCGTTTTTTTGCCCGTCATGGCGCCAAAAGCATCTTTATCGGCCGCTTCATCCCGAGCGTCAAGGAACTGGCCCCCTTCGTTGCCGGGACGGCGGGAATGCGGTACCGCACCTTCCTGTTGTGGAATGTTGCCGGCGCCATCGGATGGGGCCTGCAATGGATCGGCGGCGGCTACCTGTTCGGGCAATCGCTCAAGCTGGCGCAAACGAGGATGTCGCGGGTCGGGATGCTCCTGGTGGTCCTGGTGGCCGCTTGGGCGTTGCTGGGGCTCTTGTGGCGTTTCGCCATGCACAAAGGACGCCAGGTCTGGCAAGTGGCGGTTTCGCTCGGCCGCTCGATCCGGGAGGCGCTGGAGCAAAATCCGTATGTGCAGCGGCTGGTCGCCCGACATCCGCATATTCTCCGCTTCATCGCCGACCGTATCGACTGTTCGCATTTTTATGGCCTGCCGCTGACCCTGCTGACCCTGGCGTTTGTTTCCGTGTTGGCCTTGTTTGCAGGGATTGTCGAGGATGTCGTCACCTCCGACCCCATCGTCGCTTTCGATCAGGCAACGGCTCAATTGATCGCCGCTTTCCGGGCGCCTGCCGTCCTCCCTCCTTTCCTCTGGATGACCAGCCTGGGAGAACCCCCGGTGGTTGGATCGCTGTTCGCTGTGGCCTGCCTGCTGCTTTGGCTGGTGAACCGCAGGTACGCGGCTGCGGGGTTGCTTGTCTCAAGCCTGGGGGCGGCGGTTTTCTGCCTGCTGGGCAAGTTGGCCTTTCACCGCTCCCGGCCGCTCGAGGCGGTGCTGGCCGAGTCGTCCTACTCCTTCCCGAGCGGGCACGCCACCATGTCGGTGGCTTTCTACGGTTTTCTGGGTTATCTGCTCATCCGGTCGATTGACCGGTGGAACGTGCGGGTCAACCTGTTCTTTGCCTCGGGGCTGCTTATCCTCCTGATCGGCCTGAGCCGCATCGTGCTCGGTGTGCATTATCTGAGCGATGTCTGGGCGGGTTACCTGGCGGGCGCTCTTTGGTTGATTGTGGGGATCAGTCTGACCGAATGGCTCACCGCGAAAGGGAAAATCGTCTGGGATACGGCACGCGGTCGACTCCGGAGAGCGACCGCGTTGGGCTTGGCCGCTGTCTCGCTGGCCGGATTTATCGGCTATGCCGCGACCCGCACATTGCCGGCCCCGGTTCCTCCGGCGGAGACGGTCATCCCGGTCAACCGGCCGCTTGCGGAGTTGTTGCACAGCCGCAAATTATCCAGGACCGAGACCCTGTTGGGCGATCCGGACCAACCACTGGCCTTCGCCGTCGTCGCGCCGGACGCACAGGCCTTGACCGCCCGTCTGGACCGGGCGGGATGGATGAGCACCGACCGGCCCGGTCCGGGGAACATGCTGCGCCTCACGCGGGAGGGCTTGAACTACACCACGGCCCCGGTGGCGCCGGCATTCTGGAACGGCCGGATAAACGATTTGGCCCTCGCGCGGCCGGTTGCAGGCACGCAGGGGGGAAAAGCGCTCGCAACAGTCCGGATCTGGCGGACTTCGTTCCGCTTCGGTCCGGATCGGGTTTTTGTGGGGGTGGCGCGGGAATACACCGGCATGCGTTGGCGGCTTTTCCGCAGGGTGTCGCCTGATGTGGATAGGGCGGCCGAACGGTTTGTCGAATCGCTGGGGCAACCGGGCACCGCCTGCCGGCAACCGCTCGTCCCGCCATTGATAGGCACCTACCTGCTGGGCGACCGTTTCTTTAC
>JBFWIP010000192.1:0-4278 GCA_050255935.1 Desulfobulbus sp.
AGGTCTCCCCGGGGATCATCCACGGTCGCTGAGACGCAATCCCCCCCTGCGTAGGTTCCGGTTCTCCCCGGCGGGAGAGCCGGAACCCTCTTCCCTGCAAAACATTGCCTGCTACAGTCCCCTCAACGGTTATCGCTGCCCCGCGGCCACAAGCAGTCAGACAACAGCATCCTCCGCAAAGCTTCCATGCCCTGGCCAACGGCTTGGTCGTCAACGTCCAACGACAACTCCGCCACCCGCCGGGCAAGGCCTTCCTCGCCCCCCTGATTCTTGACTGCGAAAACATTTTCCACCAAAAACAACAGCGAGGTGAGGGTCCGGTAGCTTTCGTCGACCAACCGGAAGCGTTCCGGATGGTATTCCGGCGGATATCGGCGCACCATGCGCCGATAGCTCTGTTCAATCTCTTCCCTGGTCGCCTCGTGCGGCAGATTCAGGTGTTCTAACGCCTGTTCCCGTGTCAGCATATTTCCTCTTGAATGCACATTCCTCGGTTCGATTTCAGGAGACGACTTACCGCCGACGGCTGGCCCTGGCCTTGGTCCGCATCTGCCGCTCGATGTCGTCCCGCAAGGGGATGCAGTCCATTTCCCCAGCCTTGACCCGGGCGCAAAGGGCATTATAGGTCCGGATCAGCAGGGAACTGAACTCGGACTGCGAGGTAAGGAAGGGAAAAACATCCTCCACCAGGTTCGAAAGGTCGGACAATGCCATTGTTTGGAAGTCCTCGCTCCGCGAACGCAGAAAATCGGTCACGAGCTCCAGCATCCGTTTATTCTGCACGGAACAGTCCTGCCGTTTTCCGGAAAAATCCGGCAACTGCATGATGTCGGCCATGGCGGCGCCCTCCCTGGCCCCATGCATCAGGGCCAGGATGGCCTGGATACATTCCTGGCATCCTTCCCGGGGATTCCACACCAGTTCGCACCACTGCCGCAGACTTTCGATCCCTATCCGGCCATCGGGGACCACCTGCAGAAAATGACGCAGCACCGCCAATTGGGGAATATGGGCGGCCAGCCCGGCCAATTCTTTGAGCGCCTGCCGCGAAAAAAGGGGGCCTTCCTCATCCGCCAGAAACGGGAAACACCGATACTCCTGCACCAGAATTGCCATCACGAAACCGTTATTGAATTCGTTGCGGACCGCCCGGGCCAGACGCTCCACCAGGGCCTCATTGTCCCGGATCCGGGCAAAGATGAATTCTAACTTTGCCGGGTAACGAAGGGCAAGCGGCAGAAGCTTGCCGATAAACCACTGCAGATCAGCCTCCGCAGGGGCGGGACAGTCCTGCAAAGCCTGCTCGGCGATCGCCACCAGGCGGCGGTTGCCGGCGGCCATCGCCGCAAAGGGGGCCAGCAGCGCCAACCGGATGCCGCTGCACCCCGCCTCAATCGCCTGTTGCACCAACTGTGCCAGGGACTTGAGATCGGCCTCCGGGAACATCATGGTTTCCACATCGTGGGCCAGAATCCTGTCCCAAAAGGCTGCCAGGCCACGGCGCTCCCTGGCGGGCAGCTCCGGCATCCGCCGGCCGATCTCCCCCACCACCTCGCGATAAAAATGTACCAGGAGCCGTTCCATGGTTTCGTTGATTCCACCGTCGAAGTCAACGGCCAGCTGTGCAAACGCCTCGTCTTCGCGAGCCACCTCCCGTTGCACCACTGCCCTGAAATCACGAAGCAGGGCCAGTCGTTCCTCAAAGGAGGCCTTGGCGAACTGCTGCTCCATTTGGCGGCAGGCCGCATCGGAGCAATCAGCCTCGTCGCCTTCAATCAGTTCCCGGCGCAAATCGTCGGAAAGAGACGGTCCGACAACGTCAATGAATATCCGTTGCACCGATTGAATCAACGCCCTTACCTGATGCGGCCCGGGTGACGGCACGCTTTGGCGGAGATGCAGCAGCACCTGCTCGACAAAAGGCAGCAGGACCAGTCGGCGTGCAACCGGGGGCAGATCCCTGACCGCATCCCATACCTCATGATGGGCATTCTCGAGATCATCGAGAAGCCAATCGGAAAGCTCTTTGTGCAGATGGGTCTTATGGTTGAGCTTGCGAAAGGTCATGATCTCCTGAGCCAGTACGTCAAACGGCTCTTCAAGTCCGGTGTCGGCAAAGCATTCCGCAAGGTTCTGATACTGTTTCCGGGACATTTTCTCCGGTGAATGGGCCATGCGTTGCAGCAGTTTTTCAGCTTCGCGCCAATCTCCCTGTTCCTGAAGAAACGCACCCACCTGCCGCTGTGCCGCCTGATAGCCCCCCGACAATCCGGTGACTGCCAGGAGCGTATCCGCCGGCCCGGCCGGATGCGCCATCAGGTCGGCCAGGGCTTCAAGGAAGAGATTCTCCGGGGTCTGCGGAATCGGCCCGAGATCCGGACGGAGGCGGCAGTATTCTTCAAAGGCCTCCCGGGTACGCAATGTCCGCCGTCTGATCTCAATCCATGCCTTATCGATGTTGCGCTTGAGTTCAGGGGTCGTCGGCTGATCCTGCGCCGCGGCCAGCCACTCCGGATGGCGTCCCGCCCGCTGCAGCTTCTCCAGTTCTCGTTTCTGCCGCTTCTGTTTCGCCTTAGCCATGATTCTCCAAATCTTCGTCGAGTTGATCCATCAGATCCAGCAAACGGTCTTCCAACTCGTCGATCAGGTCTTCATCGTCACCGGCGGTTATGGCCGATTCATAACGCAGAGTGAACGTTTTCAACTCCTTGCCCGCATCAGGGGAAATTCGGGAATCAATCAGCAGTGCCCGGGCCCGTTGGGAAATATAATTGATCGGCTTGCCGCTCAGATCCGCTTCCAACGCCTCCTTGTCCGCAACAGACTCCGCATCGGAAGATTTCTTCAGGTCGACCGCCACGGTCTTGCTGTTATCGAATCCTTTTTGGTGAACGGTGACCTGGACGGTGCCCTGCAGGTCATAGGAGAATTCCATGGTCACCGGGGAATGGGCGGGTGCGGGTTGCAGATCGAAGTGAAACGAATCGACCAGGGTGTTTTCCCGGCAGGAGCGGCTCTCTCCCTGAAAGACCTCCACCTCCACCATTTTTTGTTTGTCCATGATCGTATAAAACACCTCGGAACGGCTCACCGGAATGCGGGTATTGCGGCGGATGATAGGGGTGAACCAGTCGGCTTCCCCTGTTTCCGGATCGACCTCGTCGACGGTCCGTATGCCCAGCGAATGGGCGGCCACATCGATAAGGATATGACGTAATGGTTCACCGGCGATGATCCCGGCCTGCACCGCCGCCCCCAGGGCCACGCACAGATCCGGATCCACCGAGTGCTCCATGGGCTGGTCGAAGAGTTCGGCCAGCATCTCCTGAACCGAGGGCATCCGGGTCGAGCCGCCGACAAGAATGATCCGGTCGATATCCTCGACCGCCAACCTGGCCTCGCTCAGGGCCTCCAGCACCTTGACCCGGGTCTGCTCGATCAGCTCCCCGGTCAACTCGTCAAACTCCTCCCGCGACACCTCCAGGTTCAGGTTGACCGGTTCCTGTTCCACCAGGGCCACGGCCACCTCGTTGACGTTGACATACGGGTGAGCGGAAAGGTCTATTTTAGTGCGTTCGGCAATGTCGGTCAGCCGAACCTGCACCGCGAAATCCTCGCCCAAGTTGCACCCGCATTTCTCCTCCAGATGCCGGAGAAAATGATCCTTGAGCCGCTCGTCAAAATCGTCGCCCCCCAGGGCGGTATCCCCGCAGGAGGCCAGTACCTCCTTGATATCCCCGCGCAACTGCACCACCGACACATCAAAGGTACCGCCTCCCAGATCATAGACAAGAACGGTCTCCTCCCCGGAAGGGTCGGCAGTGGCGGGACTCTCGTAGACAAAGGCGGCGGCGGTGGGCTCGTTGATGATACGCATTACCTCCAGCCCCGCCAACGCACCCGCACGGATGGTGGCCCGGCGCTGGCCATCGTCGAAATAGGCGGGCACGGTCACCACCACCTTGCGGACGGCTTGACCGATCGCCTTGCCGGCCTCGGTCGCGAGATAGCCGAGCAGCATCCCCGAAATTTCCTCGGGGAGATAGCTGTTGTCCCCCACCAAAATCGGGTCCTTGGTGCCCATCAAACGCTTGATCGATTTCACGGTCCGGTCCGGGAAGGCAACTAACCGGTTCAAGGCCTGCCGGCCGAAAAAGGTCTTTTGGGTCTCGGGCTCGAAACTGACCACCGAGGGGACAATTGCCTGACCTTCCTCGATGTTGATGGCCTCCGGCACCCCGTTCCGAATCCAGGCGATCACCGAGTTGGTTGTTCCCA
>JBFWIP010000193.1:0-4239 GCA_050255935.1 Desulfobulbus sp.
GGTAGGCGATACGCCATCCACCGGATAAAGCATGGTTTATGCCGACACGAAAAAAAAACCATTTGTTGCGATCACCATATCGACGTGCCCGCCACGGCTATGCAGCATGGGAGGGGAAAATGTGTACAGCGTTGTGCTGCAAGGTTTTCCTCAGGAAAGACCCTGTCATCATTGCAGGCGGAGAGTCTTGCCCGAGCTTGCTGTCTCCCAACGGCGACAGACACAACGTTACTCCAGCAATGAAAAGGGTGTTACCCAGTGTTGAAAAATGCTCAGGCATTCACTGCAACCAGGCGGTCCATTCCCTATTCTCCCGGTATTACACCTTGATCGCCAACCATGGCAGGGCAAGGCAGATTGACATTCAATCAATCAGCATCGGCAGCCAGCGCACCGTCTCTTTATTGCGACATCAAAAAGATCCCAAAGGGTCAACGCGTCGGCATGCAGCAACCGCGAAAGCGGCTCACCATTGCCCATAGTGCACGGCCGCACGGTTGAACCGGGTGCGGGGCTCCTTCTTTTCGGCGGGCCATCCCAGGGAAATACCGGCCACCGGAATGATGCCTCCGGGAAGATTGAACTGCCTGGTGACGGCTTCAATTCGTTCTTCACGCGGATGAATGCCCAACCAGCAGGCACCCAGGCCGAGCATGTTGGCAGCGAGGAGGATATTTTCGATCGCGGCGCTGACATCCTGGAGGAGAAAGGAAAGTTCCCGGTCATGGGCCCGGTTGATATCGCCGCAGACCACTATCGCGGCAGTGGCCCCACTGAGCATCTTGCCGTTGGGAAGGCTGGCCGCCAACTGGTCGATGGCCTCACGCGAGCGCAACACAATAAAATGCCACGGGTCCTTGGCCACTGCGGACGGGGCCGCCATCGCCGCCTCCAGCAGATCGTTCATCAAGGCGTCCGGTATTTCCTTGTGTGTGTATTGACGGATACTGCGGCGGGCAAAAAGACTGTTCAAAACAGGATTCATAACTCTCTCCCAAAAAAAGAACTGCATTGGGCCGCAATCAAAGAGAATTGCGGCGCTGATCGCCCTCAAACTGCCGGCACCGTTCGATATACTCGTGAACGATTTCGGCAATGCTTTCCGGTGAATCCACCAAATGAAACAAATCCAGGTCTTCCTCGGCTATCGATTTGTTGAGCAGTAATTCGGAACGGATCCAATCGACCAATCCCTGCCAGTAACTGGTCCCAAAAAGGATGATCGGGAAACGGCGGATCTTCTTGGTCTGAATCAGGGTGAGCGATTCGAAAAACTCGTCCATCGTGCCGAAACCACCGGGGAATATGACATAGGCCATGGCATAACGGACAAACATCAGTTTCCTGATAAAAAAATAGCGGAAGGTGAGACTGCGGTTCTGAAAATGATTGGGGTGTTGCTCCCGGGGCAGGATGATATTCAGCCCCACCGAGGTTCCGCCCGCTTCGAAACAGCCGCGGCTGGCCGCCTCCATGATGCCGGGGCCGCCACCGGTGATGACCGCCAGATTCATCTTGGTCAGCATGTTCGCCGTGGTCCGCGCCGCCGCATAGTAGGCCGAGTCCTCACCAAAGCGGGCGCCTCCGAAAACCGAAACAGCCGGCCCCAGGTCGTTTAAGGTTTCGATGCCGTCAATCAATTCGGCCTGGATACGAAAAATCCGCCAGGCCTCGGATGTTTTTAGATCATCCATAGTCTCCGGGAGAAGAAAACCGGCAGCGGGAATTTCCCGGCTGCCGGTTTATGGTGTGAGCGATAGGGTTCAGAACGAGGACGAACTGAGCCGCATCTTTTTTTTTTACAACAGGCCCTTGAAGAAGTCGTTGCCCTTGTCATCGACGAGAATGAAGGCCGGGAAGTCGACAACCTCGATCTTCCAGACAGCTTCCATGCCCAGTTCAGGATAGTCGATGCACTCGACCTTCTTGATGTTTTCCTCGGCGAGCATGGCTGCCGGACCACCAATGGAGCCCAGATAGAAACCACCGTGCTTCTTGCACGCGTCGGTCACCTGCTGCGAGCGGTTCCCCTTGGCGATCATGACCATGGAACCGCCGTTGGACTGGAACAGGTCGACATAACTGTCCATACGGCCGGCCGTGGTCGGGCCAAAGGAACCGGAGGGTTTGCCGGCCGGGGTCTTGGCCGGACCGGCATAGTAGACCGGATGATTCTTGAGGTAATCGGGCAACGGCTTGCCGGCATCGAGCAACTCTTTCCATTTGGCATGGGCGATGTCACGACCGACGATAATGGTGCCGGTAAGGGAAATCACCGTGGAAACCGCATGCTTGGTCAACTCGGCCAGCACGTTTTTGATCGGCTGGTTGAGGTCGATCTTCACCTGATGCCCACCGGTACGGTCACGGTACTCAGCCGGGATCAGGCGGCCGGGGTTATCGTCCATCTGCTCGATCCACAGGCCTTCCTTGTTGATTTTGGCCTTGATGTTGCGGTCGGCGGAACAGGAAACGCCCATGCCCACCGGACAGGAGGCACCATGGCGGGACATGCGGATCACGCGCACGTCATGGGCAAAATACTTGCCGCCGAACTGGGCGCCGAGGCCGAGTTTGTGGGCCTCTTCCAGCAGTTCCTTTTCCAATTCCACATCACGGAAGGAACGCCCCAACTCGTTGCCGCTGGTGGGCAGGTTGTCCAGGTACTTGGCCGAGGCCAGCTTGACGGTTTTGAGACAGGTCTCAGCCGAGGTGCCGCCGATGACAAAGGCGATATGGTAGGGCGGACAGGCGGCGGTTCCCAGGGTTTTCATCTTTTCCACCAGGAACTTTTTCAGGGTGCCGGGATTGAGCAGGGCCTTGGTCTCCTGATAGAGATAGGTCTTGTTGGCGCTGCCGCCGCCCTTGGCCAGGAAGAGGAACTTGTACTCGGCACCCGGGGTGGCGTAAATGTCGATCTGCGCCGGCAGGTTGGTCTTGGTGTTGACCTCCTCATACATGCTCAACGGTGCGTTCTGGGAATAACGCAGGTTTTCCTCGGTGTAGGTGGTGTAGACACCGGCGGAAATCTGCTCGGCGTCGTCGCAGCCGGTCCAGACGTTCTGGCCCTTCTTGGCGACGACACAGGCGGTACCGGTGTCCTGACAGACCGGCAGCACATAGCTGGCGGCCACCTCGGCGTTGCGCAGCATGGCGTAGGCGACTTCCTTGTCGTTGCGGGAAGATTCGGGGTCGGCGAAAATCTTGGCGACCTGCTCGTTGTGGGCCGAGCGCAGGCGGAAGGACACTTCACGCATGGCCTGGTTCGACAACACCTTCAGGGCTTCGGGGTCAACCTTGAGCACTTCCTGACCATTGAAGGTCTCAGTGGAAACATACTTGCCGGAACCCTCCAACAAACGAAATTTGGTCTCATCTTTACCGAGGGGGAAGGGATCCTGATACACAAAACCTGCCATAATCTTGCTCCTTGTTTGAATGAAAACACGACTATAAGGGACCGGACGAACCGGACCATCCGACAGACAAACAACACACCAGTTGTGTACCCCATGCTGCGCCATCCCATCCGTGCGCAACCATGCGGTTTTCATCACTACTTCCACACCGGGCCGCCGCTTGGGGGCGGACGGTCCTTGCATTTGCCACCGGAAACGGGAAACCGGGCAAACGTTCAACCGTATCTTTTACCCTGCGCGGGCCGAGAAGGCAAGAGCGGAGCTGCGGGTAATTGCCGCATTTAGCGCTTGTTTTGGCTGAGCGGCGATTCAGTGCACCGGAAAAAGCAGTGGCGGAGAAGGACTGAAAAATGATCAAACCAGCTCGGCCATGACCCGGTTGGCGAGGGCAAGTCCCCGGGAGGAGAGTCTGACACTATCGTTTTGGTACCGGAGAAGCCCTTGGTCAATGAGCCGGGTGAAGATCTCACCATAGTAGAGGGACAGATCAATGCCAAAGCGCTGCCTGAGCGATGGGAGGGAAAGGCCGGACGTCATCCGTAGCCCCATGACCACGGTCTCGCGGAAGGCGGCCTCAGGCTCCAGGCGTTCCACTTCCTCCCAGACCGAATGCCCTTGCCCGACCAGTTGGCAGTAGCGCTGCAGATCCGCCACCGCGGCCCGCCGCTCACCGCCCAGGGCGGAGACCGCCCCCGGTCCGAGGCCGAGATACAAACCGTTGTGCCAGTAATTGAGGTTGTGCCGGCACTGCCGCCCCGGCAGCGCATAATTGGAAATTTCGTAGCGGGCCAAGCCGGCTTGCCTTGTCAGCGTTTCGGTA
>JBFWIP010000194.1:0-4202 GCA_050255935.1 Desulfobulbus sp.
TGGTCGCCCAGAAAATGGCCAAGTCCGGAAAATACGATGCGGTGATCTGCCTTGGCGCGGTCATCCGGGGGGCGACGCCCCATTTCGACTATGTCGCCGGTGAAGTGGCCAAGGGTACCGCCCAGGTCATGCTCGATTCCGGGGTTCCGGTGCTTTTTGGCGTCTTGACCACCGAGACCATTGAGCAGGCCATTGAACGTGCAGGCACCAAGGCGGGCAACAAGGGCTCGGATGTGGCTGTTGCCGCCCTGGAAATGATCAATCTGCTGGAGACCGTTGGTTGAACCTGTACGGGATCAACGGCTTGCCAGTCACCCTGCCTTTGTGAAACGCTATGGGATTGAGGCGTAAATCCAGGGAGTTTGCCCTGCAGTTTTTGTTCGGCCATGATTTTCAGGGGCGTTCCTGCGCCCCTGAAGACGTGGAAGAGGAGATCGAGGTCTTTCAGCGTTTTTTTGATGTCAACGAGAAATCGCTCGCCTATGGAAAAGAGTTGATCCATGGGATCTGTGCCCATCTTGATGAGATCGATACGCTGCTGGCCGAGCACTCCCACAACTGGCGCGTGGAACGGATGTCGTTGGTGGATCGAAATATTCTGCGCATTGCCGTTTACGAGATGCAGCACTGCGACCAGGCACCGGCTCAGGTTGCCATCAACGAGGCCTTGGAGATCGCCAAGCGGTATTCCATCGGAGAATCCGTATCCTTTATCAACGGTATTCTTGATGCTGTTCAGGGCGCATTCCCACAATAAGCCTTCACTTCTCCTTTTTCCTTTCATCGTTTTTGGCCGTCTCTCTTTTTCCGATCAAGCCAACCTTCCCGGGCTCGGCATCCTGGCCCGCCCGGCGCTGATCAGGCGCTGTTTTTGCTCTTTTTCTAAAAATAGTGTACACATACAGAGCCTTTGATGCCCCGGTCGGAAAAATGGGCGATCAAGGCCCGTCGGGTCACACCCTGGGAGGCGACCTGAGACCGGTTTTATTCCTTGGTTGAACAGAATACCGGCAATTTCCCGCCTGATTATTAAAAAAATATTCATGACTGTATCGGAAACGCAACCTGAGCCGCGGCACCGGCAGGAGATCGCCTCCCTGTTGCTGCTGTTTTTGGCACTCTTTCTTCTTTTGGCACAAATCAGTTATATTCGTCCGCTTCTCGGCCCGAATCCTGCTTGGCAGGAGCCGGCAGCCAACTGGTGTGGTACCTTTGGTTATTTTGCCGCCCATTACCTCTTTTCCTTTTTGGGCATGACTGCCGTTTTTCCGGTCTGTTTGCTTGGCTATGCCATGATCAGTGTCCTGCTCTCCCGTCCGTCGGCCAACAGGCTGCCGGCCATTGTTGCTGGCCTTTCCGGGATCATGCTCAGCACCTCGGGGCTGTTCGGTGCCTTTGACCAGCTTTGGCTGCCTCCGGGCTTCGTTGCACCCGGAGGCTATCTGGGCTCGTTGGTGTGGCAGGTGCTGCACCGGGTGATCGGCAGTGTCGGTACCGTCCTGGTGCTGGTCCTGGTGCTGCTTTTCTCGCTCATGGCCTCGGTTCGGTTTTCCCTGTTCGCGGTTGTCCGTCCCAACGGAAAATCACAGGATCAGGAGGAAATGGAAGGGGATTCCCCTCTGGTATCGAAGAAGCGGAGCCCGAAATCCAGGTTGTGTGATCAGGACCCACGGCAGGCTCCGGTTATTGAGCGAACGAAGAGCGAACCGGCGGTGATTACGAAACCCGTGGTGGAAAAACGGTCCCAGGCCGTTGACACCGGTACGGAGAAGCGGAAGTTGAATATCGGGGAATATCAACTGCCGCCAATTACCCTGCTCGATGAGAATCCGGGTGACCCGGTGGAAGTGACCAGCGAGCATTATTACGAGGTCAGTGACACCTTGATCGCCAAATTGCAGGATTTTGGCGTCCAGGGGACCGTGGCCGGTATTTCACCCGGACCGGTGGTCACAACCTACGAATTCTCACCGGCTCCCGGAGTAAAAATCAACAAAATCGTCACATTGGCCGACGATTTGGCCATGGTGCTCAAGGTGGACCGGGTCCGGATAGTGGGTTCCATTCCCGGAAAGGCCGCCATCGGCATCGAGATCCCCAATCCGATGAGAAAGACCGTGTATCTGCGCGATATTCTCTTGAGCCCGGAGTATCAGGATTCCAAGGCCTCTCTCAGCCTCGCCCTGGGCTTTGATGTCATCGGCCGTCCGGTGGTGGCGAACCTGGCCAGGATGCCACATTTGCTGATTGCCGGTGCCACCGGTGCCGGTAAATCGGTCGCCATCAACGCCTTTATCGCCTCAATCCTGTTTAAGGCCACGCCGGACCAGGTTCGTTTGCTCATGATCGATCCCAAGCGGATCGAGCTTTCGGTCTACGATGACATCCCCCATCTGCTCCATCCGGTGGTGGTTGAGGCAAAGATGGCCTCGCGGGCCTTGCTGTGGGCGGTACGGGAGATGGAACGGCGATATCGCTTGCTGGAAGATCGCCGGGTCAAATCCTTTGCCACCTATAACCAGGTCGCCGAAGAGAAGTTGCCATATATTGTTATCATCGTCGATGAGCTGGCGGACCTGATGATGGTTGCCTCCAAGGACGTGGAAACCTCCATCGCCCGTCTTGCGCAGATGGCCCGAGCAGCGGGCATGCACATTGTTCTCGCCACCCAGCGTCCCTCCGTGGATGTTCTCACCGGGCTGATCAAGGCTAATTTCCCCACCCGCATTTCCTTCAAGGTTTCCTCCAAGGTGGATTCCCGTACCATCCTTGACGGGTCGGGAGCCGAACACCTTTTGGGCATGGGCGACATGCTTTTCCTGCCACCGGGGGCCGCCAAGCTCCAACGGATTCACGGGGCCTTTATTTCCGAGCAGGAAACCGAACGCCTGGTGACCAGGGTCAAGGAGCAGGGAACGGCCGAGTATGACGAAACCATCCTGCAAGTGGTTGAGGAGGAGCCCGAAACCGTGGAGGGAGGGGAGGAGGAATACGATGAAAAATACGATGAGGCGGTGGCGATTGTCACCGAAACCGGGCAGGCCTCCATATCCATGGTGCAGCGTCGGCTTCGCGTCGGTTACAATCGGGCGGCCCGGATGATCGAGATCATGGAACGGGAAGGCATCGTCGGGCCGGCTGATGGATCGAGACCGCGCGAAGTGCTGGTTCGTTCTTCCTATAGTGAAGGTGAGGGCTAACTCGGTGATACTACATGCGGGTACTCGAGCCTCGGGCAACCATTTCAGGCCACCATTGCATGCGGCAATGGGAGAAGAAAATAAGTATATATCCATAATTCTGATACTTTGAATAAGTTTTAATGTTCAGCCTTGTTTTATCGACGATTTTTCTTGACATCAAGGGGGCAACAAATTAAAAGATCCAAACGACCAGAATGAGTGGCTGTTCATTTTTTTAAAAGAAAATTTCCGTCTGAAAAGACGTGTGATATGAGCATGTTGCAAAATTCGGTTGCGGTGGAAAACGGATGGCTGCATGACGTGAGTATTTGTTTTTCTTGAAGCAAGAAGCTAGAGGTTATTGGCTGTCCAGTATCGGACGCCATAAAGGAAAATCCAAGTGAGGAGGTAGTTTAATGCCAAGTTACGTAGATCCTTCGAAATGTGATGGTTGCAAGGGTGGAGATAAGACTGCCTGCATGTACATCTGCCCCAACGACCTGATGGTTCTCAATGTCGAGGCCATGAGAGCATACAATCAGGAGCCGGATGCATGCTGGGAGTGTTATTCCTGTGTTAAGATCTGCCCGCAGGGTGCTATCTTCGTTCGCGGTTATGACGACTTCGTACCGTTGGGCGGCCAGGTTCATCCGATGCGTTCTTCCGATTCCATTATGTGGACGGTTAAATTCCGCAACGGTAACATCAAACGTTTCAAATTCCCGATTCGGACAACTGCCGAGGGCGCTTCCAACGAGTATGCCGGTCAGAAAGGTGCAAACCTGGATGACGAGTGCTTGTTGCTCGAGGGCAATCTTCCGGCCCCGACCAAAGTTGCCTGATTGGTTGCTGGTAAACAGGGAACTGCGAAAAAATCTATTCTGAAAATAATTCTGAGGAGATAGAAATATGGCATTACCGAATAAGCCGAAAGGCGAGCTTGCCGCCGTTGTCAATCCGGAAATCGTTGAGCATAGCTGTGATATCCTGATCGTTGGCGGCGGTATGGCTGCTTGCGGC
>JBFWIP010000195.1:0-4196 GCA_050255935.1 Desulfobulbus sp.
TGGTAGCGGGGAGAGGATTTGAACCTCTGACCTTCGGGTTATGAGCCCGACGAGCTACCAGACTGCTCCACCCCGCGTTGCAATCCGACTATATTAACTGATTTCCAAAATATGTCAATCTCTTTATGAGGCAGCTTTCCCTTTTTGCAGCAAGGCGTGGATCTTTTCCTGCACAGGTACGGGGAAAGGGGTCAATTTCCCCTGCCGGTTGATACAGGCATGGACGGTGAATCCCCTGGCCAACAGCGAAGATTTACTTTCCCCCTCTTCGCGGGTAATCGCATAATGGAACCGGCAGGTCAGCTTGCTCACCTCGACCAAGGAGGTGGCAATGGTGATGAGATCGTCATAGGCGGCCGGAGCCTTGAAGCGAAGATAGGTCTCCGTCACCGGCAGGACACAGCCCAGCTCCTCAATGGCGCTGTAGGGCAGGGCCCAGGCGCGCATCATTTCGGTACGGCCGATTTCGAAATAACGAAGGTAATTGGCGTTATAAACCACTCCCGCGGCATCGGTATCACCGTAAATCACTCGGTACGTGGTGGTGAAGACCGGTTCGATCAGACTGACATTGATCTTGCTCATGCCTCTTCGCGCTCCTGTTCGACAAAACGGCGGAAAAACCGGGCACCCGAGTCCAGTTGCAGGCCGTTCTCCTCGACTGCGGCCATCACGTTGGCCTCGGTATAGGTACGGCCCGAAGGTTGGGCAACGCCCCGGGAATCGTAGAGAAACATGGGGACGGGCCAATCCTCGTGAGTCCGCCGGGAGATTGGGGTGTAATGGTCCATGGTCACCACCACCCGAAACGGCTCGCCGCGCCGCTCCATCTCCTCCACGATCGGGGTGACGATCTTGGCATCGAAATCGGCCACGGCCTGCACTTTTTCCCTGGCCAACCCCTGGTGGCCGGTCTCATCCGGCGCCTCCACATGGACGAGGGCAAAATCATTCTCGGCCAGGACATCGAGCGCGGCCCGGGCCTTGCCCGCATAATTGGTGTCCAGGTAGCCGGTGGCGCCAGGCACATCGATGACCTGCAGCCCACCGAGCACACCGAGCCCCTTGAGGAGGTCGACCGCTGAAATCAGGCCCCCGCGAATACCGAACCGCGCCTCCAGGGTCTGCATGGCCGGCCGCTTGCCCTCACCCCAAAGCCAGATGGCGTTGGCGGTCCGCTTGCCCTGCCGCTGCCGCTCACGGTTGACCGGATGCTCGGCGAGGATGGCCTCGGCCCGGGCCATCAGCGATTGAAGCGGCGCTACTTTTTGGTACTCCCGAAGATAATCGGTAACCTCCCGGTCGGAATGGTCATGGGGAGGGACGGTGAAGAATCCCTCCGGCAAGGCACCGCGAAACACCAGCAGGTGACGGTAGCTGACCCCGGGATAAAGGGCGAGCTGATCGGAGCCGCACTCGGCCTGCAGGGCGGCGATGAGTTGGGCGCTCTCCTCGGTGGTGATATGGCCGCTGCTGTAATCAATCATGATCATGCGCCCCTCTTCCGGGCGCTCCACATGGACCAGATTGCAGCGGAAGGCAATCTCATCGGGGGCCAGTTCCACGCCCAGGCTGGCCGCTTCCAGGGGGGCGCGGCCGGCATAGTACAGCTCCGGCTCATACCCCATGAGCGAGAGGTTGGCGACATCGCTCCCCGGCGGATATCCTTCGGGCACGGTCCGCACCAGCAGCATTTCCGATTTTTTGGCCAGGCGGTCCATGGTGGGCGTGGCCGCCACTTCAAGCGGGGTTTGGTTGTTCAGCTCCGGGACCGGGACATCGCCCATGCCGTCGCCGATAAGCAGAATATATTTCATAACAATATGTACTCCCTCAAAGAATCACTCCTCCTCTTCCAGGATGCGAATCTTGACCACCGGCGCGGTGATGCTCTTTAACTGGCTGATTTCCTCCAGGGCACCTCGAACCGCCGATTCCCTGGCATGATGGGTGACGATCACCACAGGCACGGCCCCGGTCTTTTTGCGTCCCTTCTGGATCACCGACTCGATACTGATCTCATACTTGCTGAGGATACCGGCCACGGTGGCGAGCACGCCCGGCTGGTCGAGCACGGTGAGGCGGAAATAGTAGGGCCCGTACAACTCGTCCATCGGCGTGATCCGGCGGGGCCGCATCTCCGAGGGCAGGTAGGAGAGCGAAGGCACCCGGCCGACGGAACCGCTCTGGATGTCGCGGGCGATATCGACCACGTCCGCCGCCACGGCGCTGCCGGTGGGCATCATGCCGGCCCCCTGGCCGTAGAACAAGACGTTGCCCACGGTATCGCCCTGAAAGTGGATGGCATTGAAGGCGCCGTTTATCGAGGCAAGAAGATGGTTCTGGGGGACCATGGTCGGATGGACCCGTGCCTCGACATGATCGCCGTGGTTGCGGCTGATGGCGAGCAGCTTGATCCGGCAGCCCAACTCCCGCGCCAGATCGATATCCATGGGCTCGATGTTGGAAATGCCCTCGGTCGAGATCTCGCGATGGGTGATGGGCATGCCATAGGCCATGGTCATGAGGATGGCCAGCTTGTGGGCCGTATCGATCCCCTCGATGTCGTAGGTGGGATCGGCCTCGGCAAAACCGAGCCGCTGGGCGTCCTTGAGCACCTCGGCAAAGGGGATGCCCTCGTCGGTCATGCGGGTGAGGATGTAGTTGGCGGTGCCGTTCATGATGCCCATGATCGAGAGGATCCTGTTGGCCACCAGCCCTTCCTTGAGCGCCTTGATCACCGGAATACCACCGCCGACACTGGCCTCGAAACCGACCTCCACCCCCTTGGCGGCGGCAGCGGCGAAGATCTCGGCCCCATCCTGGGAAAGCAGGGCCTTGTTGGCGGTGACCACGTGCTTGCCGCTGGCAATCGCCTCGAGAATAAAGGTTTTCGCCGGTTCCTGGCCGCCGATCAGTTCAACGATGATGTCGATCTCCGGATTGCGGATCAGCTCCCGGGCATCCCCGGTCAGCTGCACATCGGCAAATTTTTCCGGCAGGGAAGTGGTTCCGAGGTCGGCGATCCCGGCCAGCCGAATCGTCATTCCGGTTCGTCGCACCAACCGCTCCCGTTGCGAGTACAGCACCTCGGCCAACCCTTTGCCCACCGTACCAAAACCGATCAATCCGACCTTGATTTCCTTCATGCCCGTCATCACCTCGAGAAAATGAAATAAGAGTATGTTTGGCGGGATTTCTACTCTCTTTCCCCTGCCTTGTCAAAAAGTATGCTCCGTGTCACCAGGCGGTGATGCGTTTCGGCGCACGGCCAAACACCGGCCGGTCCCGGCGGGGCACGGGGGGCTTGTCCGGCAAGCAATTGTTTTCCTGTGCTTAGCCGCCGTTATCATTTCCCCTGATTCAAACCATCATTTTTCGTGGCGCATTCAGACAAGGTACTGTATATTCCCCAATTCAATGAGAGGTCATTCATTTTCCGACCCGTCTTTTCACTAATCATATAAAGATGTTACCAAACAATTCTTTGAACTTAACATGGAGGAAGCCGGCATGAACATCCTTACTTTCGGTCCGAACGGCAGCGGTAAAGGCACCCAAGGCGCAATCATCAAAGAAAAATATGGCATCAATCATATCGAATCAGGCGCCATTTTCCGCGAACACATCAAAGGCGGCACCGAGTTGGGCAAGAAAGCCAAGGCATACATCGATCGCGGCGACCTGGTTCCTGACGACATCACCATCCCGATGGTTCTCGAGACCCTGGGCAAATCCAAGGAGAAAGGCTGGCTGCTCGACGGATTCCCCCGTTCCCTGGCCCAGGCCGAAGCACTGGACAAGGCACTGAAAGAGGCCGGTATGAAATTGGACTGCGTGGTCGAGATCGTGCTCGACCGTCAGATCGCCAAGGAACGTATCATGGGCCGCCGCCTCTGCGCCAATGACAACAACCATCCCAACCATATCGCCTTCGATGCCATCAAGCCGGTCGAGAAAGACGGCAAGCTCGTTTGCCGTGTCTGCGGCGGCGAACTCTCCACCCGCGCCGACGATCAGGACGAGTCCGCCATCAACAAACGCCACGACATTTACTATGACGAGAAAACCGGCACCATGGCCGCAGTCAACTACTTCAAGAAAATGGGCACCACCCCGGTTATCTCCGTTGACGGCTCCAAGAGCATCAAGGAAGTGACCGAGGAGATCATGAGCAAACTGCCGTAAGTTTTTTT
>JBFWIP010000196.1:0-4190 GCA_050255935.1 Desulfobulbus sp.
TGTTCCTTGCGGTCGTTGACCTCGACCCGGGCACCGGCCTGCATGTCGTCCAGACCGCGGCCGGAGAGCTGTCCGTAGCCGTCGAATTTTTCCACCCGGAAATAAACGTCGCCGTCGGCCGGGTAGGCCATCCCCTTGTCGACCAGTTCCCGGATCAGGTCGATCATCTCCTGAATATGCTCGGTGGCCTTGGGCTCGATATCCGGGCGCAGGGTGCCCAGGGTATCCATGTCGGTGTAGAACTCGTTGATGAATCTGAGCGCCAGGGCGGCGCTGTCGATGCCCTGTTCATTGGCCCGGTTGATGATCTTGTCGTCGATATCGGTAAAGTTGCGGACAAAGGTCACCTTGTATCCCCGGTGGCGCAGATAGCGGACCACCATGTCGAAGACAAGCGCGGATCGGGCGTGGCCGATATGACAGTAATCGTAGGAGGTGATCCCGCAGACATAGAGTTTGACATGGCCCTCTTCAAGCGGGCGCAACGGTTCCTTTTTCCGGCTTAAGGTATTGTAAATTTTGATCGACATCTGTTTTTCCGAAGGGATTGAAACAACCTGTTGAACGTTTTGAACAAAAACCTAATGTACTCCAATCGTGGCAGAACTCAAAACCTTATTGCGCATCCCGGCGGTATTGTGCCGACACCATGGGCAGGAGTAGCAAGCCGGGGAGGGCGGCCAGGGTGCAGCCGACAAAGAACAGGGGCCAGCCGGTGTGCTCGGCCACCCAACCCGCCGGTGCGGCGATGATGACCCGGGGGATCCCCATGCAGCTGGAGAGCAGGGCGTACTGGGTGGCGGTGAACCGTTTGTTGGTGAGCGAGGCCATGTAGGCCACATAGGCGCTGGTGCCCATGCCGCTGGTGAGCTGTTCGAGCGTGATCGCCACCGCCAGGGCGGTCAGGGAGTTGCCGATCAGGGCGAGCGCGGTGAAGCTGAGAATGGCTGCCGCCTGGAGGATGCCGAAGATCCACAGGCTGCGGATAATGCCGATCCGGAGGAGAAGGGCACCGCCGATCAGGCCGCCGGCAATGGCCGACCAGAAGCCGAACAGCTTGGCCAACGCACCGATCTGGGTCTTGCTGAACCCGAGATCCAGGTAAAAGGGGGTGGTCAGGGTGGAGGCCATCTGGTCGCCGAGTTTGTAGAGGAGGATGAAGAGCAACAGCAGCAGGGCGCGATCCCGGTTGAAATATTCGGCAAAGGGTTCCCAGACCGCCTCGGTAAAGGTTTTGGGCGCGCCCCTGCTCAATTCCGGTTCGCGGCAGAGGAGGGTGGTCAGGACCCCGATCAGGAGGGAGGCGGCCATGAGGAGATAGACCCGGGAAAAGGCCATGTGATCGGCAAGGATGAGGCCGCCGCTGCCGGCCAGGAGCATGCCCAGCCGGTAGCCGTTGACATAGAAGGAGCTGCCCAGGCCGAGCTGGTTGTCGCTGAGATCCTCGCGCCGGTAGGCATCGACCACGATATCCTGGGAGGCGGAAAGGAAGGTGACGAGAAAGGCCGCCAGCGCCACCATCCAGGGTGTTTGCCCGGGATCGGTCATGCCCAGTCCCACCAGGGCCAGGATCAACAGAAGCTGCACCATCAGCATCCAGCCGCGCCTGCGGCCGAACAGGGGCAGGCTGAAGCGGTCAAAGACCGGGGCCCAGAGGAATTTCAGGGTATAGGGCAGGCCCACCAGGGAGTAGAGGCCGATCACGGAAAGGTCGACCTGTTCTTCGGTCATCCAGGCCTGGAGCACGGAAGAGGTGAGCAGCAGCGGCACGCCGCAGGAAAATCCCATGAGGAAGGACACCAGCATCCGGGACGAGAGGCATTGGCGCCAGAAAGTGTTGTTCATAGGTTTGCAGGAAAGGCAAGAAAGAAAAAATAACTCGTCTTTCTACCACATCCGTCGGCAAAAAAAAGAAGATTCCCCCTTCAGCCCCGCCTATTGCGGCTTGAAGGGCTGGTAGAGGGGGTCGCCGATCAGCACCATTTGCCAGGAAAGGAAGGGCAGGGTGACCAGATAGGTCTCGCCGAGGCTGAGGTAGCCCTCGGCCAGGGTGGGGAAAAAGAGTTCCGGCAGGGGAAAGGCCTGGACATAGGGCTCATACACCGGCCCGATGGTGGCGGCGATGCCGCGTTCCAGCATCCGCTTGCACCAGACCTGCGATCCTTCCCGCTTGAGGGTGGTGCATTCGGCGCTGGCAATGTGGTAGCCGACGGCCCCGCGCACCCAGGTGAACGCATCCACGTAATGGGCCAGGCGGTACCAGCCGCAGTAAAGGGCCGCCTGCGGGCAGGTGCCGGGTTGGAACAGGTCGTTTTGCTGATCCAGATGAACGATCATCCGGCCGCTTTGGCTGATCTTCTCCGCGGCCTTATGGAGCGAGGCGTCGTAGAGGGCATAGCCGCTCAGGTTCTTGGTGGTCTGGGGCAGGGGCCAGCGGGCGTCGAAATAGGCCTGGCCGTGGAGGCCCTTTTTTTCGGTGTCAATGCTATCCTGGATAATTCGCCGGACCGTGGCCGGGGTCGGGCCGTCAAGGCGGCTGACCATGAGCACCTTATCCCGCTTGAGCAGGGTTTGCTGATATCTGAATCCGAGGAAATAGGGATTGGGCAGCCAGCCGTCGAGCGGATAGTCTTCGGTGAGCACCAGGGCGAGTTCGGAATCGACCGAAGCCCGGTCATCCATCCGTGCAGGTTGTTTCCGCTTGGGCGCGTTGGCGGGTTGCGGAGCAGGCTCAATGGCGAGCGGCACCCCGTACATGGTCACCAGGCAGCGGATACGGTGGTCCGGATCCAGTTCGTCCAAGGCCCGGCGAACCGGGTCGCGGATACTTTGGTTGTATTCCTGCCGTGAGCAGTGCTCGGTGGTCGTGGTGCTGATCTTGACCAGGTGATCGGGTGGAATGTGCCGCTCTTGCATATACTGCTGGGCCAGCCCGAGGCTGTGATTGGCGCGGGCATTGGCAAGGACCAGGATTTCCTCGGGGGCCAGGGCGCGGGCAGGCGATGGAAAGCTGGTCAGGAGGGCCAGGAGAAAAAGAAAGCTTACCGGAAATTGACTGGCGCGGAGAGACATGAGCGGTTACCTTACTGGCTGATCTTGTTCACTCTTTTGTCACCATAGAGGATAGTGGAAGTGATTGACAAGGATAATGAGGCGGACAGCGTTGATTTTCGGAGGCGTTTGCTGGCCTGGTTCGAGCAGCACCAGCGCCCTCTGCCCTGGCGCGGAACCTATGAGCCCTATCATGTGTGGATCTCCGAGATCATGGGCCAGCAGACACAGATGGAGCGGGTGGCCCAATATTTCCGCCGCTGGATTGACCGTTTCCCCGATATCGCCTCCGTGGCCGAGGCGCCGGAACAGGCCATTCTCAAGGCTTGGGAGGGATTGGGGTATTATAGCCGGGCCCGCAACATTCAGCGTGCCGCCCAGCAGTTGCTTGCGGCGGGAACGGCTGAAATCCCGGCTGATTACGATGCGCTGCTCGCCTTGCCGGGCATAGGGCCCTATACCGCAGCCGCCATTCTCTCCATTGCCTTCAACCTGCCCTTTCCCCTGCGGGATGCCAACGTGGAACGGCTTTTTGCCCGGCTGGCCGACATCGACCGTCCCCTGAAGCAGGCCGCCGCCCAAAAACGTCTGGCCGCGATGGCGCAGACCCTGCTGGATCGGGAAGTTCCCCGGCTGTACAATCAAGCGCTGATGGAATTGGGCGCCTTGGTCTGTACCCCGAAAAATCCCGCCTGTTCGTTGTGTCCGGTGCGGATGCACTGCCGGGCCCTGAAAGCGGATACGGTCGAATTTCGGCCCCTGCCCACGGAAAAACAGAAAAAAATCGAAATTATCATGGCCTGCGGCATCCTGTTCCATCACGGCCGTATTTTTGTCCAGCAGCGCATGGCGGATGACATCTGGGGCGGTTTGTGGGAGTTCCCCGGAGGCCGGCTCGAGGAGGGGGAAACCCCGCGGGAGGCAGCGGTGCGGGAGATCGCCGAAGAGACCGGCTGGCGGGTGCCGGAACTTGCCCCTTTCAAGACCGTGGTCCATCACTATACCCGTTACCGGGTGACCTTGCATGGGTTTGTCGGAAAGCTGGACGCCTCCCTGGGGGCGCCGGTCCTGAGTGCCGCCCAGCAGTATGCCTGGGTGCCGGTTGCAGGGTTGAACGACTATCCCTATCCTGCCGGCCA
>JBFWIP010000197.1:0-4170 GCA_050255935.1 Desulfobulbus sp.
CTGGCCCCCTCGACAATCTCCGCGGCCGCCTCGCGCATCTGCCGGTCATCGCTGGTGATGTAGGGCTCGCACTCGGCACCGTTGAGCACCAGCGTATCCACCGCCGGTTCGGCGGGTGGCTGCAGCTTGGCATAGGTGGGGAACCCGGCCCCGCCCAAACCGACAATGCCCCCCTGCCTGATCGTTTCAAGCAGTTCAGCGGGGGTTTTGTCCACCCACGGCTGTTTGGCGTATTGACGGGCCGGGGCCGCATGATCCACGGCCAAGGTCACGGAAGGGGTGCTGACCCGCACCGGATGGCCGGACATGCCCAGAGCCGTAACGGTACCCTGCACGGGTGCGTGCAAGGGCGTGCCCAGCCCCTTGGGAACCGTACCGAGAAGATCGCCTTCCTGAACCTGATCCTTTTTCTTGACCACCGGCGTACAGGGCGCGCCGATATGCTGGCCGAGGATCAACTCCAGGGTATCGGGCACCGGCATGATCTCAATACCCAGGTCCGCGGTTTGCGACTTGGCTTCCGGCGGATGCACCCCGCCCTTGGGAAAGGTAAACAACGAGGTCATCGTCCCCCTCCCGGTCTGGTCGATACGCAGCGCAAAGGGACCGCGACGAAAATTCCGCGGCTTTCGGCAGAGGCCAGGCCGTCAAACATCATGCCGTTCACACGATTCCTCCGTACTGTTTCATGAACTGAATCCGCTCGTAGGCAGCGGGATTTTCCGTTTTCTGATAACTGAGGATGCCGCGAAAGGCCTCGATGTTCTCAAAGGAATGGGCGACCATCCATTGGTTGAGGCCCTCCAACATGCGGGTGATCTGCTGTGGCCCGTTTTGATACAGGGTGCTCACCACCTCGACTGCGGTAGCACCGGCGAGGAGTTGTTTGATCAACCCCTCGCTGTCATGGATGCCCGTTGAGGCCGCCAGGTCCCGATCGGTTGCGCGTGAAAGCAGGGCGATCCAGCGCAGGGTTTCAATGCTCTCCAGGGGACTGCTGAAAATATCGGCCGCCTTGATGGTCATGGACTCAATATCGATATCAGGGCGATAGTAGCGATTGAACAGGACAAAACCGTCCACCTTGTCGGTCCAGCTCAACCGGGCCACGAGGTTGGCCAGGGTGGACGAATAGCGGCTCATTTTGAGGACAATGGGGATGGTGACCTGCAGCCGGACTTTCTCCAGGATATCGAAATAGATGTTTTCGTTTTCCTGGGCGCTCCGGTCCGGATTGCTCGGCAGCAGGGAAATATTGAGTTCAAGCGCGTCCGCGCCCTGGGATTCCACGGACCGAGCAAAGGAAATCCATTCCTTGTCGGAGATACAGTTAATGCTGGCGATGATCGGCACGGACACCGCCTTTTTCGCATCGGCGATCAGGCGCAGATACCCGTCCACCGCACTGTTTCTGGTGTACTGACGAATGTAATCCAGGGAAGCGGGATGGTCGGAGTTGTAATGGGCGAGGTTGTGCGAATATTCCGCCTGAATCTGCTCCTCGAACAGGGATTTAAGCACAATAGCCCCTGCGCCGTTTTCTGCGAGCTCTTTGATTGAATTGAGGGAACCGGTCAAACCGCAGCTTCCGACAAGAAGCGGGTTTCGAAGAGAAAGGCCGAGGTACGTGGTGGAAAGATCTGGCATCGTGTCCCCGTTATGCATGATTGCCCCCTTGCGGTCGCAAGGCAACCGGGAAAACGTTGAAGAGCAAACATCTCAAGGCAGCGCCGGGGAGAGGAGGGGGCATTTCCGGACCCCTTGAAAAGGGTACCAAGATAATTTGATCTCCAAATTAGGAGTCAATATACACTTTTTATCAAAAAAAACAACACGGTATTCATCGCCTTCCCTGTTGGCGGAAGCCCGGAGGCCCTGACCATCAGGGCATGTTACGCACCTTGCCCCTGCCGGTTTCGACTTTTCTGAATCCGGGAAAGAGGCTGTTGCCGGCGTTTTTCCAGGCAGTTGCGTTCTTGTTGATGGACTGCGACGATCCCCCCAAAAAACGAAAATCCTGGCAGGACAGGAAGCGTGGATGCCGAAACCCGGCACCTCGTTCTCGCGGCTTATTTATAACCGGGCCAACAAGGTTGAAAAAATCAGAACCCGGAATGTATTCGCAATATTATGAACAAATGCGGGGTACATGGTGTACATTGCGTTATTCTTTTTCGTCAGCAGGTGCAAAGGGGCGCCGGAAAAAATCCTTTCTCCCGACCGGCCATGCCTGGAGCAAGCTGATCATCCCCAGCGAACCCCGCAGATAATTTTCGGCCATACAACACAGAAAAGCAGGTAAACGACATGCAAACAGCCTTTCAATCCCTCTTCAACAACACGGTCCCGGAAAAATGGCGCATCGCATCGCCCATAGTCCAGCGCCAGTATCTCTGCGACGGAACGATCAAGGAATGGAGCGGCCCTGTGCAGGAGGTGCGGTCCCCGGTCTGCACGGTCACCGCCGATGGCATTGAGCAGACCCTTATCGGACACTATCCCCTGCTCGAAGAACGGCAGGCATTGGAGGCCCTTGATTCGGCATGCCGCGCCTACGACAACGGCCGGGGCGCCTGGCCCACCATGCCGGTCGAGGAACGGCTCAGGCATATGGAGGCGTTCGCCTTCCGCATGAAGGAGCAGCGGGAGGAAATCGTCAAGCTCCTCATGTGGGAGATAGGCAAAACCCTGACCGACTCCGAAAAAGAGTTCGACCGAACCCTCACCTACATCCGTGACACCATGGACGCGCTCAAGGACCTTGATCGCGTGTCGTCGCGGTTTGTGATCGAGCAAGGGGTGATCGGGCAGATTCGCCGCGCCCCTCTCGGGGTCACGCTCTGCATGGGCCCGTTCAACTACCCGCTCAACGAGACCTTCACCACCTTGATCCCCGCATTGATCATGGGCAATGCCGTGATCTTCAAACCGCCCAAAATCGGCGTCCTCCTGCACCGGCCGCTTCTCGAGGCCTTCCGCGATTCCTTTCCTCCCGGGGTGGTCAACACCGTCTATGGAGAGGGAGAGAAGATCATCGGTCCCCTGATGCGGTCCGGCAAAATCGATGCATTGGCCTTTATCGGCAGCAGCCGGGTCGCCGACACCCTCAAGAAACAGCATCCAAGACCGCATCGCCTGCGCTGCATTCTCGGGCTGGAGGCGAAAAACGCCGCCATTGTCTTAAAGGACGCCGACCTGGAGCACACGGTGGAGGAATGCGTTTTGGGATCGCTCTCCTTCAACGGCCAGCGGTGCACCGCGCTCAAGATCGTGTTCGTCCATCAGGATATTGCCGACGCCTTTCTCGCCAAGTTCACTGCTGCCGTCGGTGGCCTCAAGTGCGGGCTGCCCTGGGAGGCGGGCACCTTCATCACCCCCTTGCCCGAACCCGGCAAAACCGGATACCTGACGGACCTGGTCAACGATGCCCGCACCAAGGGCGCCGGGATCGTTAATCAGAACGGGGGGCTGGTCGAGCAAACCTTCATGGCGCCCACGGTTGTGTACCCCGTGGCACCGGACATGCGGCTGTACAGCGAAGAGCAGTTCGGACCTGTTGTCCCGATTGTCCCGTTCCGGGATGCCGACGAGCCGATGAACTATGTGATGCAGTCGAATTATGGACAGCAGGTCAGCCTGTTCGGCAGCGATCCGAGGACCCTCGCCCGGCTGATCGATACATTGGTCAATCAGGTGTGCCGGGTCAATATCAACAGCCAATGCCAACGTGGCCCCGACGTCTTCCCCTTTACCGGCCGCAAAGATTCCGCCGAGGGCACGCTCTCCGTCTCCGACGCGCTCAGGGCCTTCACCATACGCACCCTTGTGGCGGCCAAGCAGACCGATGAAAACAGAAGAATCCTGAAATCAATCACCACCGAAAGGTATTCAAGATTCATTTCCACGGATTTCATTCTATGATGTCCATGTCCGCATCAACAGTCCTGATGGAAGTCACCATCCATGTAAATGGCCAAGACAAGACCGGGCAAATCAGCGATTGGAAAATATGGAAATCTCAACATGGACTGGAGCTGACCTGCTATTTCCCTTCAGGAAAATCCTATACTCGCCCACTCAGTGAATGCGAGATCACCCCTACAGAGGTGATGAAAAACAAGCTCCTTGTAAAGAAAGGGGAGCGTGTGTTCACTCACGTTGAGAAAGTGG
>JBFWIP010000198.1:0-4129 GCA_050255935.1 Desulfobulbus sp.
CAGGCCTCGCGCCAACCCCAGCCGTTCTTCATCTGGTTGAAGAGGTCTTCGATGGCCCAGCGGCGGGCGTAGAACTTGAACACCTCGTCTGCACTCAGCGTACTGTTGGTGGAGATGAGCAGGCGCGCCTTGCTGAGTTTGCCGTCCTCGTCTTCGAACTGCATCCACACGGCCCTGACCTAGTGACCACGGAGGAATTTCGCCAAGCAGACAGCACCCCGGTAGCGCACCCATTGCCACTTGCCGTAAAGGAACACCCAATGGCGTACCTCCGGCAAGAGGGCAACCGCATCCGGGGTATACTTGGCGCCATACCAAGGGGATCGCCGAGTACTTTCTGCCCCTGGCCACCGACAGGGCCATGCTCACCCAGCATTGGCCGCGGGCATATTGGGGACGATTTGCCTTGTTGCCGTGCTGGTGATAGATTCCGCTTCCCGGCGCCTTCCGGGAAGCCCGGTAGACGAAGGTGTCGTCAATGATCAGAAACCAGACCAGTTGGGGAAAGAAGGTCACTACCATCCGGGCCATCTGTACCCCAAGGGCGACCCAGGACCACTTGCCGTCCTGAAGCCATTTGTAATAGGCGCTCCAACAGCGCAGCGGTCTGATTGCCAGCCAGGCACCGGTAACAAACCCGGTTTGGGTGAGCATGGCGCCGATCAGCAGCTCGATAAAGGTTGGAACGGAACGTACCGGTAGAGCCCTGGCAAGGAATGTGATACATTCAAACAGGGTCCCGGGGATACTGCCATATCCCTTGTTGCCCATGGCGGCCTCCAGAAGAGTGAAGTTGTTCTCTTCTGAAGGCCGCGCTTTCTAAAGAAAGCGCGGCTGCCGCAATTTTGCAGCTATATCATTAATTTTTTTTATATTTTTTTAGTTTGACCCTCAAATTTGCCTACCAGCCGGGCCGATCTGAAACTCTAAACTCCAGTTTTTTTTGCGACTATCCTGAATTGGGGGCGGCGGATATGCGTCTTCCTGCATCTGGGGCATCGCCCCGGTGGCGAGGTCCGGGTGCGTCCCGAGAAAATAAATCCGCAATGGAGACAGACCGGTGGCTCCACCTGGAGCTGTTTTCCTTCTGTGCGCAGGCTGTGTTCAACGTGCCTGAGATGTCCGTAAATCTCTTTTTCGCTTTGATGCAGCGTTTGGGAAAGTTCACGCACCCCGCACGACTCCGCCTCAAGCAGTTTGATCAGTTGCCGGCGGATGGTTTCCGAAAGTTCTTGCGTCTCCATGGGCGACTTTTTTTCTCTCCTCCCCGCGACGATAAACCGGACAGCCCGTACAAAGCGCTTTGGAAACCCGTTTTCCGCCGCCTCAAATCTCAAATTGGCTGCGCCGGTACTGGATGGCCTCGGCCAGATGCGGCAGTTGCGGCTGTTCCGCTCCGGCCAGGTCGGCAATGGTGCGGGCGATCTTGAGGATCCGATGGTAGGCCCGGGCGGAAAGTCCAAGCCGGGTGATGGATTGGTGCAACAGGTCGGTCGAGGCCTGGTCGAGACGGCAGAATTGTTTTACCTCCCTGGCATTCATCTGGGCATTGCAGTAAAGCCGGGGCACGCCGGCAAAACGTTTACGCTGGCGATCGCGGGCCTCGTTGACCCGCCCGCGGATGGTTGCCGAGGCTTCTCCGCAAGGCTGGCCGAGCAGTTCCTTGACCGGGACCGCCGGCACCTCGAGGTGGATGTCGATCCGATCGAGCAGCGGCCCGGAGAGGCGGCTGCGATACCGCTGCACCTGCAACGGCGTACAGGTGCAGGGTCGAATCTGATCGCCAAGATAACCGCAGGGACAAGGATTCATCGCTCCCACCAAAGTGAACCGGGCCGGAAAGCTGAGGCTGGTGGATGCGCGGGCAATGGTGACCATCCCATCCTCAAGCGGCTGGCGCAGCACTTCAAGCACATGTTTCTTGAATTCGGGCAGTTCATCGAGGAAAAGGACGCCGTTATGGGCCAGCGAGACCTCTCCGGGACGGGGAATCTGGCCGCCACCGATCAGGCCGGCATCGGAAACCGTGTGATGCGGCGCCCGAAACGGCCGGGTGACGAGCAGCGGGGTTTTCTCCGGCAGCAGGCCCGCGGTGGAAAAAATCTTGGTGGTTTCAATCGCCTCCTCCAGGCTGAGATCGGGCATGATCGTCGGCAAGCGCCTGGCCATCATGGTTTTTCCGGTACCGGGGACGCCGCAAAGGAGCAGATTGTGGCCACCGGCGGCCGCGATCTCCATGGCCCGTTTCACCGCGTCCTGCCCCCGGACATCGGCAAAGTCAACCTCGTAGCCTTCCTGGCGGGCGAACAGCACGGCCGGATCCAGGGAAAGCGCTGTCAGGGCGGTGCGGCCGGCGAAAAATTCCACGGCCTGATCCAGGCGTTCGATTCCATAAACCTCCAACCCCTGGACAATGGCCGCTTCCTCCACATTGGCCAGGGGCACGAGGAAGCGGCAAAACCCCTGCTCACGGGCGGCCAGCGCCATGGGCAGCACTCCCGTGACCGGCTTGACACCACCATCGAGGCTCAATTCCCCGGCCACCGCCGACTGCATCAACTGTTCAACCGGGATCAAACCACTGGCGGCGAGGATCCCCAGGGCAATGGGCAGATCATAGCCGGTCCCCTCCTTCTTGACCGAGGCCGGGGCGAGATTCACGGTGATGCGCCGCTGGGGAAAGTCATAGCCGCCGTTTTTGATCGCCGCCCGGACCCGATCCTTGGCTTCGCGGACCGCCCCTTCGGCCAGGCCGACCGTGGAAAACGAGGGCAGCCCCAGGGCCAGGTCGACCTCAACCTGGATCGGCAGGCCGTCGACGCCGATGACCGCACAACTGTTCACCTTGGCGAGCATGGGTTCTCCCGGTACAGGGCCTGCATGGCGTGGCTGTAGCCGCCGTTTCGTTGCCGGTAGATAAAAAAAGGCGCCAGAACCTCAAACTGCTCGCCCCCGTTTTTCACCGCCTCGACCAACAACAGCCTGGCCGAACCGGATTCGGGAGAGGAATAGACAGGTTGCAGCCGTTTAGGGGTGAGACGATGATTATACAGGGTGTGCAACAGCGTTGCCCCCCGTCTGGCGGGATAGATGAACACGACTCGGCCGCGGTTGCGGACGCTGTAGGCTGCGGCACGGACAAAATCCTCCAGGCAGGCGTTCAGTTCATGGCGGGCGGCGGCAGCCTGGGCATCAAGGTTGATCCTGCCTCCCTGCGGGGTCCCGTACGGGGGATTGCAGACCACCTGGTCATAAGTTTCGGCCCCGACCACCTGGTTGATGGAACGGACATCGCCCTCCAGTATCTCCATCCCCGGAGTGAAGCCGTTGGCCAGGACATTTTGCCGGGCCAGGGCCGCCAGCTCGGGCTGTAGTTCCAGGCCATGGACCACCAAACCGGGAACCCGGTAGGCGAGAATGAGCCCGATAATGCCGCAGCCGCAGCCCAGATCCAGAACCCGTTGCCCTGCCTTGGGCAGGACAAACTGGGCCGCCAGCACCGCATCAATGGAAAAACGGTAGCCAATAGCCGGCTGATGGCAAACCAGCGCCCCGGCAAAGAGGGTGTCCTCGGTCAAGGCTGGTGGTGAAGCGACATTCAACAAGGGTGAACTCCCGGGGTACAAAAAGACGGGGGCGGACCGGGCTGGCAAAAGGGAGCCGTTCCCGGTACTGTGGGATGCGTTGCTGCTTTACAAGGCACACTTTCTGTTTACCATTTGACTACTCGGCAAGGCAAGCCGCTTTTCCCGAAGGCTTGCCCCTGCCTGTTGACGATCGATTTTTTCAAGGAGCAGACCATGGATATATTTATCAAGACCCATTTTTCCGGCGGCCACCATCTCCGGGCCTATCCGGGCAACTGTGAAAATCCGCACGGCCACAATTGGAAGGTCAAGGTGACGGTACGGGCGGACCGGTTGGACAAACTGGGCATGGGGATCGATTTCAAGGAACTGAAAAAAACGGTCAACTCGGTGGTGGACGAACTCGACCACCGCGACCTGAACCAGCATCACGCCTTTCTGGAGATCAATCCCTCCTCCGAGCACATCGCCATCTACCTGTTCAAGACCCTGCAACCGCTGCTGCAGACCGAACGCTACCGCCTCCACAGTATCGAGATCCG
>JBFWIP010000199.1:0-4126 GCA_050255935.1 Desulfobulbus sp.
GGCCAAGTCCCGCAACTCGGCGAAAAATTGTTCCCGATCACCTATTTTGCCCAATGTCTCGACAATCAGCACCGGTGTCTGTTGTCCCCACAATCCCAATCCGACCAGCGCGGAACGGCGGACCCGGGGATGTTCGTTGAAAATAGCCTCGCAACAGATAGTGTAGAGCATCCCCTCGGCGGTCGAGACCCGGTGGGCCTTGCGGCCGCAGAACCACAGCCTGCCCTGCCCGTCCACATAGCCCATGTCGCCCATGCGGTGCCAAAAGCCGTCGCCATCGCCAATCTTGGCCAGCTTGGTTTCCCCGGCATTTCCGGCATAGGCACGGGTGACGACCGGGCCCCGTACCACGATTTCGCCGATGGTACCCTCCGGGACATCCCGCACCTCTTTCCAGGAACCAATCGGTCCCTCCACCGGTTCAATGATTCGCAGATCCATCTCCGGCAGGGGGCGGCCGACACAGGCGCCTCGCCCGATCCGGGTCAACGCCCAGGTTTCCCCCACAATCTCCCGGCCCTCGATGGCAGCCACCGGCAAGCTCTCGGTGGCACCGTAGGGAGTGAAAATCAGGCCGTCCGCCGGCAAAATTTTCTCCAGCCGCTCCACCAATTCCCCCGGAACGGGTGCTCCCGCCATGAGGATCCTGCGCACCGGCAGCCTAATCCCCCGGTCCAGGCAGTAACGACTGACGACGTTCCAGATGGCCGGGGAACCAAACGAATAGGTCACGCCGTAGTCCAGCAGGGTGTGGACAAATTTTTGCGGATCCACCCGGGCCGGCCGGGTCGGATCCATATCCGGGATAACCGCCCGGGCCCCGAGCGCGGTGCTGAAAAGGCCGAACAGGGGAAATCCCGGCTGATCGATATCCCCCTCGCCGATGCCGAAATACTCATGGATCAGGCGCAACTGGGTGTGAAAGATACCGTGGGTGTATTCCACTCCCTTGGGCGGCCCGGTGGAGCCGGTGGTGAAAATGATGGCCGCCAGATCATCTGCCTTGGCCTCGAACTCGGGCAACGTCCGGCCATGAATCGGCGCCAACCCGGTTCCGCCCAACAGCCCGCCCCGGCCGACCAGGATGCGCTGCCGCAGGGAGGCAAAGGGGCGGCGGAAGATCCGGCTGAAGACAATCGCCTTGGAAATCCCCACCAGGATATCGGGCCGGACCGAGGCGATACAACGCAGCAGGTTTTTATAGCCCATGCCCGGATCGATCAGGATGATCACCGCCCCCAACTGAAACAGGGCAAAGGTGAGGCAGACGAACTCCATCGAGGGCCGGACCATCAGCATCACCCGATCGCCCCGGCGCACTCCCCGCTGGTGCAGGGCCACCGCGAATCCCTGGCTGTTTTGTGCCAGTTGGGTAAAGGTCCATTGCCGCCAGACACCCTTTTCCAAGGCTGTCAGGGCAATCTCTTCCCCCAGGCGGCTTGCGGATTGATGGAGTGCCGAGACAATATTGCAATCAGCCATGGTTCACTCCCTCCTGAGCGTTCGATCGAGAAATTGATCCACCAACGGCGCGATTTCCTCAAAGGCATCCTCAAGCACATAGTGACCGGCATCCTTGAAATAATGCGCCTCCGCCTCGGGGAAACGGCGTTGCCACTCTCTATAGAACCAGTCATTGAAACAGAAATCCCGGCCGCCCCAGCAAAGCATCATCGGAACCCGATCCAGTTGGGCGAGTCCCTCTTCGACCGCCACCAGGGTCGGCCAGGAAGGATGCTCCGGGTGCATGGGGATGTCCTGGACAAACCGGTGGATCGCAACGCGACTGTGCCAACTGTCATAGGGGGCAAGAAAACCGCGGGCGACCTCCGGCCGCATCCGCTTGCTGACGGCCATGAAGATCGCGGCCCCGGCAAATCCATTGAGACCTCGCACAATAAGCTCGCCCAAAAGCGGCCAACGGCAGACCGCAATCCGTAGCGGCATGCGCTGGGCGCGAAAGGCGGCAGTGTTGAGCACCACCACTCCGGCCACCCGTTGGGGATGTTTTCCGGCCCAGCCCATGCCGATCGCCCCTCCCCAGTCATGCACCACGAGCACGCACCGCTCGATGGCAAGATGATCGAGCAAGCGCTCCAGGTTTTCGAGGTGATTGCGCAGGCGGTAGGGAGCGTTCCGGGGCTTGTCGGAAAATCCGCAGCCGAGATGATCAGGGACGATACAGCGGTACCGGCCCTGCAGATGGCTCACCAGATTGCGGTACAGATACGACCAGGACGGATTGCCGTGGACCATGACCACCGGCAGCCCCTGTCCCTGGTCCAGATAGGCCAAACGATGCCCCCCGATCTCCACGAAACGGGGTTGAAAGGGATATTGGGCAAGCGGTAGAACAGGCATTACCAGTCAATCCCCAACATCAGCGCATTGATTCCGGAACCGATCCCGAGCAGGGCCGCCCGCTGTCCGGGAACCAAGGCCCCTTGCTCGATGCCCATGGCCATGGTGATTGGGGCGGAAACCGAACCGACATTGCCGAGTACGGGCAGGGTCTCGAAATTTTTTCCGGGATCAAGGGCCAAGGTGGAAAACAGCATCTGGGCATGGGCCCGGCCCACCTGATGGCAAAAATAGCGGTCAATGGAATCTCCGCTCCAGCCGAGTTCGGCATGAAAGGCCTGCCAACAGGCGGCGGCGGTCTCGATCCCTTTTTCCAGCAGCAGTTCCGAATCGGTGGACATCAGGGTCCCCTGTTCCGCATTCTGGCCGCCCTGGCAGAGATCGTTGTGACGGGTGTTGGCGGCGCAACCGCCGCCGCGCAGATAATGCCCCGTATCGTGATGATCGCGGCCGGTCATCACCAGGGCCACGGCCCCGGAACCAATGGTCAGGGAGGCAAAAAGCGGTTTGATCGATTTCCGGGTCAGGCCGGAATCACTGAGCAGGTGGCGGATGGTCGAGGCGACCAGATCCTCGGCGGTCTCCCCGGCCACGACCAATCCGGCCCTCACCTGCCCCAACTCGATCATGTTGGCGAGCATGACCATGCCGTCCAAAAAACCGAGACAGGCGTTGGAAATATCAAACAGCAGGCAGGAGGACGACAGGCCGAGGCTGCGGTGGATGAAGGAGGCAGTCGCCGGCTCCATCATGTCGCGGCTGACCGAGGTGAACAGCAGGCAACCGATATCCTCCCGCTTGACACCGGACGTGGAGAGTGCGGCCTCACCGGCGGCGGCGGCTCCTTCACTGGGCCGGTACCCCGGCTGCCACAGGCGGCGGCTCCTGATGCCGGTCATCAGTTCCAGGCGACCTGCCGGGAGCTTCAACCGTGCATACAACGGTTGCAATTGCTCCTCGATGGCCGCCGAGGAAAGCTCGACCGGAGGCAGTTGGTATCCGAATTCATGCAGACAAACCCTGCTATAACGCATACTGTTCTCTTTGATTATCGAAGGAAGGGGCCGGCAAACCAAAACGGCTTCATTGCCGGTCCGGCGTGGAAAAACCGTTGGCCCAGGCAATGAGCAGGGCGATCAGGGCCAGATCATCCATCACCCCGAAAAACGGCACCCATTCCGGGATCAGGTCATAGGGGGAAAGGGCATACAACACCCCCAGGGCTAACACAATTTTGACGGGAAGCGGCGTGGTGGGGGAGACGAAAACCGCCTTGGCATGCACCACCATCTGCCAAATACGGGCGAGTTGCGGCGGTAACTGCATCCGAGCCCCCTCAGCGCACCACCTTGGAGACGATACTGTTGTCGAAATAATTCATCCCCATGCCCGCATCCACCACCAAGCACTGACCGGTCATGCCGGAGGAGCGTGGCGAAAGGAGAAAGGCGGCCACATCGGCCGCTTCTTTGGTCTGCACCGCTTGTTTACGCAGGGTGGCCTGCTCGGCAAAAAGGTAACTGTCGATATAACCGGGAATCCCGGCCGAGGCCGAGGTCTTGAGCAGGCCGGGGCACACGGCGTTGAACCGGACCTCGGAAAAGGCGGAAAAACTCTTGGCCAGAAAACAAAGGGAGGATTCGAGCGCGGCCTTGATCGGCGCCATATAGCCGTAATTCTCGGCCGCCATGCGGGTGGTGGAGATGGAGATGGTGACCAGGGAGGCCTGGCGGGCAAGCAGCGACTTGAAATGGTTGGCGATACT
>JBFWIP010000200.1:0-4109 GCA_050255935.1 Desulfobulbus sp.
AAATTCCTGCTTGCAGCGCCTGCTCCAGGACAAAACAGGCATAGGCGTGCCAGGTGGTGACCCCTGCGGCCGTCAGGTTGTAGAGGCCAAAAGGAATGGTGTCCAGCCCCTCACGTTGCGCGCGCCCAATGACTTGGGCTGTCACGTCCGCCAGGAGGGCGGCTGAGGTCGGGGCTCCAAACTGATCGGCGACTATGCTGAGACCGTCCCGTTCGGCAGCAAGGCGGAGCATGGTTTTGGCAAAGTTGTTGCCATGGGCACCGACAACCCAACTGGTGCGAAAAACAAGGTGTTGGGCGCAGGCCTGCTGCACGGCAACATCGCCATCCCGCTTGGTCAGGCCATACACGTTGAGCGGGTTGGTGGCATCGGTTTCTTGGTAGGATCGGACACTGGTGCCGTCAAAAACATAGTCGGTGGAATAATGGATGATCCAGGCCTTGATCCGGGCGGCTTCCTCGGCCAATACCGCTGGTGCGGTTGCGTTGATCGCCTTTGCCAGTTCCGGTTCGCCTTCCGCCCGGTCCACCGCAGTGTAGGCCGCCGGGTTGATGATGAGTGCAGGGCCCACTTCCCGCACCAGGGCCCGAACAGCCCCGGGATCGGCCAGGTTGCATTCTTCCTGGTCAACCGCATGCACCTGCCCAAGAGGGGCCAGGGCTCGTTGCAGTTCAAAACCCAGCTGCCCGTTTTTTCCGGTAAGCAGAATTTTCATAGGCATTCTCCATAGTGGCGGGTCATCCAGTTGCGGTATTCTCCGCTGGTGACACGGCCCACCCACTCCTGATGATCAAGGTACCACTGCACGGTTTTGCGGATCCCAGACCCAAAGGTTTCAACCGGGCGCCAGCCGAGTTGCCGTTCAATCTTGCGGGCATCAATGGCATAGCGGCGGTCATGCCCGGGCCGGTCGGTGACATGGGTGATCAGGCGACGGTAACTCCCTGCCGGATCCGGCTGCAACTCATCAAGCAGGGTGATCACCTGCCCGACAATCTCGATATTGGCCATCTCGTTCCAGCCGCCGATATTGTACACCTCCCCAACCTGACCTGCCTCAAGAATGCGGCGGATGGCGGCACAGTGATCCCGGACATAGAGCCAATCGCGGATCTGCCGGCCGTCGCCATAGATCGGTAAGGATTTGCCGGCCAGGGCATTGGTGATCATCAGGGGGATGAGTTTTTCGGGAAAGTGGTACGGGCCGTAATTGTTGGAACAGTTGCTGGTGGTGACCGGCAGTCCGTAGGTGTGATGCCAGGCGCGGACCAGGTGATCGCTGGCCGCCTTGCTGGCCGAATACGGACTGTTGGGTTGATAGAGGCTGGTCTCGGTAAACGGCGGTTCATCCGGCTGCAGCGAACCGTAGACCTCGTCCGTGCTGACGTGATGGAAACGAAACCTTGTTTTGGCGCTGTCCTCCAGTGTGTTCCAATGGTGTCGCGCCGATTCGAGCAGGGTGAAGGTGCCGTCGATGTTGGTGCGCATGAAATCCTGGGGGCCATGGATGCTGCGGTCCACGTGGCTTTCCGCGGCAAAATGGACGATGGCACGGGGACGGTGTTGGCGGAGCAGCCGATCGATCAGTTCACGGTCGCAGATGTCGCCCTGGATGAAAATATGGCGGGCATCCCGGTCAAGGGAGGCCAGGTTTTCCAGGTTGCCGGCATAGGTCAGCTTGTCGAGGTTGACGACGGGCTCATCGGACTGGGCCAGCCAGTCCAGGACAAAATTACTGCCGATAAAACCGGCGCCTCCGGTGACCAGAATGGACATGAAATACCTCGAATAACTGAATGAATTTAGCCGCCTGCAAAATTACATTTTTCAATGAAATGTGCGACTTATAAAGTTTTGTAGCAACATAATAATTAAAATTAAAACCATTGGGCTCAGGTCGAATCCCCCTGTAACTGGGATATATCGACGAATTCTATTCAGAACGGGATCTGTTGTTTGACGCAAAAAGCGAACAATGGGGTTATAAGGATCAGGATTGACCCATGAGATAACAGCTCTGGCAATGACGATTACCATATACGCCTGAAGTACAAAGTTGATTAGGTCAATGACTGCCATAAAAAAATTACCAAGGATATTCATATAGATTTCAGTTTATTGATAATGTCTATAAGGATAGTGGAAAATTTAGGCCACCTTGCTGCCGGGGGCGATATCGCCGGCCACCGTGGTGACCACCAGTTTTTCGCTGCCGTCGGCCCGTTGCTCTTTTGCGGCCAGGACCATGCCCTGTGAGGGAATACCCATCAGCTTGGCCGGTTTCAAATTGGCCACGATAATGACCTTTTTCCCCACGAGATCCTCCGGCGCGTAATACTGGGCAATACCGGCGACAATGGTCCGTTCCTCCGGTGCCTTGACCGTCAGCTGCAACAACCGGTCCGACTTGGCCACCTTCTCGGCGGCAACGATTTCCGCCACCCGCAGTTCAACCGTCTTGAACTGGTCAAAACTGATCAGGCCTTCGGCAAGAGGCGGTTCGGCCTCCTTTTTTGGGGCCTTTTTCCCCTTCTGGGGCACCGCTGGCTGCGCGTCCTTCTTTTTATCAACCCGCGGAAACAGCTGGGTGCCCTGTTTGATAACCGTGCCAACGGGGATGTCGCCCCATTCCTGAACCTCATCCAGGGTGGCGTGCGCATGGCGGGAGTGCATGCCCAGGGCCGCGGCCATTTTATCGGCCGTGGTCGGCATGACCGGTCCCAGGACCAGGGTTATCTTCCACAGTGATTCGGCCAGGAAGTAGAGCACAGTGCGCAACCGGTCGGCCTGGCGGGGATTCTTGGCCAGTTCCCACGGCGCGTTGGTGACGATGTAGCGGTTCAAGAGGCCAATGACCTCCCACACCGCCTGCAGCGCCTTGTGAAAGCGGAACGCATCCATGTTTTCACGGTACTGCACGATCATCGCGGAGACAGCGCTCATCAGTTCACGCTCATCCGGCGTGAGCAAGGAGGCCCCTTGCCGTTCCGGAATCCGGCCTTCGGCATATTTGGCAATCATGGTCAGGGAGCGGGAAAACAGGTTGCCGAGGTCATTGGCCAGGTCGGCGTTATGGCGGGCGAGGATGGCGTCGCTGGAGAAGGAGGAATCCAGGCCGAAACTCATCTCCCGGAGGACAAAATAACGAACCGTGTCCACCCCGTAGGTCTCCACCAGTTCTTTGGGGCGGATCACATTGCCAAGCGACTTGGACATCTTGGTGGCATCGACATTCCAGTACCCGTGCACATGGAGCCGTTTATAGGGTTCAAGTCCCATGGCCCGGATCATGGTCGGCCAGTAGATCGCATGGGGCTTGAGAATATCCTTGGCGATGACGTGCTCGGCGCAGGCCCAGTACTTCTCGAAATCCGGGCCGTCCGGATAGCCGATACCGGTCAGGTAGTTGATCAGGGCGTCAAACCAGACGTAGGTGACGAAGTTGTCATCAAAGGGCAGGGGAATGCCCCAGGTGAGACGCGAGGTCGGCCGGGAGATGCACAGATCCTCGAGCGGCTCGCTGAGAAAGGAAAGAACCTCGTTGCGGTAACGTTCCGGGGTGATGAATTCCGGATTGGCCGTGATGTGATCGATCAGCCAGTCCTGATATTTCGACATCCGGAAAAAGTAATTCTGTTCGGTGATTTCCTTGGGTTCCACCAGGTGGTCGGGACATTTGCCGTCGACCAGTTCCTTTTCGGTGAGAAAGCGCTCGCACCCCTTGCAGTACAGCCCCGAATATTCGCTGAAATAGATGTCGCCCCGATCATAGACATCCTGGAGGATATTCTGGACCGTCTTCACATGCTCGGCATTGGTGGTGCGGATAATGTGATCCGGTTCAACGCTCAGCACCGGCCAGGTCTCCCGAAAGGCAGCCGAAATGCGATCGACATACGCACGCGGTGTCTCGCCGGCCTTGGCCGCGGCTTCGGCAATCTTTTCCCCATGTTCATCGGTACCGGTCTGGAAGCGGACATCATCGCCGCAGAGGCGGCGAAACCGGCTGTAGGTATCGGTGACAATGGTGGTATAGGCATGGCCCAGATGGGGCAGGGCATTGACGTAATAAATGGGTGTGGTGACGTAGGTTGGCATGTTGATGGTCT
>JBFWIP010000201.1:0-4108 GCA_050255935.1 Desulfobulbus sp.
GCCGTGGCTGCCGCTCCCTTTGTCCGCAGTTCTTACCAGGCCGAATCCCTGTTCAGGAAAGCGAAAGAGGCGGCCGGCAAGGCGCGGCACCAACCCTTTTGTCCCGGGAGTTGACACCGATTGGAGAATGGTACATTATAAGTGCTTTCGTGCGTCCTTTTGCGCTGCCGTTGAACTGCGGGGACCACGCCTCCAGATGAGTCAACCTTTGGTATCCCATGATAAAGCGAAAAAATACAGTCCTTCAGCTGGGGCAGTTTGTCGCCCTGGTGGCCAGTCTGCTGGTCGCAGGCCAGATCGGTTATATTGTGTATCAAGGCGCACCTCTCTGTCTGAACGACGGGTGCAAGGTGGTGGAAAAGCTGACCCGGGTATCTCCCCTGATCATCAATGGGGTGGGCCTGTTTTTCTTTCAGGTCGTCTATTGGGGGCTCCATGCAGCCCGGGGCGATCAGCGGCGCGTGCCCTCCTTCATAAAAAACGTTCTCCTCGCCGGGCTGGCGGCAGAAGGGGTGCTGGTCGCATTCCAGTACCTGGTGGCCCAGACCGTCTGCTTTTACTGCGTCGGGATTTTTCTGTTCATGGTTCTGTTGAATCTGCTTTTGGGGATTCGCCAGATCCTGGCCGGCATTCTCATCTTCGCTGCGGCCAGCCTGTCCTTTGCAGGCCTGGACGTCAACACGAGTACGCCGGGGCGGCAGGCCTTTACCGCCGGCGTTTTCGCCCAGCGTCAGGGAGTGCTGACCTCACCGGAACATTACCTGTTTTATTCCGCGGTCTGCCCCCATTGTGAAAAAGTGATCGCGGCGTTGAAGACCAACACGGTGGCCACGGTTTCCTTTAATCCGGTCGGCAAGGTCACCGGGGTTGATCTCCCCCGGGTGATTTATCGTTCTACCTATTCCTTTGCCGCCAACAAGGCCCTGCTGAGCGCGCTCGGGATCAACGAAGTACCGGTCCTGATGACCAAAACGCCGGAGGGGATGGTGATTCGTCAGGGGGAGGCGACCATCCTGGCCTATTTGGCCACACCGGCAATCTCGCATGCGGAGAAGGTGAGTGGGCAGCAGTCCAACCTGCCGGATATTTCCGATGGCAGCGACGCCTGCCAGGTTTCCTCCGATTGCAGCGGCACCTCTTCCGGACAGTCGTCTTCCTTGCACTGACCCCCCTTTCTCTTGCTGGATCAGGCCTGCAGTGCCTGATCCAGGTCCCAATACAGATCCTCCACATCCTCCAGGCCGACACTGAGACGGATCATGTCCGGGGTCACCCCGGCTCCGCGCAACTCATCCCCGTTCAACTGGCTGTGGGTGGTGCTGGCCGGATGGATGGCCAGGCTCTTGGCATCGCCGATATTGGCCACATGGCTGAAGAGCTGCAGCCGGTCGATGAAGCGCTGCCCGGCCTCGCGCCCGCCCCTGATGCCGAAGGTGAGAAGGGCGCCCGCCCCGTCCGGCAGGTATTTCAACGCCCGCTCGTGGCTGGGATGATCCGCCAGCCCGGGATAGCCGACCCAGCCGACCCGGTCATGTCGGCGAAGGAATTCGGCCACGGCCATGGTGTTGGCCACGTGGCGCTGCATCCGCAGGCTGAGGGTCTCGATGCCCTGCACGGTGAGCCAACTGTTGAAGGGCGAGGCGGACACGCCCAAATCGCGGAGCATCTGTACCCGGGCCTTGAGGATGAAGGCCCCTGCGCCGAGGCTGCTGTAGACGAGGCCATGGTAGGAGGGGTCGGGCTCGGTGAAGTTGGCGAATCGGCCCGAGGTCCAATCGAAATTGCCGCCGTCGATGAGGATGCCGCCCAGGCAGGTCCCATGGCCGTTGAGAAACTTGGTGGTGCTGTGGCTGACGATGTTGGCCCCCCATTCCAGCGGCCGGCAGAGAAAGGGGGTGGCCACGGTGTTGTCGATCATCAGGGGAATATTCTCCGCCCTGGCCAGGGCGCCGACCTCCTCGAAGGGAAAGACGATCAGGCCCGGGTTGCCCAGGGTTTCGCCGTAGAGCAGTTTGGTATTGGGCCGGATGGCCCGGGCAAAGGATTCCGGATCGGCCGGATCGGCAAAGCTGACCTCGATGCCCAGGCGGGGCAGGGTGTAGCGGAGCTGATTGTAGGTGCCGCCGTAGAGGCTGTTGCTGGAGACAATATGGTCACCGGCCCGGCAAAGGGTGAAAAAAGCCAGGGTCTGGGCACCGTGGCCGCTGGCGGCGGCCAGCCCTGCCAGCCCTCCTTCCAGGGAGGCCACCCGCTGCTCGAGCACGTCGTTGGTCGGGTTCATGATCCGGGTATAGATGTTGCCGGGTTCTTTGAGGGCGAAGAGGTCGGCCGCGTGCTCGCAGCTCTCGAAACAATAGGAGGTGGTCTGGTACAGGGGCAGAGCCCTGCTGCCGGTGGTGGGATCAACCGTTTGCCCGGCATGGAGTTGACGGGTGGTGAACCCAAAGGTGCGCTGTTGTTCGGCCATGATCAGTCCTCCTCAAAAAGTTGTCCGGGAAAAACGTGGAGCGTCCGAAATTTTCCGCAGTGCCAGCGTGCTTCGGTCCGGGTGCGGCAAAATGCGCATGAAAAATTCGGGAGAAGCCCACTATACACATGAATGGCGTCGGGGCCAAAGCCGGAATGGGGATTTTGTGTGAAGCTGGGCCGGGCAATCCGGATGAACGTCCGGGGGGAAGGGGATCCGCGCTAGCCCGGATTTCTCATCAGGTCAGGCGGTTTCGTCCCCATACCATGGCAAAAGGTCACGGCTGATCTGTTGCGGTGAGTGGAACAGGATATCGGCGCCTGCATGGCGCAGTTCCTCCTCGCTGCCGTAGCCGTAGGTGACGGCGGCGGCGTGGATGGCGTTGGCCTGTCCGCCGAGAAGATCGTACTTGCGATCGCCGATGATCATGGTTTGGTCGGGCTCGCCGCCGGTCTGGGCAAGGATGTGGCGCACCAGGGAGGGCTTGTCGGTGAGATGGCCGCTGAGTTCGCTGCCAAAGGCCTCGGTGAAATAAGCGTGCAGGCCGAAATGTTCAAGAATCCGTTCGGCGAAAACGCGGGGCTTGGAGGTGGCGAGGAAAAGACGGAATCCCCGTTTCCGGAGGGAATGGAGCATCTCCGGGATACCATCGTAGACCCGGTTTTCATACAGGCCGACCTCGGCAAAACGCTCCCGGTAGAGCAGCAGCGCCTGGTGAATCCGTGCGGGATCCTCGCTTTCCAGGAGCCGGCCAAAGGACCGGGCCAGAGGCGGGCCGATGCACCACTCCAGTGCATCGGCCTCCGGTGCTTCAAGGCCCAGTTCATGAAGGGCATGCCGGATACAACGCGTGATCCCGGGCTTGGGGTCGGTCAGGGTGCCGTCGAGATCAAAGAGCAGGTCGGTCAGGCGCATCCGGATCACCGTTTTTTGGGGGTGGTGCCTTTGGCGGGCGCATGTTCCGCTTGCAGGGGAAGTTTCGGCTGCCATTTGAGCCAGTCCTCGTCAATGGTTGCACTGACCTTGAAATGCTGGCCCGGATAGGCCGCCGGCCCCATGTCCTTACCCTCCGGCGTGGCGAGTCCGATCCCTCCGGCGAGCAGCGATTCAACCGATTCGGTGCGCACGCTCATGCCGCTGAGCACGTCGCCGCTGACCTTGATGCCGCTGGCGTTCCAAAAGCGGGTGCCGTTATGGATCAGCCTGGTATAGGGGGCCTCGATGTTGACCTTGAGCCAGACCTCCTGGGCCGAGGGCGAGAGTTGGTAGCCGGTGATCCCGCCCACCCTGATCTGCCGATAGTAGATGGGGCTTCCCTGCTTGAGCGAACCGAGGCTGGTGGCCTCCAGAACCAGGTTCAACCCGGTCCTGGGCTCGGTGGTATCCTCGTTCAGGGGGAGCACGGCAAACTCCTTGATCTTCGCGCCCAGCCCTTTCTGGAGGTCGATATAGGCGCCGCCGAGGATGGTTTCCATGTGCTTGATCCCGGTGAGGCCGACCTCGGGCCGGACCAAGCGCAGGCGGGAGTTGCGCCGGAACAGGGACGCCATCGCCGGATCGACACAGGCCTCGGCGTGGACCTCGCCGCTTTCCGGATCGAGATGGAGCGTGTTCAGCCGGCCGATGGTGATTCCCTGGTAA
>JBFWIP010000202.1:0-4103 GCA_050255935.1 Desulfobulbus sp.
CTTACTCTCTATTTTTCGGTGAATAAATGGGCTTATGGTGCTTGGTTTTTTGCCGTGTTTGCTGTTATGCTCTACATGGCATGTATCCTCTTGAGGCATCTTCCTGACCGATGCGGCAGCGTCAAAGGAGCTTTTTTTTCCTTTTCCTTCCAAATTCTCAGCCTGGTTTTGAAAGAGGCGTTATCGTCAGGATGGATTGTCATGTTGTTTTTCATCGAAATAGCCCTGTGCGTGAAAAACCACTTTTATCCCTCCGTGAGTCCACGGGAAAACCAAACGGAGCCGCCATGAACCAATTTCGTAGAGGACCTCTTCGCCCCGAGGGAATGAGCCGGCGTCAGTTCATCAAGAGCGTGATTGCCGCCGGTGCTGTTTCCTCATCCGGCCTTCTCACCTCAGGACCGGCCGGAGCCGGTCCCAAAACCTCACCCGGAGCCGTCGAACGACTCATTACCCTCAATGTAAACGGACAAAAGCGGCGGGTCGATGTCTTGCCTCAGGAAACCCTGGCCCAGACGCTTCGTGGAAAGCTCGCCCTTACCGGTCTCAAAATAGGCTGCGACCGGGGGGAGTGCGGAGCCTGTACCGTGCTCATCGACAACGTGCCCCAATATTCCTGCTCGATCCTCACCCAGAGCGTCCGTGGAAAAAAAATTCTGACCATAGAGGGACTGGCCCGTTCCGATGGGACGTTGCACCCGCTGCAACAGGGTGTTCTCGACGAGCAGGGATTTCAGTGCGGCTACTGCGCACCCGGCTTTCTCATGTCCACCCTTGGTTATCTCAAAACCAACCCCAACCCCACCCGGCAGGAACTGGCCCATGGCGTTTCGGGAAATATCTGCCGTTGCCAGGATTACGACAAGATCCTCACTGCCCTGATGCGTGGGGCCGAATACATGCGAAAGGGGTAAACCATGCCGAAAACAAACGTTCTCTTCACCCCAAAGCTGACCGGGCAGAATTATACTACGCCGGACCTGCGGGCCAAGCTGACCGGAACGGCACGCTATGCAGACGATCTCCGGGCCGAGGGGATGCTCATCTGCAAACTGCTCACGAGCCCCTTGCCGCACGCCAGGGTCACGCATCTCGATACCCGTGCGGCCCTGGCCATCCCCGGGGTTCGGGCGATTCTCACGCCTGATGAGTTACCGCCTCCAGCCGATTCCATATCCGACCGCGGCGAGGTGATCAAAGCCAGTCCCTGGGGGGAACCCGCCTTGACCATGGAACCGCTCTTTCAGGGCGAGCCCATTTTGGCGGTGGCCGCCATCGATGAAGCCACCGCGACCGCGGCTATCGAGGCTGTTGAGATCGCCTTTGATCCGCTTCCTTTTGTCGTCGATCCCTTGGACAGCCTGCGTCCGGGTGGGCCCAATGCCAGAACCGAAGGCAATGTCTGGTTGCCTCCCGGAAAAGCGGGCGGACAGTCAAGGGTCGGCGAACTCAAATGGAACAAGGCCGATTTTGACGCTGCCGGCCAACATCAATTGCCCTTGGGCCAACCGGCCAACGAATGGGCCTATGGCGACCTTGATGCCGAAATGTCCCGTGCGGCCCTTATTCTGGATGAAACCTTTGTCACCCCCAATGTCAGTCACCAAGCGCTGGAAACACGATCAACTCTGGCCTGGTGGGAAAACGGCAAGCTCCATATTGCGGTGGGGACCCAAAGTACCGTCCAGACGGTTCCGGTGCTCGCCAAATGGCTCCATATGGATGTCAAGGACATTGTCCTTATCAGCGAATACACCGGGGGCGGTTTTGGCGGTAAAATCACCGCCTCGGTGGCCGCGATCATCCCGGCGCTGCTGGCGAAAAAAGCGCATGCCCCGGTCATGATGCGCATCTCCCGTGAAGACGAGCAATGGATCGGCCGCGCCCGGCCGAGCATCATCGGTCGAATGCGGGCCGGTTTTTCCCAAAAAGGGCGGCTGCTCGGCTTGGACATGTTCGTGGTCATGGACAACGGTCCCTACGAGGAACAGTACGATTGTTTCATGACGGGCCGTATGGGATCCCTGCTTTACCAACCCCAGGCCATGCGTTGGCGGGGACTGTCCGTTCTCACCAACACCCCCACCCGTGGTGCCCAGACCTCACCGGGAGGACTTCAGGTCAGCGCCCTTGTCGGGCCGATTCTGGACAAAGCCGCCCGCCGCCTGAACCTCGATCCGTTGGCGGTGTGCCGCATCAACGCCCCCGAGGGCAAGGCGCCGGTCGGTCCGCCTAAAGCGGACGGCACCCTGAATGCGGCGACCAGCGCCTTCCTCAAGCAGGCCCTTGATCGTGGCTCGGAAACCTTCGGCTGGCAGTCGCGGCGATCCCGCCCACCCCTGAACGCGGGATCGATCAGGCGTGGCCTCGGCGTGGCCACCGGCTGTTTCGTGGCGGGGACCATTGGTTTTGACGGACTGTTCGTCATCACTCCCGAGGGGCGCATCCGTATTCATACCGGAATCGGCAATCTCGGCACGGAATCGTTCAGCGATGTGCAACGCGTGGTGGCCGACGCCATGGGCATGCCCTGGGAATCCTGTGAGATCATCTGGGGCACGACCAGTAAACATCTGGGCTGGAGCTGTGTTTCCGGCGGCAGCCAGACCATTCACGCCATGTCAAGGGCGGGCTTGGCCGCAAGCGTGGATGCCCATGCAAAGTTGAAGGATATTGCCGCCCAAACCCTTGGCGGCAAAGCGGCAGATTTCGTCATCGGGGATCAGCGGGTTTTTCGTAAGGACAACGACCGGGAGGGACTCAGTTTTGCCGATGCCGCACGGCGTGCGATTGAATTGGGGGGCATCTATGATGGCCACGAATCCCCGTCCGACGTCAACCGGATGACCAAGACCTCGGTTGCGGCTCTGGCCGGTCAGGGGCTTGTTGCCGTGGCCCGCGACACCTTCCCGCGCAACGGTCAAACCTACTCGTATGTGGCCTCCTTTGCCGAGGTTGAGGTAGACATCGAGACGGGGATGTATCGCATCGTGAATTTTCACGCAGAAGCAGATGCGGGGGCGGTCGTTCATCCCCGGGCCTTTGCCGGCCAGCTCGGCGGCCGCTCCATGCTCGGAATAGGCCACGCCAGCAGGCAGAAGTGGTTCTACGATCATGAACACGGGTTGCCTCTTTCCAAGCGTTTCTACCAGACCAGGCCGACAACCATGCTGTGCCTACCGGAAAAATTCACCTGGGGCGCGGTCGGTATTCCCGATCCCGAAACGCCGGTCGGAGCGCGCGGCATCGGGGAACCGCCGGTCGGATCGGCCTGCGCTGCAATCCTGTGCGCCCTGAACGATGCCCTTGGCGAGGGCAAATTCCAGCGGGCCCCGGTTATGGCCGATGTCGTGCTCGCCGCCGTTGAGCCCGGTCTGTGGCAACCGGCCGCGGGGCTTTCGGCCAACGTCTAATCGAGCCGTTCCCGAAAAAGTGGCATTGATGTGTTCAATCTTCAGACGACACCGTTTCTTTCTGCTGCACGGCCTTCTCTTTTTGGGGCCATACGGCAGTGAGCCACCAATAACAGCGTGGGAGAATATTCATGGCAATTATACGTGACGGTATGCCCTTTTTTGATCTCTTCCGACCAACAAGCATTGAGGATGCGTTGGCTTTGGCCAACCGTTTTGGCGCCGATGCCTGGATAATGGCTGGAGGACTTGACAGTCTGGAACGGTTCAAGGATCGGATCAAACGGCCCAAGGCGGTCATCGATCTCAGCAGTATCGATACGCTGCGGGGAGTGAGACAGGACCATGGAGATTTGGTGATCGGCCCAATGACAACTTTGACCGAAGTCCACCGTCATCCGGAAATAAAGACCCATTTTTCGCTCCTTGCCGAGGCCGCCGGGGAGGTGGCTTCGCCCCAGATCCGCAACCAGGGCACCCTGGGCGGCAATATCAGCCAGGACACGCGTTGCTGGTATTACCGGAGCGGCTGGGATTGCTATCGGGCCGGTGGGGGCACCTGTTATGCCGGTGAAAGTCCGGAGGGGCAAAATAGGGAACATGCCATCTTCGGCATGGAGGGGTGTGCTGCGGTTTCTCCTTCCGATACCGCACCGGCCCTGGTCGCACTGGAAGCCCGGTTGGTGATCA
>JBFWIP010000203.1:0-4080 GCA_050255935.1 Desulfobulbus sp.
GGGTGACGGGAAATGTTCGGTGTCGCCATGATCCTGACCGGTGCAGATGCCGGGCATGCAGGCAAGCAGCACCAGGAAGGTCAAAAAAGAGCGGACTGCGGGAGCGGTCTTTGAGGTGATCATGAAAAAATGAAGTTCCTTTACAAAAATGAAATTGGATTTTGTTTCATTGATTGGTCGATTGGCCGGGAGCGGAGACCGAGGCGGTCCGGTCGAGCTTGCCCCAACCGACCCAGACTCCCTTCAGGGCCCGGAGAATCGCCTTGACAACCACATAGTTCAACACCGGCCGGTAGATGAACCGCATCGGCAGCACCAGCCAGATTTGGGAGAGCGGTTCGCGTTCCACCCGGCAGGCCACTCCGGCCAGAAGCAGATCGGCGGCCAGAAAAATAAAAAAATAAAGATACAAAACAACATTGGCCGGACTGACCAGGAGACTCAACAGGAGGATCAGGTCGATAACCGAGCCCAAGGCCACCAGGAAGATGTTGAAAAACCAGGCACTGGGCAGGCTGAACCAGCCCAACGCCCGGTAGTGGCTGTTGAAAAGCAAATCCCGGTGTTTCCAGAGGCACTGCAAGGTGCCGAAGGCCCAGCGGAACCGCTGCTTTGCAAAGGCGTGCAGGGTTTCCGGGGCCTCGGTCCAGGCAACCGCCTTGGCCGTGTAGCAAATCCGATACCCGAGGCGATGCAGGGCGAGGGTGAGGTCGGTATCCTCGGCCAGGGTATCGTTGCTGATGCCGCCGGCTTCCTGAACCGCGCTTACCCGCAGGGCGCTGATCGCCCCCGGCACCACGGTGATACAGTTGAGCTGGTGATAGGCCCTGCGGTCGAGATTGAAGCCGCAGCTGTATTCCAGGGACTGGAAACGGGCAAACAGGGTCTTGGGATTGCCGACCCTGGCCCGTCCACTGACCGCCGCCACCCGCGGATCCACCAGCGGCTGGACCAGGAAACCGATGGTGGACGGGGTAAACTGGGTGTCCGCATCCAGGGTGACGACAATGGCATGCCTAAGTGCGTTCAGACCCGTGCGCAGGGCTATCGCCTTGCCGTGGTTGTTCTGCCGGATCAGGCGGATACGGTCGTCCTCCGCGGCCATGGCGGCAACGATCCCGGCGGTGTTGTCGCTGGAACCGTCGTCGACCACGATAATTTCCATGGGCCCTTCATAGGTGGTCCGTAAAACCGTTTTCAGGGTCTCGGCAATCACCTTTTCCTCGTTATAGGCGGCGATAAGGACGCTCACCGGCGGCGTGAAGGGCGAATTCTCCGCCGTTTCCCTGGCCCGGTTGTGAATGGCCAGCCAGGAAACGGCCAGGGTCTTGATCACCGTCAGGGCGGTGGCGATAATCATGAAGGCCCAGAAAAAGTTGGTTACCTCGTGGATGGCGGTAAATCCGCTGCCGCTGATCATCCGGGTCCAGGGCTGCTGGTTGCCGGGCACGATCGGCATCAGCTGCCCGCCGGGAACGCCAACGATTTCCTGCAATGGCAGGATATGGTCTCCCCGGGCATCGAGGTACTCGATAATCCGGGGCAGGGCCTCGACGGTCTGGCTGCGGTCCCCGCCGGCATCGTGCATCAAGACGATATTGCCTCCCTGTTGCCGTCCCTCCCTGACCCTCGCCAATATGACCGGGACGCCGGGCTTGTCCCAGTCTTCGGTGTCGATATCCTCGGTCACGGTCACGTAGCCCATGGATTGGGCCAGCTTGATCGGCACCAGTTCATCCGCATCGTGGGGATTGGTGTCGGCGTTGTAGGGCGGCCGGAACAGAAGGGTACGGTGGCCGGTAATGGACTCGAGCAACCGTTGGGTCGCGTTCAGTTCCAGATGGGCCCGTTCGTCGGAAACCTGGGCGATATTGGGGTGACTGTAGGTGTGCACCCCGATCATGTGTCCCTCGTTGACCACACGGCGGACTATGTCCGGATGATTTTCCATGTTGGCGCCGATCATGAAGAAGGTCGCCTTGACCCCGTGTTGTTTCAAAATATCCAACAGTTGCGGAGTCCACTCGTCGTCCGGACCGTCGTCAAAGGTCAGGGCCACACCATCCGCCAGGCCGCGGCCCTGATGGAGAATGGTCAGGTATTGGGGAAAACGCTGATAGGTCTCGCTATAGCGAAGACCGGGTTCCTCCGCTGGGCTGTACTGAATTCGGCGCATCCCCCGGCTGCGTTCGTCGACAAGGGTGATCAGGTTGCCGTCGCCGATATGGGCAATCCCCCCATCGGGAACGATATGCCCGAGTTCCTCGAGGTTTTTCTTAGGCAAGGGGATGTCGGTTTTCATCTCCAGCACCTGCCAGAGGGCCGGATCTTCATTGCCCAGGCGGTTGACGGCAACCCCTCCCGCGTGCTGGCCCCTGACCAGGGTCAGCTGGTTGAGGAAGGTGACCGCATCGAGAAACCAGACCGTATGGACGGCCTTGCCGTCATCGTAGACAAAATGGGGGTTGGCTTCGGGAGCATGAAAGGCACAGTCGATCTGGTCGGAATGACCGGCCCGGCTCATCACGTCCTGGAAGCTGATATGCTCTCCTTCCGCCGCGCCCTCGGCCCAGTCGTACCCATAAGCGCCAAGGGAAATGATCCATTGCTGCGGCCTGCCGTATCCACCCACCAAGGTGGTCAGCCAGCCCTTGAAAAATTCCTGGGAGGCGATGGGCCCGGGAGGGTCGTCTTCGGCATTTTCATCATGGAGCAAGGCGACGAAATGATCGATATGACGGGAGAGGAGATCCAGGTCAAAACCCTTGATTTCCCGGCCGACAGTGATGCACAGCCAAAGTTCCATCTGTTCCCGGTGCAGGGCGGAGGCCAGGCGGACCAACAGTCCACTCATGGCATCACGGTAGGTGGGGTCAACCTGTTGCCAGTCAATCACCACCCCGTCGGCATCCATGTCGTCGAGCACTTCGACCAAATGGGCAATAAAGGCCTGCTGTTGTTCGTCTGTGCCGTTGATGAGCCATTCAACGGCCTCTGCATGCCAGGAATCGCCCTCACCGAGGTTGCGGAGCAGGGGCATGAGCTGCAACTCATGGTTTTCGACCTCCTGGAGCACCTGTTGGTCGGTGGTCACCCGGAGCGTTCCGCTCCCATCGACGAGACGCAACCAGTCCGGACAAACATGGGTCAACCGGTCGGCATAGGTTTTGAGCGATACAAGGCTGTCCGGGTCCCAGCCTTCATAAAATCCAAGGTGGATTTCTTTTTCTCCTGTCGGGGCCGTGGGGAGAACCGCCTTGTCCGCTTGTCGAGGCGTTGCCGGACGATGCTTATGATGGGCTGACGCCGCCGTTTTATGGGCATGCGCGTTCTGGTTTTGCCTGGCGTAATCCAACCAAAGCGGCTTGGTGGGTTTCCAGCCCTTGCCCTGCATTTGCAGGGCTTTGAGCTGGGATTTCAATTGTTTGACCGAGGGAGGCAACGACAGGTTTGAAGGCAGCAGCAGAGATTGAACAAAAAGGATGGCGGCAACAAAGACCAAAAGGGCGCCGACAAAGGCCATCCGCTTGAAGCGCGGCCAACGCTTGCCGCGTTGATCGAGAAAGACAAAGCTTTCCCGGTTGGTTTCAGGTTCAGAAGGAACGGGCTGAGTCTGAACAGGTAACGGAGAGCTATTCATGGAAACCTGGTATGTGGAGGAAATGGAGTTCCCAATCAGGGCGGACTGGTGTGCGGACAATCGTTGAGCAAGGGGGAAAGAAACCGGAGAATACCGGGCAATGAGTCAGAGAGCTCCTGGGGAACAGTCGCGAGCATACCGCTTCCTGCGGCTTTTTTCAAGCATGTGTTATGCGTGATTGTCGATCTCGCCGAAAAGCACGAGAACGACAATCCAACCTTTGTAACCTCCTGTTTTTACGATGCGTAACTTCCAAAGTTTTTACTTTTGACGAGGCCGTCTTGATTCAGGAGGTGGAAAATAGCCGTGTTCAGGGCGGCCCGTTGAGCGCATCAGCCCGGCTCGATATCAGCGGTCTCTTCCGGGGAACCGTTCCGCCAGGGCAAGAATTTCTTCCCGCTTGGGGAAATAAAGCAGCATGGATCCCGCTGAAAGCAGGG
>JBFWIP010000204.1:0-4062 GCA_050255935.1 Desulfobulbus sp.
TTGGTCGCAGGCCTTGGCCGAGGCCAGTTCATGGCTGACCGGGCAGATGCCGCAGATGCGGGCGGTGAGCGAGGGCATCTCGGAAAAGGGGCGGCCGACCACGAACTGCTCGAACCCGCGCACCTGGGTGACCTGGAAACGGGCGTCCCGCACCTGGCCCGTGTCGTCGAGAAACAGACGGATGGCGGCGTGTCCTTCAATACGGCTGACCGGTTCGATAGTGATTTGGGACATGGCAGACTCCTAGGCGCCGAACCGGGTATCGAGCCGCAGGTCGGCGGTACCGGTCAGCAATCCGTTCAGGGCGGTGAACAGTGTGTCCGCGGCGGGCGGGCAGCCGGGGATAAAGAGATCGACATGCACGAAATGATGCAAAGGCAAGGATTTGTCGCGCAAAGGCGGCAGATCGGTGCCCGGGATCTGGGCCTGCAGCGGTTCGCGTTCCAGGTACACGGAGCGGAGCATGACGTCGGCGCCGTGAACGTTGCGCATGGCCGGGATATTGCCGGTGACCGCGCAGTCGCCCATGGCGATCAGCAGTTTGCTGTGCCGGCGCGCCCGGTGCAGCCGGGTTTCGTCCTCGGCCGAGGAAACCGCCCCCTCGATGCAGACCACATCGACCTGCTCGGGAAATTCCTTGATATCGGCCAAGGGGCTGAAGACCATATCCACCTGGGCGACCAAATCCAGCAGCCGCTCGTCCGTGTCCAGAAGCGACATGTGGCAACCGGAGCAACCGTCAAGCCAAAGAGTCGCCAAACGCAGTTTCTTCATTGCCTTTCCTCCGTGCGATTGGCCACGAGATAGGGAAGGGAGGGCCGTTTCTTCAGCATCTCCGCCACGGATTTCCCCTTTTCCGACAAGGCGCCGGTCGGGCAGACATGGACGCACTTGCCGCAACCGGTACAGGTGGCGGAGTCCCCCCAGGGCGTATCGAGATCGGCAACGATGCGGCTGCGCATGCCCCGGTTCTTGACGTCCCAGGTGTGGGCCCCCTCGATCTCGGCGCAGACCCGGACACACCGGGTGCAGAGCACGCAGCGGTTATGGTCGAGGACAAAACGGCGGTGCGAGGCATCGACCTCCAGTTCCGGATAGCACCCGGGAAAGGCGATGTGATCGACGCCGAGTTTGTGGGCCAGTTCCTGCAATTCGCAATGGCCGTTGGAAACGCAGACCGAACAGACGTGGTTGCGCTCGGCAAAGAGCAATTGGACGATGTTGCGGCGATAGCCCTGCAGCCGCTCCGATTGGGTGGTCACCACCATGCCCTCCTGGATCAGGGTGACGCAGGCGGGATGCAGTTTGGGACTGCCCTCGATTTCGACCATGCACAGCCGGCAGGAGCCAACCGCGGAGAGCCCCTCAAGGTAACAGAGGGTGGGGATGTCGATCTTGTTCTCGCGGGCGATCTGGAGGATGGTTTCCGTGGCCAGGCCGCTGACGGGCTGGCCGTCGATGGTCAGGGTAAGGATGGTGTCGCTCATGAGTTTACCTCCCCCGGGGTATCGGCCGGAATCATCCGGTCGAGGTATTCCTGGCGAAAATAGCGCAGCGAACTCAGCACCGGGTTGGGGGCCGACTGGCCCAGCCCGCAGAGGCTGGCGCTCTTCAACAGGTCACAGAGTTCTTCCAGCATGGCGAGATCGTCGGCCGTGGCCTGCCGCTCCTGGAAGCGGGTGAGCAACCGGTGGATCTGGACGGTGCCGGTCCTGCAGGGCGCACATTTGCCGCAGGATTCCTCCATACAGAACTCCATGAAGTACTTGACCACATCGATCATGCTCGAGGTCTCGTCAATGACGATCATGCCACCTGAACCCATGATCGATCCCAAGGCGCTCAAGCTCTCGTAACTCACCGGGGCGTCGAGAAATTCCTCGGGGATGCAACCGCCCGAGGGACCGCCCGTCTGCACCCCCTTGAAGGTGTGTCCGTCGGGAATGCCACCGCCGATATCGAAGATGATCTCGCGCAGGGGCATGCCCATGGGCACTTCCACCAGCCCGGCATTGTGAATCTTGCCGGTCAGGGCAAAGACCTTGGTGCCCTTGCTCTGCTCCGTGCCGATGGAGGCGAACCACTCGGGCCCGCGCCGAATGATCGGCGGGATGTTGGCATAGGTCTCGACATTGTTGATCAGGGTGGGACAGCCCCAGAGGCCCTTGCCCGCGGGATAGGGCGGACGGGGACGGGGCGAGCCCCGGCGGCCCTCGACCGAGGCGATCAGGGCGGTTTCCTCGCCGCAGACAAAGGCACCGGCACCGAGCCGGAGTTGGAGGGTGAGATCGAAACTGGTGCCGCAGATGGCATGGCCGAGCAGGTTTTTCCGCTCCGCCTCGTGGATGGCCCGCTGGAGCCGCTTGACTGCCAGGGGGTATTCGGCCCGCACATAGATGTAGCCCCGGTTCGCCCCCACCGCATAGGCGGCGATGATCATGCCCTCCAACACGGCATGGGGCGTGCTTTCGAGAATGGACCGGTCCATGAAGGCGCCGGGATCCCCTTCGTCCCCGTTGCAGATGATAAATTTTTTCTCGCCAAGGGCCTTGGCCACGGTGGCCCATTTAAGCCCGGTGGGGTACCCGGCCCCGCCGCGACCGCGCAATCCGCTTTCCTGCACCGTGCGGATAACGTCTCCGGGCCGCATGGTGGTAAGGACGTTCAACAGCGAACCGTAGCCGCCGGCGGCAATGTAATCCTCGATACTTTCTGGATCGATCCGGCCGGAGAGTGCCAGCACATTCTTGTACTGCCGGGTGAAAAAGGGCAGGTCCTCGGACAGCAGCAACCGTGGCACCGGTTCCTTGCCCAAGGCGGCAACGATCTCTTCCGCATCGCCGGGGTGCACATTGTGATAGGTGATTTCCCCGGGCTGGATCAAAACGATCGGCCCCAGGGCGCACAGCCCCATGCATCCGGCCTTGCGCACCAGCACCTGTTTGTCCAGATGTTGTTCGGCAACGACCCGGCGCAGGCCGGCGATAATCGCCTCGTTATCGGGGCAGCCTAACCCGGCGCAGACCAGGATGTGGTGGGTGAACCCCTCCAGATGCCGGCTGTGTTCGTCCGCAAGATTTTTCAGTTCTTCACGATTCATCGCCCAGCCACTCCTTGATGATGGTGGTTGCTTCCTCGAACGTTTTCTTGCCGATAAGGGTGTCGTCGGTGAGCATCACCGGTGCCAAGGCACAGGCGCCGACGCAGCGGACTTCGACCAGGGAAAGTTTATTATCCGCGGTTGTCTCGCCCGGAACCAGATGGTAACGCTCCTTCATCCAGGAGAGGACGCGGTCCCTGCCCTTGAGATGGCACGCTGTTCCGGTGCAGACGGCAAGGGTGTGCTCGCCTTTGGGCTTCAGGGTAAAATGGTTGTAGAAAGTGACCACCCCAAAGACCTTGGCCGGGGGCAGGTGCAGCCGGGCAGCGATGTAGCCCAAGGTCGTCTTGTCCAGGAAACCAAAGGCATCCTGCGCGGCGTGCAGGGTCTCGATCAGGGCGGAGGGTTGGTAATCCAGACGTTGCATGACCCGGTCGACGAGTTGCCAGCGGGTGTCGTCTGTGGGTGGTGGTGGGGAAGGAAGGGCAGGCATGGTCGTTACCCCCATAGCTTGAAGAAAGGAGGAACAAAGTTGACTCCAACTTTACCCTCGCTTTTTCAATAAATGCAACCCTTAAAACCTCGCAAAAGCTCGGGAATCAACAAAGCAGACCTGGTCAAAAGGCGGCACGACGAAACAGAACATGCCGTTTTTAAGTCTTTTTCCAAGACGATATAAAGGGTCGCCAAGGAGCACCCCGATGACGGCAACTTTCGCCGGGCGGCCCTTCCCTTGGCGGCGGAGCAATCGCGAGCTCCTCATCATCATGAGGTCACGTGTCCCACCCTCAACAACAGCCACAGGACCACACCGTCAACCACGAGATGCAGGGTCAAGGTGAGTTGCAGGCGAAAAACGAGGCTATCCCCGGAAAAAGCGGCGGAAAGCCTCGGGCTGAGGAAAGAAAGCTCTTTTGCCTGTAACCTGATTTCATCGCGAACGCCGGTTGCCAAGCGCGTTG
>JBFWIP010000205.1:0-4009 GCA_050255935.1 Desulfobulbus sp.
CCTTATTGAAAACAATGGAGACTGCGCAGCCGACCTCGCCTGCTCTTTTTTCCTGGCTGGAGGAAGGGGAACAGAGGCAGCTTCGTGACCTGCTGGTCAAAATACTCGTCCATTTGGGCCAAGAGGGAGAACCCCACGGTGGGCTTCATCGGCACGAGAGAAGCGGGGGACATGGCCGTGGATGTGGACACGACCGGCATCGTCCTGGCCTTGATCAGCCGATTCGTGGAAGGGGAGGGCGGCGAAAGAGGTGAGAAAAGTGCCCCGAAGGGACACCGCACGTTCCAGTTAAAAAATACCCATTCCCACACCGGCGGCCATGGTATGGCCCAACTCCTCGATCCTGTTCAGGTCCTCATCGCTCGGTTCGCCGACGAAACGCTGGTTTTCGAGTGTCTGCCGCCACTTGTAGCCGCTAACGATCCGTTCGATCTGGGCAATGGCTCCCCGGCCATCGTTACCGGCACACACAAAGAGCACAAAGGGAAGGCCAATGGTTTTCTCCCGGGCGCCTTCATAGGTCCGGTCGAAGAAATCTTTGATCATCCCGGCCATGGTGCCGAAATACTCCGGAGAACCAATGGCAATGCCGTGGCATTGGAGGAGGTCCTCCAGGCCGGATTCGGCAGCCGGTTTGAAGATGGTTTCCACATCCTCCTCATGGCCTGCGCCGAGAGCGAAGCGTTGGGCCAAGCGTTCCATGGTCCCGCCCTGGGAGTGATAAATGATCAGTAATTTTTTTTTGGTGACGGCCATGAAATAACCTCGCGTAACGGTCGGGAAAAAATAAGCATTCGGACAGTGCGCCGGATTTCGGTCAGGACGTAAGGCGATTCAAGTTGTGCACATCCACGGGATATAACAACTTGAAGCAACGTCGTATCCGGAGCGAACGAAGGACAAGCTGTCCTATGTGACCGGGGCTTGTGCGACGGAACCTTTTATCCTTTATTGCGCCTCGACAGCCCCTTTGCTCAGGCCACAGTGTTGACCATGCCTGTGGGGGCGTGGATGATTTTTTCAATAAGAGTTTTGATCGGATCCTTTGCCCCCGTGAGAAAGCGGGCTGAAGAGAGTGTGCCGGTTGTCAGGAGTTCCTGCAGTTCTTCTCGGTGTGCTCCGAGAAATTGTGCCCGTTCTTTATCCTGGGAATAGAACGTCAGGGAAATTTGATCATCTTTTTGGTGAACAGTTATCCGCAGGTTGCCCAATCCCTCCAGTTGCAGGTAGATTCCGACCTCTTTATCGTGACCATCCTGCTTTTTGGTGGTTTGCTTAGAACCTTCGCGCTGTTTTTCATTTTCTATGAGGAGAAAGCCGGACTGGAGGCAGGGAAAGGGCAGCGGAAGAAAAAAAATCGATTCATAGGATAATCGCGTTTGCATCAATTGGGAGGATTGAATCGAACCGAGGAGTTCATCAATTGTCTGCAATTGGGATTGGTTGGCCGAGGAAAGATTCGATAACTCCAGTAGTGCGAATTTCAGGGTACCGGCAGCCTGCTGCGTATCGCCTTGTGCCAGTAGTTGTTCCAGGTTCAATCCCATGCCGTGCAAGGTCTGGCGCAATTGCCGGCCATCGAAAGTTGGTTGTTGAGCAGTCCCCAATTCTGTTCCCGCCTGGATAAAAATCCTCAGTAATTGCTCTACCAGATGATTTTCGCTGTGCCAAAGTTGCTGGCCAAGTTGCTCCGCGATCGGCTGCAGCAGCGCTTGAAGCGATGGGTTGAGTTGACTCATCTGTTGTAGCAGTTCCGTACCTTGCTTTGATTCGCCCGTCATTGCACTGGACAGGAGTGTGTGGGATGCGGCCGACTCGGGATGTGCTATCTTGAAAGAACCTGTTGCACGCAGAAAGCTGTCGGCAAGAGCAGTTATATTTTCTCGTAGTTTCGGTGACAGATCGGAAAATCCTGCCAATTGCTGGAGAAGTTGACCAACGGTTGTGAAACCGTTTGAGGCTGACTCAGCGCCACTGGCAGGGACTGAACGCAAAAGGGTGGACGCAATTTGCTCGATCATTGTGCCAAGTTGGCTGTTTTGGGCTGAAATACCGGACAGCTTGCCGCTCATCTGCTGGAGAACATCCTGGGAACGAACACTGAGTTGGGAAGAGTGGGACACCGAGTCGGCCAGTGCCGAAATCTGCGAGAAAGCCTTGCCCTGGTTGACCAGGGACTGAAGCGCGGTGCTGATTCGTTGGTCGGCAGGCGGGGGTTCGACAACCTGGAGTTGAAGCTGTGGCGATACCGCCGTGATCTTGACCGAGAAGGTCTGGCCGATCTGGAGACTGGTGGAGGATTTTATGGCCAGTTCCTGTCCCCCCATGTTGAGCGTAAACGCACCTGTTCCTTCCCGGGAACTGACGGTGGCCTGAAGTGTTTGTCCGACGGTAAAGGAAAAGGGGGGGCGTTGTGATCGGCTTCCGGTTTGTTCCGATGGCAGGAGGGCGTTAATCTCCGGAATCAGGGGAAGTATATCCACAGTCACTCATGAAGGAAGGCGTTATTGACGCGTTTCTATCTGGAAAGGGGGAGTTCTTTTCTGTCTACTCGGTTTGCACCTTTTCCCGTAATTGCCGGCGTTGTTCCTGAAGACAGCTGGAGATAATCTGGTCGCGGGTCTTACCGGAAATGACTCCAAAATGAAAGGCGACTTGATAACGATTTTTTCGCATACGGTAGGTGCGCACCACATCCGCCAGGCAGACGATGGAAGGCGCATCATCGGGCATGGTCATGACGAGTTGAATGTTGTGGAGCGTTGCCGGCTTTTCGGCAAAAACCGCAAGGACGCCACTGCCGCTGAGATCAATGGTCGTGCCGAGCATCTTCCAGGTTTTCGCATTGACTTCCCGTGGACCGGCAATATAACTGGCCTCGATGGGGACATTGATCAAGACTCGAAAATATTCGCGCAAGGAGTCGGGGGACATCGGCTCCTTAGCGGTGAACTCCAGGCGTCGGTTGCCGTTGACCTTATCGAGGCGGGCGATCAGGTTGATCGTTTGCCCTTCATGCTCGATCTCCATGTTGCAGTCAGTCGCCAAGGTGAGATTCTCTTCCTCCCAGGAATTGGGAGGGCAAACCAGTTCAAGGGTCGGTATTTCCTTTTTGAGCAACACCGCCTTGCAACGATAATTTTCACCGTTTTTTGCGGGAATATCGACCACAGCCGAGGCGTGATCATGTATTCTGTTCAGAAGTTCCGTAATTCTTGTCACTATTTCACGATTGCCGTTCTCGTAAAAAGCCACGAAAACGACGTCCCTCGTTTTGTAGGTTACTGTTTGGGTGAGGGGCAATTGCTTGGATTTTCATTTTGTACGAGCCCATCACAATTTGCTTTACTCCATAAGAATCTTGCCACTTATTCGTTGAGTTCCTGTCGTTGCAGACTCACCCGCATCCGCAAATAGCGGCGTTGGAGTTCAAAGCAGCAGGCCATTATCTTGTCCTGGCTTTCAGAATCAATCATGTCGAAATGCAGTGCGGTGTGATAGAGGCCGTCCTTGATTTTTTTGCAACGAACCACAGAGCCGAAAGCCTTGATCATCTCCATGTCACGGGAAGGCAAAGTCAGCTCTATCCGTACCTTGGCCCCTTTTTCCAGAGGCTCACTGAATGCACAAAGCAATCCGCTGCCGCTGAGATCAATGGTATCGCCCAGAAGCCGCCAATTTTCTCCCTCGCGGGCCATTTCCTCGGGAATGATCGCGGAAGCCGCAACCCGGGTACTTGCATCCACCCGAAAGTAGTTGCGTGTCTGCTCATGGGTAGCCATTTCCTTTGCCGTGAGCTTGATTTCGCAAGGTGGCTCCAATGCCGTAATATCGGCAGCGATGGCAATGGTTTGATCGGTGAGATCGATCATGACCATGCAATCATGGAGGGTGTCGATCAGGTCGAATTCCAGGGAGTCCGGGGGGAATCTCAAGGTGAATTCAGGGGGGGCTGCGGTGCCGAAAAAGCAGGGAAGTCGAACGGCTTCCTGAATTTCCTTGAACGGGA
>JBFWIP010000206.1:0-3906 GCA_050255935.1 Desulfobulbus sp.
TTGCACAACGTGGCCTGTTTTTTCGAGAGTTGTTGTGCCAAAATTCTCATCATGGCAAGTTTTCCAACACCTTGCGAGGACGGCCTTTGAGCTTCTGCAAACACTGTTTTGGTGATGCCTGGTTTTCCGCTTCTTGTACGTTGACCAAGCCGTCATTATCCATCTGTGCACCCCGGTGCTGAACGAGGACATATCCCATGTTGAAAGTCGGAATTGTAGGTGCCTCCGGGTATACCGGAGTTGAATTGGCTCGTATTCTTGCCGGGCATCCCGAAGTCTGTCTCACGGCCGCCACTTCCCGAAAGTATGCCGGTCAACCCATGGCGGAAGTGTTTCCGAACCTCCGCAAACGGGTTGACATCGTTTGCGAGAACCTTGATGTCGATGCATTGATCGAGCGGGCCGACTTCTTTTTCTGTGCTGTTCCCCATAAAACAGCCATGGATATCGTCCCCCAACTGCTGGAGGCTGGCAAGAAGGTGGTTGACCTCAGCGCGGATTATCGGATCCATGATGCCGCGGTCTATGAAGCCTGGTATCAACCCCATTCCAGCCCTCAGTTTCTGGCCGAGGCCGCTTACGGGTTGCCGGAATTGTATCGCGACACGGTGCGTACCGCTCGTCTCACCGCCAATCCAGGTTGTTACCCGACCTCCGTCATCCTCGCCCTGACCCCGCTCCTGCGCCGGGGACTGATTGACCCGGACACCCTGATTATCGATTCCAAATCCGGCACTTCCGGGGCCGGACGCGCGGCCAATGTCGGCACCCTCTTTTGTGAGGTCACCGATGGGTTCAAAGCCTATAAGGTGGGGGGCGGCCATCGCCATATCCCGGAAATCGAACAGGAACTCTCGCTCGCGGCCGGCCGGCCGGTGACGGTTTCCTTTACCCCGCACCTATTGCCGATTTCACGGGGGATTCTGAGCACGATGTATGCCAGCCTGACGGATGCGGGCAATAAGGCCGATCTCCAGGCCATTTTCGAGCAGGAATATGGCAACGAACCCTTTGTCCGTGTGCTCCCGGCCGGGACCGTTCCCGCCACCCAATTTGTCCGGGGCTCCAACTGCTGCGATATAGGCCTGCAGAAGGATCCGCGCACCGGACGCCTGATCGTGATGTCGGCCATCGACAACATCGTCAAAGGCGCCTCCGGTCAGGCGGTCCAGAACATGAATCTGATGAACGGGTTCGCTGAAACCACCGGTCTGATGGGAGCGCCCTTCTTTCCGTGAGTCAACGGACGATCCGGTTGCTGATCGCCTATGACGGCGGCAACTACTGCGGCTGGCAACGGCAACGGCAAGGAGAGCCCACCATCCAGGAAGAACTGGAACTGCGCCTGTCCCATCTCTGCGGAGAGCCCATTACCCTCCATGGCGCCGGACGGACGGATGCAGGGGTGCATGCCCTGGGAATGGTCGCCCATTTTCAGACCCGGGCGGCCATCCCGGTGGTCGCTTTTTTCAAGGGGCTCAATGCAATCCTGCCCATGGATATCCGCATTCTTGCCGCAGAAGAGGCCCGGACTGATTTTCATAGCCGCTTTCATGCCGCAGGGAAAACCTATCGCTACGATTTTTTTACCGGCCCGGTGCAACCTCCCTGCGCCCGTCTCCACCGGGCCCACCTGCCGGGCCGATTCGACCCCAAATGTTTTGCCGACGGTCTGGCCAGTCTGGTGGGCACCCATGATTTTTCCAGCTTCGAGCGCTCGGGGTCGCGGGACAAAACCGCTATCGGCGGCCGCGGAGCGGTGCGAACCCTGACCGCTCTTTCCTGCACGCCCGCCCTGGGGCAACCGGATTGCTGGTCCATCCGGGTGACCGGTGACGGTTTTCTGCGGCAAATGGTCCGAATTCTCGCCGGGACCCTGATTGAAATCGGCCAGGGCAAAGAGGAAGGCAAGGCCCTCCCGGAAATCCTTTGCGCCCGGGACCGCCGACGGGCCGGCCTCACCGCCCCGGCCTGCGGCCTCTACCTTGAACGGATCTATTACCCTTTTCCTGTTTTTAACGATCACTTCGGTTCATGTTCACCTCCCGTTATCCCCTGATTCTCGCCTCCGCCTCTCCCCGGCGCCGGGAATTCCTTGACCAGCTTGGTCTGCAATTTTCGGTGGAGCCGGCCCATATCGACGAAACCCCTCTTCCGGCGGAACCACCGGAGGACTTTGCCCGCCGCATGGCAATGGACAAGGCACGGACCTTGGCCGTGCGACATCGGGAAAGCTGCATCATCGCGGCCGACACCGTGGTGGCCCTGGGAGGGACTCTTTTCGGCAAGCCCGCTGATTCCGTGGAAGCGCTCTCGTTTCTGGAACAGCTTCAGGGACGGACCCACCGGGTCATCACCGGTATCGCTGTCCTCCTGCTCGATCAACGAATCGAGGAAAATGAAATCGTGACGACCTCCGTCACCTTTGATCACTTCCACCCTTCCATTCTCCAGGCCTATGTCGATTCCGGCGATCCGCTTGACAAGGCCGGAGCCTACGGTATTCAGGGCCAAGGCACCTTTCTTGTCCGTTCAATCACCGGCTCCTACAGCAACGTGGTCGGGTTGCCGGTCAACCAGCTCCTTTCCCTGCTTTTCAAACATCACATCATCCGCCCTGACGAAGGGGCAACAACGTAAGAAAAAAACATATCGTAAAGCAGTACACAAAGGTGCGCGAAATGCCGTCCACATGGCTTTTGCCGAAAACGACAAACCCGGATGATGGCTGATGCTGTCATTTTGCCGCACGATGGGCGTCACTTCGGCCCTGAAGTTCGACCTGCCCAAAATCTTGAAGAATTTCGCATTGATCTCCATTCATTTTTGTGCAAAGGTAAAGAAGTTAATCCCTTGTTGGCAGCTCTGAAGGGAATCTTGCCGGATGAAAACATTCCATCGCTCTTAATGCACTTTTCCTCCCCCCATCTGCTGCCGCCTGAAATATAGCGTATCTTCCCTCATACTTGAAAGCAGCGAATAATCATGGCCAATTCCCCGCAACCTGAATCTTCGGACAGAAGCCGGCTCCTCCTTGACTTCCCCATCCGTTTCTACACCGCGTTGCGGACGATTCGGCTTTATCCGGCGAGCAATCCACAGGTACAGCGCAGCAATGAACTGGTACGGCACTCTTTCCAGACACTTTTAAACAATAGCGATGAAGAGACGGTTGTTCTTGCCGTTTCCGACCAGAAAATGCTGGTCTGCGGAGAGCACCTTGCCGACAAGGATCAATCCAGGCCGCAGATACAGGGATTGATCAATCTCTTTTCACGTTCAAAAATTCACTCGCTTTCTTTTTCCTCCTCCCTTTCTTCAGAAGAGTGCAACCAACTCATCCAAACCCTGTCGGTCCTTTTGGGAGAAAAGGAGGCGAGCGAAACGGTGGCCTCCATGCTCGACAAGGCCGGAATCGTTTCAGTGACAGCGGACGCCACCCGCTATGTGGCCATCCGTGAAGGAGAGCAGGTCGTCCGTGAAGAACTGCTCGGCCCCAGATTGAAGATCAGCGACGAGGAACTGGCCAATTTTGTCTTGGGAGAAACAGATGATGGCTCAACCGTGCGAGGCGTCTCCAGGGAACTGGTCGATGAACTGATCGATCGCCTCCCGATAACGGCAAAAACCATTGGGAGCAGACAAGACGCTGAAGCACTCACCACCGTCGTGGTGGATTGCCTCCGGAAACTGAGCAGTGAACAGGACGACCAAAAACGCTCCCGACAACTTGCCAATACCGCAGGAACACTCTCGAATCTCGACCCGACACTGCTCGCCAAGCTGGTGGCCAACCTCCCGGATGCACCGAACGCCGATGCGGTGTTGGGTTCGACAATCGAGAAACTCTCCCCGCAACGGCTCAACGCGCTCATTGCCAAGCTGGTGGCGCAGCAACCTGCCCCG
>JBFWIP010000207.1:0-3870 GCA_050255935.1 Desulfobulbus sp.
ATGGTGACGAAACACCTCCAACTCCTCCTGCGCCCTGGGGGTGGCCATGGAGGCGCAGACATTGAGGCGGGCCAGGGTGTTGACCCGGTAAACACCGCTGGGATGCCCGGCATCAAGAGAAAATCCCCTGCCCCAGCATTTGGCATAGACCATCTTGGCCGAAGACCAGGGCTCCACATGTTCGGCCAGGTACTGCTCATATTCCTGGGCAAAAAAATCGACATGATCGCCGCCCGGATCCATCAACCGGAGCCGGCCCTCGTAGAGCCGCAACCGGCCCTGACCATCGACGGTGCCCAGGAAACCGGTGGTGATCGTGCCCAAATTGCCGAACTCCTCCACCAAACGGCCAAAGGCCCGCTCCTTGGCGAATTCCAGGGCAAACGAGGCAAAATCGAGCAACCGCCGGGCATCGGCCAGCAGTTCCCTGCGTTCCTCGGCAAGCATGGGTTTGGAAAAACCGCCCACCACCGCGGCCACAGGATGGATGGCCTTGCCGGCGAACCGCGCCAGCATCTGCTGAGCCAAGCGGCGCATTTCCACCACCCGGGCCGCCAGTTCCGGTTCCCGGCGCACCAACCCCATGATATTGCGCACCGAAAGGTCGGTCTCGGGGTCAAGGACAAAATCCGGGGCCGCGAGAAAGAAGAAATGCAGGATTTTGTCGTGGATATGGGCGAGCATCAGGCAGAGTTCGCGTAGGAGATGGCCGCTGGCGGTCGGCGCCACACCAAAGCAACCGTCAATGGCCTTGACTGCCGCCAGATGGTGCATCCAGGGACAGATGCCGCAGATCCGGGTGACGATCCGGGGGATCTCCTCGGCCGGCCGACCGATGACAAATTGCTCAAAGCCCCGGAGGGCCGAGATGGCCACCCGGGCATCGCGTACCCGGCCGGACTCGTCCAGATGCAGGTCGATACGGGCGTGTCCCTCGATACGGGTGACCGGATGAATTGAAATAACCTGGGCCATAGACCTTTCTTTACAAAGATTCCTTTTCTTCCCCTATGTCCGCTTGCGCAGCGGCCTGAGCAAACCGTGGGCGCCGCTGAACCTGAGCAGGGACTTCCGATCGACCAGGGAACGATGATCGATTCCGTTGCTGGCCAAGGCATTGAGCATATCCAAAAGCGGATTGCTCCCCGGCCGCACCGGCCCGTAACAGCCCCGGCAGGGCACCCGAGCCCGCAGACAGAGCGGCGTTCCCTTGCCGCCGCAGCCACCGGAGGTGACCGGCCCCAGGCAGAGCAGCCCCTGCTCAAGCAGGCAGACCATCTCGTCCAGGGGGGCTCCGGGATCACCGGCTGCATTCTCGAGAAAGCGCCGCACGCCCCCTCCCCCCTTGGCGCCGCGCCGGGTGGGACAGGTTTCGCACACACTCTTGCCGGTTGTCGCCACCGGCCGGTCCTCGATCAGGCCGGTCAGCACCTCGACAATGGCTTCCGCCGCGGGCGGGCATCCCGGGACAAGGCAATCGACCCGGACCTTTTCATCGACACTGTACACCCGGTCAAGCGGCGTTGAAATTTCAGCCGGCACCAGGGCCTGTTCGTCGGTACCGTAAGCATACACCGTCTGCAGGGTTTCCTGGGTAGTCCACTGGTTGCGCATGGCCGGAATGCCGCCATGGGTGGCGCAGGTGCCCAGGGCCACCAGCAGCCGGCAACCGGCCCGCATGGCCTTGACCAGTTCCAGCTGTTCCTCGGAGGCCACCCCCCCGGAAACCACGCCGATATCGGCTTCGGGCAGGAGGGGCGCGGCCGGGTCTCCGTCCTGCCGGTATTTATGGTCCATCAACAGCGGAAAATGAACGATCTCCACCCGGTCCAGCAAGGCGAGCAGGGCGGTTCCCGAATCGAGCAGGGAAACCTCGCAGCCGCAACAGGCGTGCAGCCATTCAAAACTCAGGCGGGGCAGGGTCAAGAAGCCGTTTCCCTGGTGGAGGTTTCGCCCGCCGACTCGCCGCGAAGGATTGCAAGACGGCCGCAAAAAGCGCGAAAGGTCTCGGCCAGCCGTTCCGGTTCCGCCGAGGAGACCCAGGTGATCTGGAACCGTTCCGCCTCATAGCCCATGTCCTCCAGGGTATCGGCGATCACCTCCGCCCGGGCCAGGGCCAGCTCGTTGCCATTGATGTAATGGCATTCCCCCAGGTGGCAACCGATGATCATCACCCCTTCCGCCCCCTTGTCAAGCGCGTGAAGCACCATCTCCGGATGCACCATGCCCGAGCACATCACCCGGATGATACGGACGGAACCGGGGTATTGCAGCCTCGAAATACCGGCAAGATCGGCGGCGGCGTAGGCACACCAGTTACAGCAGAAGGCGATGATTTTTGGGGGACCGTTCATACTCTTTCCTCCACAGGGCCGTTCTCCTCGAGGGCGGCGTCGATCTGGGCCTCGATCTGGGCATAGGTAAAACCGGCCACGTCGATGCCGCGTTTGGGACAGGTCCCCTGGCAGATGCCGCACCCCTTGCACAATACCGGATCGATATGCACCGTCTTCAGCGGAGTGCCGTCCTCGCCCTGGTATTCCACCAGGGTGATCGCCTGGTAGGGACAGACCTCGATGCACAGTCCGCAACCGTCACAGTTGACCGGATCCACCAGGGCGGTGTTGGGTTCGAGCTTGATTTCCCTGCGGGCGAGCAGCCGTCCGGCCTTGGCCGCGGCGGCCAGCGCCTGGGAGATGGATTCCTCCAGAGGCTTGGGATAGTGCGCCAGCCCGGCGACAAAGACACCGTCAACATTGAATTCCACCGGCCGCAGCTTGGCGTGGGCTTCCTGGAAAAAGCCGTCGCCGTTGAGGGAAATCTTGAAAAGGTTGGCCAGATATATGGCATCGGGACTGGCGAGGGTGGCGGCGGCGAGGATGACCACATCCGCCCGGATCTCCAGGGGCCGGTGGAGCACGTGATCCCAGACCTCGACCAGCACCCCCTTGTCGGCCTTGGTGATCTGGGGCGGGCCATGCATCTCGTAGTTGATAAAGACGATGCCCAACTCCCGGGCCTGGTTGTAGATCCGTTCCCGTTGGCCGTAGGTGCGGATCTCGCGATAAAGGATGTAGATTTGCCGGGAAGGTGCCTCTTTCTTCAGCTTGATCGCACTCTGGATCGAATGGGTACAGCAGGATTTGGAGCAGTAGGGCCGCTCCTGGTTGCGCGAGCCCACGCATTGGATGAACACAAAGGATTTGCCGTTGGCCACCCGGGTCTCGTTGTGCATGTGCAGCTTGTCGAACTCGATCGAGGCCACCACATTGGGGATCTTGCCGTATTCGAATTCCTCCGGGATATAGCGCTTGGCCCCGGTGGTGATGATCACCGCCCCGTGGTTGACCACCCGCTTGCGGCTCGAACCGGTGCGGATGGTGGTGGAAAAGTTGCCCACATGACCGTCCACCGAGAGCACGGTGCTGGCATAGGCGATCTCGATCAGCGGGTGCTGCTCCACCTTCTCCTTGAGATCCTTCAGGTAGCGCGGCACGTGCTCCCCGTTCCAGGTCTGGAAGAGATGGAGCGCATTGCCGCCCAACTGGGTGGTCTTCTCCACCAGCTGGACCCGGAAGCCCTGGTCGGCCAGGTTGAGCGCCGCAGTCATGCCGGCAACCCCACCGCCGATGATCAGGACCGAGGGCGCGATCGGGATAAGCAGCGGCGTGCGGGCCACCTGGGTGCTCACCTTGGCCACCGCCATCCGTACCAGGTCCTTGGCCTTGGCCGTGGCCACATCCGGTTCCTGGTTATGGACCCAGGCGGTCTGGTTGCGGATATTGGCCATCTCGATCAGGTATTCGTTGATCCCGGCCGACTTGAGGGTCTTGCGGAAAAGCGGTTCGTGGGTACGCGGGGTACAGGCGG
>JBFWIP010000208.1:0-3863 GCA_050255935.1 Desulfobulbus sp.
GGACCGACCGCCATCGGCAAGACCGCTCTCTCCCTGGAGATGGCGGAGCGTTACGGGTGCGAGATCATCTCCATGGATTCGATGCAGGTCTACCGGTTCATGGATATTGGCACGGCCAAGGCGAGCCAGGAGGAACGTGCCCGCGTCCGCCACCACCTGATCGATATCGTTAACCCGGATGATCAGTACGACGCGGCCCGATTCGTGGGGGATGCCCTGGCCGCCGTTACGGAGATCACGGAGCGGGGCAGGACCCCGCTTGTCACCGGTGGAACCGGGTTGTATCTTTCAGCCCTGATCAACGGCCTTTTCGAGGAGATCAGGGTGCCGGAGGCAATACGCGATCATTTCCGGGGGCGGCTTGAACGGGAGGGCAGGGTGGTCCTGCACCGGGAATTATGTGAGATCGATCGGGAAAGCGGAAACCGGATCCATGTCAACGATACCCAGCGGCTCCTGCGCGGCCTGGAAATTTTTCAGGCAACCGGCATTCCCTGGTCCGAACATATCCGCCGTCAGGCCCAAAATGCACCTCAAGTCCGCTTCAGCCGTATGTTCCAGATTGGGCTCCGCTGTGAGCGCTCGTTGCTGTATGATCGCATAAAATCACGGACACTCAAGATGATGAACGATGCATTTCAACAGGAGGTTGAACAGTTGCTGGCCCGTGGATACGGGCCGGAACTGACGTCGATGCAATCGATAGGATACCGCCACATGGCAGGTTGCATTGCCGGAACCTGGGATCGCCCGACTGCCACGGCGGCCCTGGTGCAGGACACGCGACGCTATGCCAAACGCCAGTTCACCTGGTTTGGCCGATCCGGGGATATCCACTGGTATGATGTGCGCCAACCTGCTACAGTGCTGGCCGATATTGAAACCTTTCTCCGTCAAGCTTAGGAATCGCCCCCTTTTTTTGTTGTTGTGACCATGCCGCAGCCTTCCTACATTTTTTCACCCGATGCCGACAGCCCGCAGGCCAGGCGGTTTGGGGTCATGGTGGCCAAAAATTTTCACCTGCCACCGCAGCTTGGCGAAATACTTTTTGTGCGGGGCATCAAGACCCTGAACGCGGCGGAACATTTTCTCCACCCGCAACTGGCGATGCTGCCCTCGCCGGCCTCGATGAAGGGCATGGATGCCGCCGTGAATTTGGTCCTTGCCGCCTATCGCAAGCGCCAGCCGATTTTGATCCACGGCGATTACGATGTGGACGGCATTACTTCAACCACCTTGCTCACCGCCTTTTTTCGGGAGATCGGCATCCCGACCGCCTACGTGATCCCCAACCGGCTCGAAGAGCGATACGGCCTGTCAAGGCATTCCATCGAGCGACTGATGCAGCAGATGGACCGGCCGGAAAGGGGAGGGCTGCTGATTACCGTGGATTGCGGGATCTCCGCCCTTGAGGAAGTCGCCTATGCACGGCATCAAGGCTTGCAGGTGATTATTACCGATCATCACGAACCGCAGGCGGAATTGCCGCAGACAGAAGCCATCCTCAATCCCAAACAGCAGGATTGCTCCTTTCCCTTTGATCAACTGGCCGGTGTGGGCGTGGCCTTCTTTCTCATGATGGGTTTACGCAAGGCCTTCACCGAACATGGCCTGATCGATGGAACCCGGATCAATCTCAAGAAATACTTGGATCTGGTGGCACTTGGCACGGTGGCCGATGTTGTTCCCCTGGTGGGGATCAATCGGGTCCTGGTCAGGGCGGGGCTGGAGGTGCTCTCCGAAAAACGGCGGCCCGGAATTTTTGCCCTCTGTGAACGTTGCGGCATTGCCGATAGAGCGATCCTGACCGAAGACATTTCGTTTAAACTTGCCCCGCGGATTAATGCCTCGGGAAGGCTGGGAGCGCCGGTCATCGGTGTGGAGCTGTTGCTTGCCGGGACATCACAGGATGCGCAAAAACCTGCCGAAAGCCTGGACCGCTTCAACACCGAACGCAAGGCGCTCGAACTCCAGGCGCTCGAGGCCATCGAGGAGCAGTGCCGGCAACAGTTGGCAATGGGCAGGGAAGGGCTGGCCATCTACCATCAGGGATGCCATCCGGGGGTACTCGGCATCGTCGCCTCAAGAATCGCTGAACGGTTCGGGCGGCCGGTGATCATCTTTACCGATGAACAGGTCGGGAATGACACCAACTGCCTCAAGGGATCGGGTCGATCTATTGCCGGCATCCATCTCTTTCAACTGCTTGAGCAATGCAGGGAATGTATCGGCCAGTATGGCGGCCATGCCATGGCCATTGGCCTGACGATCGAGCAAAGCAATCTGGAACAGTTTGCGCAACAGTTCAACCGGCAGGTCAGCCGCCTCGGCGAGGACGTGCTTGGCCAGGGTAGGGGGATTGAAATCGACTACCATTTCACTGAAAAAAAACATCTCACTAAATATTTTGCACAAGCTTTGCAACAACTGCAACCTTTTGGTGAAGGCAATCCCGATCCGACCTTTTTGCTTTCCAGTGAACGGCTGGTGCATCCCAAACACAGCAATGGCCATCTGCGGTTTCAGGTACAAGCCAATGGTCATGTGTTTCCGGGCATAGGATTTCGCCTTGCCGAAAAAGGCCATAACTATCAGGATCCCCACGATCTGATCTTTCACCTGAAACGGTCCTGGTTCCGGGGCGTGGAACATGATCAGGTCCAGGCAATTCATGTCCTATCACGTTGAATAGATTATATAATATAAAATTTAACATAATATATATTATGCGACATTTGTTTTCTTGGGATTCAGCACCCATGCCGAACCGAGGAAAACCTGGCGCATGCAAAGTTAATTTGCTGACCTTTTTCATTCCTTCACATTCCGTCAACCTCATTGAGATTTTGCCATGAACCGTGACATCTATCAGGAACCCTTGGTTTCCCGCTATACCAACCGTGCCATGCAGGAATTGTTTTCCGAACGGTTTAAATTCACCCATTGGCGCAAATGCTGGGTCGCCTTGGCCGAGGCGCAACATGAATTGGGCCTTGGTGCGGTGACCGCCGCAATGGTTGCCGAACTCAAGGCCAACATCGACAACATCGATTTTGACCTTGCCGCTGCCAAGGAACGTGAGATCCGTCACGATGTCATGGCCCATGTCTTTGCCTATGGTCAATGTTGCCCCTTGGCCGAACCCATTATCCACCTTGGAGCCACTTCGCAATTCGTGGTCTGCAACACGGATTTGGCGGTCCAGAAACAGGCCCTGCTCCTGGTCAAGAAATCCTTGCTCAAGGTGATCGACAATCTCTCCAATTTTTGCCGTGAATACAAGGACCTGGCCACTCTGGGCTATACCCACTATCAACCGGCGCAACCGACCACGGTGGGTAAACGCAACACCCTGTATCTCCAAGATTTATTGATGGATCTTGCGTATATCGAGCAACTCGAGCAACAGATCAAGGCCCGCGGCGCCAAGGGCACGGTCGGCACCCAGGCGACCTTTATCGAACTCTTCAATGGCGACCACGAAAAGGTGCGGCAACTCGACCGATTGGTGGCCAAGAAACTCGGGTTTGACCAGGTCTTTGCCGTGACCGGCCAGACCTATCCCCGCAAACTTGATATGAAGACCTCCGAAACCCTGGCCGGTATCGGTGCTTCCGCCCATAAATTCGCCGTGGACCTTCGCCTGCTTTCCAACCTCAAGGTGCAGGAAGAGCCCTTTGAGAGCAAACAGGTCGGCAGTTCCGCCATGGCCTACAAACGCAACCCCATGCGCAGTGAACGCATGACCGGTTTGGCCCGCAAACTGATGGGGCTGCCGGCAAATTTTGCCGCCACCGCCGCCAACCAATGGTTTGAGCGCACTCTGGATGATTCCGCGATTCGGCGAATGGATATGGCGCAAG
>JBFWIP010000209.1:0-3833 GCA_050255935.1 Desulfobulbus sp.
TGGCCTACTTGACCAGCGCGTCTCCTGAAGGTGGCGTCCTCAACTCCCTGGGATTGATCATCATCGGTGCCTTCCGCTTTGTCCAATGGGCTTTTGCCATGGTCATCGGCCTGGCTGTCTGCATCGCGGTACTCATTGCTATCTTCCTTTTTGCCGTTGCCCTGGTGAACAAGGAGACGGCCGCCACCATGTACGGTGCCGTCAAAGTTGGTGTGGCTGAACTTTTGAGGCCGGCGTTTGCCTTTATTGCTTCTCTGCAATGCAAAGACGACAAAAGTTGTGCGCTGCTTGCGGCACCGGATGCCAGCGAGCTGAAGGATGAAATGCAGTCCATCATCAACGGTGAAGTGCAAAAAGTGAGCGATTCCCAGCAATCCCTGAACGAACAGTTTGCCACTCTCAACCGCAAAATTGAGGCATTGGAAGCCAAAAGCGGTGATTTTGTCGCGGCGGCCCAGGTGGAAACCATTGCCGGGGAAATTGCAGCCTCGGGCCAGTCGTTGAATACCGTGCAGGGACAGGTCGCTGCCCTCGAAGGCAAGCTCAACGACACCGTCGCTAAACTGGACGGGCTCGGCGCTGACAAAATTCTCGGAGACCTCCCGGCACGGTTGGAAAAACTGGAGCAGCAGGACACCACCTTTGATCCCAAACCGTTGACAGAAGCCATCGAAACCTCGAAGAACGAGGTCCAGGGACAGGTCGCTGCCCTCGAAGGCAAGCTCAACGACACCGTCGCTAAACTGGACGGGCTCGGCGCCGACAAAATTCTCGGAGACCTCCCGGCACGGTTGGAAAAACTGGAGCAGCAGGACGCTACCTTTGATCCCAAACCGTTGACAGAAGCCATCGAAACCTCGAAGAACGAGGTCCAAGGGCAGGTCGCTGCCCTCGAAGGTAAACTCAACGACACCGTCGCTAAACTGGACGGACTCGACGCCGACAAAATTCTCGGCGATCTCCCGGCAAGGCTGGAAAAACTGGAGCAGCAGGAGCAACCGGAAAACACGTTTGATCTCCAGCCTCTGACCGAGGCCATTGAAACCTTGAAGAAAGAGATGGAAGAGGTGAAAAAGAAAACGACCAAGCCCCCGGCTCGAACCTCTACCCGGTCCAGAAAAAAAGCCTGATCCGGCAATTTTAAATTTGTCGTTCTCGTGACTTTTCATGAGGACGACAAATTTATAGCCACAATAAAAAAGGCCCGCCTGTTTTCAACAGGCGGGCCTTTTTTATTGGATCACTCCCTTGCATCAACCCGCATTGCTCATGAGCATCTTGTCTCAATTGAGCAGAAATGCACAAGAACAGGATCTAACGCGGCAGTAATTCCTTAAAATACTCAATTGAAGGGAAATTACAGGAATACTGTACCCGTTGACGGCTACTGGGTCTGGCAACGAACAACACATAGGCCAGACCGTGCTCGCGAGCGGTAAACAACACCTTTTCCGTGTCGTCCACCAGGACGGTACGGCTCTTGTCGTACCCAAGCATTGACTCCAGGCGCTCCCAAAACAGGAGTTCTTCCTTGGCAGACCCCACCTCATGGGCGCAGACAATGCGGTCAAACCAAGCTCCGATCGCCGTCCTTTGCAATTTTATCGCCAGGGAATCAGAATGGGCATTGGTGATCAGATACAATTTTTTCCCGTTTTTGAGGCAGAACTCAAAAAACTCAATCACATACGGATGCACCCCGATCAAATGATTGATCCGCATCTTTAAATCCTGGAGATCGAGGTCCAGCTCACGGGACCAGAAATCGAGATCGGCCCAGTCCAAGGTATCCTGCACCTTGTGATATCGTGCAAGCAGCTGTTGTTTTGCTTCTTCCACCGAGATGTCATGCACCAGGCTGTAATGCTCCGGCAGATACTGTTCCCAAAAATAATCGTCAAAATGCTTGTCCAAAAGGGTACCGTCCATATCCAACAGAACGGTATCGATTTCGCTCCAAGGGAAAACCGGAAAAATTTTCTCACAATAGAGGGGGGTGTTGCTCATTGTTGATCTCCCTGTAAGGCGTGAATAAGTGTATGAACCCGCTGAAAGACGTTCTCTTGCGCTGAACACGGTACGACCAACCGCTGATCCGGGGTGAGACGGATGGTTGAAGTCGCTTTTTTCTTACTGGAACCTTGCTGGATCAGGGACAGCAGACGGCCGGGATCGACCGGGGCCTGCTCGACAAAGGAAAAGACGAGAACTTCCGGGGCCTGCTCAAGCTTGTGGATGCCAAGCCGACGAAACTGCTGCTTCAGGCGGATAATTTCCAGCAATGTCGCCGCCTCCTGCGGCAGTTGCCCGTAACGGTCGATCAGTTCGGCTTCGATATCGGCCAGGTCCTCCTCGGTGCCGAAACCTGCCATGGAGATGCGCCTGTAGGCCTGGTACCGCTGGGTGGCATCGCCGATAAAGCTGTCCGGAAGATAGGCTGCCACCTTCAAATTCACCTCGGGATCGATTTCCTCGGTCGATGGACGATCCCCTCCCTCCAGGGCCCTGCGTTTCAAGTCGGCGACCGTGGACTGCAGCAATTCCAGGTAGAGATCATAGCCGACAGCTGCAATATGCCCGGACTGGGAAACACCGAGCAGATTGCCGCCCCCCCGGATTTGCAGATCGTTCATGGCCAGTTTGAAGCCACCGCCCAATTCGGAACAATCCATCAGGGCCCGCAGACGCTGTTGCGCATCCGCGGTGAGGTGGTCGAGCGAGGCCACCAGCAGGTAGGCATAGGCCTGCCGGTTGGAGCGTCCGACCCGGCCACGCAACTGGTAGATATCGGCCAGCCCGAGATGGTCGGCCCTGTTGATGATAATGGTGTTGGCATTGGGGATGTCGAGGCCGGATTCGACGATGGTCGTGCAGACCAGGATATCGAGTTCATGGTTGATATAGCGAACCATGACATCTTCCAACTCAGGCCCGGCCATCTGTCCATGGGCGACGCCGATACGCGCCTGCGGCACGAGCGTGCCGATTGTTTCGGCGATACGATGGATCGACTTCACCCGGTTGTGAACAAAAAAGAGTTGCCCGCCGCGTTCCAGTTCCCGAACCACAGCTTCCCGGATCACCAGTTGGTCATGCTTGGCGAGAAAGGTTTTGACCGCCCGCCGTTGCTGCGGGGGGGTGGAGATGACCGAAAGGTCGCGAATGCCCAAGAGCGACATCTGCAGCGTACGGGGAATCGGGGTGGCGGTCAGGGTGAGGACGTCGACGCTTGCCTTGATCTTCTTGATCTTTTCCTTATGGGCGACGCCAAAACGGTGTTCCTCATCGATAATCAGCAGGCCGAGTTTGCTGAACTGGACATCCTTGGACAGCAAACGATGGGTCCCCACCACAAAATCGACGGCCCCGGTGCTCAACTTGGCGACAATCTCCTTTTGCTGTTTCGTGGTCCGGAACCGGTTGAGGCAGGCGATCTCCACCGGAAAGGAGGCAAATCGTTCGCGGAAGGTCGCCGCATGCTGTTCCGCAAGAACGGTTGTCGGCACGAGAAGCGCCACCTGATACCCGTCCTCGATGACCTTGAAGGCGGCCCGGGCCGCGACCTCGGTCTTCCCGTAGCCGACATCCCCGCAGATCAACCGGTCCATGGGCTGGTCATGGGTCAGGTCATCGATGACGTCATCGATGGCCTTGGCCTGGCCGCTGGTTTCATCGTAGGGAAAGGATTCCTCGAGCTGGCGGTAGAGGTCGCCGACCGGCGAGAATCGATGCCCCTGGCGCATCGCCCGCTTTGCATAGATCTCCAACAGTTCCTGGGCGACCTTCCAGACGGCATCGCTGACCTTTTTCTTGGTCGTCTGCCACCGTTGCGA
>JBFWIP010000210.1:0-3831 GCA_050255935.1 Desulfobulbus sp.
CATGGGGTGGGACGCGGTGCGCGACATTGTCGGCAAGGTCTGGATCTATGTGGTGGCCGGTATTGCAATCGGCGCCCTTATCCACGGGTATGTTCCGGAAAATTTCATGGCCGCCCTCATGGGCAAGAAGGCGTGGTGGTCGGTTCCGGCTGCGGTTGCCATCGGCGTGCCGATGTACTCCAATGCCGCGGGTATTGTCCCGGTGGTGGAGGCACTGCTCGGCAAGGGCGCGGCCCTGGGCACGGTGCTGGCCTTTATGATGAGCGTGATCGCCCTTTCCCTGCCGGAAATGATCATTTTGCGCAAGGTACTCAAACCCCGTTTGATCGCGGTGTTCATCGGCGTGGTTGCCTGCGGCATTGTTGCGATCGGTTATTTGTTTAATTTCATTATCTAAATGTCAAAACCACTAAATGTCAAAATCAAGGAGAATCCCATGATTATCAAAGTGTGTGGACCCGGATGCGCTTCCTGTGAGAAAACCCAACAGATTATCGAAGCGGCAGTGGCGGCAAAAGGGGTTGGTGCCGCAATTGAAAAAGTGAAAGATTTTCAAGAGATGGCCATGATGGGTGTGTTTTCGACTCCGGCGGTGGTCATCAATGGCGAGGTAAAATGCGTGGGCCGCATTCCCACCCAAAGTGAGGTCGAGCAATGGTTGGATTGATCCCCGGGGTGTCTCTCTGCAGCCTGCTCTTTTTCCACCAATAACAGCCCCCTTTCACTCTGCGTTGCCTTGTCCTGTATGGCCCTCTTCCCTGCACCCGCTGGCTCTTCTCCGGATTTTCCCCGGAAGATTTACCTGGAGACCACCACCCGTTGCAACCTGCGCTGCCGCATGTGCGTCAAACATGCCCGGGGCAGTTGCATCGAAGAGGGCGACCTGAATCCGGCCCTGTTCCAACGATTGTTGCCCGCGCTCTCCCGGACCCACTTTCTGGTCTTGAACGGTATCGGCGAGCCCCTGCTCCATACGGAGCTGGCAACGATGATTGCCCGTGCCAGGCAGGTCATGCCGCAAAAGGGAGTGATCGGATTTCAAAGCAACGGCCTGCTGCTGAACCAGGTCAAGGCACAACAGTTGCTCGAGGCCGGCCTGGATACCGTCTGCCTGTCCATGGACAATCTCGAGCCGGCACCGGGGGGAGAACACCAGTGCTCCCCGGTGGAACGGGCCATTGATCTCCTCCGACACGCTGCCGGCGGCCGGCAACGTCCGCTCAGTATCGGCCTCGAGGTGGTGCTTCAACGCCGGACGGTCCATCAGCTGCCGTTGATCATCGACTGGGCCGCCGGGCGGGGAGTGGACTATATCATCGCCAGCCACCTTTTCTCCTTTGATGGCCGCCTGGAGGAAGAAAGCCTGTTTACGCCCTGCAGCAGGGAGGCGAGCTCACTGTTTGCCAAGTGGGCGGAGAAAGCCTCTGCCCAGGGGTTGAATCTGGCCGAGTTCCCCTCGACATACCTCAAATTCAAGAAAACCGAACAAGACCGGCAACTCGTGGACCTTGGCAAGGCCATGCAACAGGAAGCTCGGGAACAGGATATTACCCTCCATTTCCCCAACATCCTCAAACAGGCCGCAACGGATATTGCCGATATCGAGCCCCTTTGGCGGCAAGCCGTCGATCTCGCCCAACAACGGGGGATCCGGCTCACCCTGCCACCGATCCAGGCACCGGCCGCCAATGCCCGCACCTGCCCCTTCATGGAGGATCAGGCGGTGTTCATTGCCATGAACGGCGATGTCATGCCCTGCCATTTTCTCTGGCACACCTATGCCTGCATGGTCAACCAGGTCCCGGTGCATGTACGGTCCCGTTCCTTTGGCAACATCGGGGAAGATCCCCTGGAACGTATCTGGCGTGATTCCGCTTACGCTGCCTTCCGTTCCGAAGCGGGCGGCAACGATTACGCGCCCTGCTGGAGTTGCTCCTCCGGGCCCTGCCCCGATCTCATCAACCCCAACCTCCTCGATATCCACGACTGTTACGGCAATCGCGTTCCCTGCGGTCACTGCATGTGGAGCCTTGGCTGGATGCGTTGCCTCTGATTTTCCCCTTCTTCATTTGCGGCCATTGCCCTGCATGCTTACATATTAAAGCAGGAAACAAGAATTATTCCCAAACAGGCAAAAGGGGCCGTTTCCTCCACCTTTTGCACTCCTGAACAGGGAGGTGTCATCATGAAGCACAATGCAGAATTCCTTTCCGGGCAGCGCCATTTTCTTCGGGGCGAGTACGGACGGAGCATTATTGGGTTTGGCAAGGCGCTGGAATCCGGTATGGATCCGGCCAGGGTATACCTGCCCCTCGGGTTGGCGTATTTTAAAAACAGTAACTTTGCCGAGGCGGAGACCGAATTGAGCCGGGCACTGGAACTTGATGCAAAAAACGACCACCTGCTTTTTTTGCGGGCCATGGCCCGGTTCAATCGAGGAGATCTCGGCAATGCGTTGGATGATTTGAACGGGTCCCTGCGGTTGAACCCGCGGCGAAGCGTGGCCTATGTCGGCCGCAGCCTGGTCTTGAGGGCAATGCACCGGGACAATGAAGCCGAACTTGACCTGCAGGCTGCTGTCGGTATCGGTGGCGTCGAGGCGGAACTCTTCATGCGCGAGTACTGCCTGGCACCCTCGCTCCAAAACCTGGCCATGTCGCTCTTGGATGTAGACCGGGCGGCCTGGGGGGACGAACTGAGAACAGGGGGCTCAACACGCACCCATTGATCTGAAGCGCTGATATGATAAAAAGGCTCCCCTTGGGGAGCCTTTTTCATGTCCATACAGACTTAATCGAGAAATGATCTCTTGGGCCGATTGCGGCGTTATGCCCACAATTTCATCCTCGGCATACCTGTTTCCGAAAGCCGCCCGGGTTACAACTTGCGCAGCCGGCACATGAAGCTGCGGCTGGTGGAGGTGCCGCTGATCGGGTTGCGGATGTCATCCTCGGTCAGGCTGTTGAGGTTGGCCTTGGGATCGTAATCGCCCCACCCCCAAGCCAGCCGCACCATGCCCGGGCGAACCGTGGTCGAGAGCCGTGCGGTCATCTCGATGGATCCCTTGGGGGTTTCGATGGCAATGCGATCCCCCTCGGCAAAGCCTTGGGCGCCCGCATCATCGGGATGAATATCCACCACGGCCCCGGCGCCGGCCTTGAGCAACGAGGGGATGGTGCGGTACTGGGAGTTGGTGAAGCGGATATCCCGGCTGCCGCTGATGCCGAGAACCGGGTAGGTTTCGCTTTGGCCGGTAAAACTGATCGGGTCCGGCCCCCATCCCTTGGCAAAGGGAACGCCGCAAAAACCGGCATCGGCCAGGCGGCTGGAGAAGAACTCGATCTTGCCCGAGGGGGTCTTGAAGGCCTGTTCCCGGTATTTTTCGTAACGCAGTTCCTCGATCCGCAGTCCCTTGCCGTTGGCGCGCAGATCCGCCACACTCACCCCGGCCGGCTCCAGTTGAAAGTCGATCGCCTCCTCGGCGGTCTGCCAGGGAAAATCCTGCGCCAGCCCCAGCCGCCGCCCCAACTCAAACACGATTTTCCAATCGGGCCAGGACTCGCCCACCGGCGCAATGACCGCATTCTGAAGGAACATGGGGTTGTTGCGGATCGATGAACGGTTGAGCTGGGTTTTCTCGAAACAGCTCGAAGCCGGCAGGATCACATCGGCCAGTTTTGCGGTTTCGGTCATGAACATGTCGATCACCACCAGGGTCTCGATCCGGGTAAAGGCTGTCCGGGTCCGGGTGGAATCGGCCATGGTGACCAGCGGGTTGCCGGACTGGACCACCACCATCTTCAGGGGATAGGGCTTTTCCTCCAGAATGGC
>JBFWIP010000211.1:0-2539 GCA_050255935.1 Desulfobulbus sp.
CCCATTGCATCGGCCTCCTGCTCCAAACCCTGGTCATCGTTGACCGGGATGCCGTCCTGCAATTGCCCGGTCGGTTGAACCCGGCCCTGGGCCTGCTGCACCACATGCCATGCCTCATGGGGGAGGTGCTGTTCCTGGCCGGGGGCGAGATGGATGTCCGTTCCCCGGGCATAGGCCAGGGCATTGACTTGGGCGGGCTGCGGGGAGTTGTAATGGACCCGGACCTCATCCAGGGAAAGGCCGGAGAGGGATTCGACCCCCTGTTTGAGGGTGTCCGGCATTCCGGTTCGGTTGCTCCGGGGCTCGTCCGGGCGGCGTTGCACGGCGGCGCCCTCCCGCCATTGTCCCTGGAGGGGCTCTTCATCCTCTTCCGGTGATAATTGCCGTTGCACGGATGCTGCTTTTCCCTGAACCGGTTCCTCCTCCTCGACCAGACGTTGGACGGGTTGGTTGAACAATCCCTGTGCCTTTTTTTGCTGCCGGGCCATGAGTGGACTGTGTTCAATTTCAGCGGCCATGGCCTGCAATGCCGGAAACGACCTGCCTGCGCCCCCGGTTGACAGCGACCGGGTGTGTTCGCCGCCGACAATCTCAGCGGCGGGCACGGAACGGGTGCGGCTGGAGAATTCTTCCGCGTGCTGTTTCATGATGTCCTCCTCGTAGGCTAACTGTAGTTGAGTATGTGACCCATCGTTTCATTGTACTTTAAATGCGTAAGCGTTTGCAAAAAATGGCGGGAACCATCAGGGCAGATCGGACTGCTTGAGTTTACGGAAAAAGAACCAGAGACCCGCCAATGCCGCCGCGACCAGGGTCAGCAGCAGGATCGCGGTGGTCACGTTCCTCTGGTAGGGGTCACCGATGGAAAGGGCCAGCAAGATCAGCAAGCATGCCCCAATCACCGCGAGGCACCATAGAATGTGCCGGCGGAAAAAGGCCTGTATCTCGAAACTCCAGCAACAGAGCAGGCAAGAGAGCACGATTACGGCCAACAACAAATCCAGCGCGAGTCGCAGTTCCCATCGATGGGGGCAGACAAAGGTCCCGATCCAGGGAAAGCGGTCGTTCACCCAGGAGAGAAAATAATCAGAGGCGTCGTTGCCGGTAAAAATGTTGTGCAGGGTCTCGCTGATTCCGGTTGCCCCCGTCTCGCCACTGGTCGGGACCGGCCAGAATCCGGCGCCCGCGAAATCGTCCTGGAAATAGATCATGTCATCCGTGAATTGTTGCCGGATTGTCCCGTCTTCCGTCAATCCGCCGGTCGCGAGGATCGGCACGATTTTGCGCAGGGTATCGCGCCGCTGCTCCCCACTTAGCTTTTCCTCGATTTGTTGCCGTAATTCCTTCTTTTTTTCCTTGGTCGGTTCCGGCAGGAAGATAAGGAAGAGATCCACCTCGTCGCGTAAGGCCAGCAGTTGGTCGTATTCCCCATAAGGCAGCACGACCTGCAAACGGTAGTTCCTGGCGGCGGCGTCGAGTTTCTGGCGCAGTTGTTTGATCAGTGCCTGAAAAGCGTGTTGGGAGACGAAATCGTTGGGATAGTTGTCAAAAAAGATGGTCACTCCGTCGCCCATGGTCGGGATGGGGACGCTGCCCAGGGAGAACAGGGGCATCAGGCGATTGAGCAGGCTGTTGTCCAGCTTCTGGTCAATGGCCGAGACAAGATTGGAAGTCAGGTTGTCGATAAAAAAACTCCGCTGCTGGTCATCCAGGCGCTCCCAGTTCTGCCAGTTGTTTTTATAGACCACCAGGTCGACCTTGGTGTGGTAGCGATGCGCCATGTTGACGAAATCGGCGGATTTCCGCTGCCACTGGAGCCGGTCCTGCTCTTGGGGCAGGTTGCCGTTGTTGTCGAAGGGGAGGGCGAAATAACCGATTCTGCTGAAGGCGCTGAAATCGATCCGCTGGACATCGCCACCCTTCCAGAAAGGGGCAAATCCATAGATGGTTGTCGAGGAATCCTGCAGATGGCAGCCGCAGTCCCAGCCGCGCCATCGGAATGGCCGGTTGCGGCCGGGGAGATGCTCTTTGCGGGCCTTGGCGACAATCCGCTCGCCATAGGCTTCGCCGCCAACGGCGGTGGCCTTCTCTGCCGCCTCCGCTGCCGGTGTGCATTGCTGCAGGACACGGCATTTGAGGGCGTTGACGAACATGTCCTTGTTCGGATAGTCGATTTCGCGGATTGCCTCCAACTGCTGGAGAAGATCGGCGGGGACCTGCAACTCGGCCATCCGCGCAAAGTACTGCTCCGGTGACGCGTCTGCGGGCAAGGTGTTCAGTGCCTGGAGAATATCTTGTTGAAAAGCCTCGGTCGGCTGCTTGATCTCGTCCATTTTGGCCTTGATCGCCTTGATCAGGCCGCTTTTTCCGCTAAAACGCTCATCCTGCAGCGCCCGCAACCCGTTGACCACCCCCTCCGGGACCTGTTCGCCGGTCAAGGCGGCAAAGGAGGCCTCGGTCAGGGTATCGAGGGAGTTCTGCTCCACCAGTTTGAGGACGGTCGCCTCATAGGTGGCGTATTGGGCGGTCATCCCCTTGA
>JBFWIP010000211.1:2639-3806 GCA_050255935.1 Desulfobulbus sp.
TCATGACAACTCCTGTCAACCTGGAAAGGAGGGGGTCTTGCCTTCTTTTTTCAGTTCGCGGGTAATGCCTTTCAGCAGATCCGCCTGCCGTATCATCGGCGTCCCGTTCTGCAGCGCCTTGAGCGCGGCATAGCGGACCACATTGACAATGGCGCCGCCGGAGAGTTCAAAGCGCTCGGCCAGGTCCCTCGGGGCAACGTCCTCATCCAGGGCGCAGCCGCAACGCAGGGCGCCCTCCCACAGCCGCAGCCGCTGATCGGCGTCGGGCATGGGAAAATAGATCGCCGACTGGAAGCGCCGTGCAAAGGCGTCATCGATATTCGCCTTCAGGTTGGTGGCGAGGATGACCACCCCGGGAAAATCCTCCACCCGTTGCAGCAGGTAGGAGATTTCCTGGTTGGCGTAGCGATCGTTGGCCGTGCTGGTCTGGGTCCGTTTGCCGAACAGGGCGTCGGCTTCATCGAAGAAGAGAATCCAGTTTTTGTGCTCGGCCTGGTCAAAGATATTGGCCAGGTTTTTTTCGGTCTCGCCGATGAACTTGGACACCACCATGGAAAGGTCGATCCGGTAGACATCGACCCCGGCCGAGGCCCCGATAAGGGTGGCGGTCAGGGTCTTGCCGGTCCCCGGGGGGCCATGGAACAGGCTGCGGTAGCCCGGTTTGACCGATTTTTTCAGGCCCCACTCTTCCATGAGGATATGCGCATCCCTGATCCAGGTGCTGATCAGGCCGATTTCCTCCAGCACCTCCGGAGAGAGCACCAGATCCTCCCAGGCCAGGGCGGTGGTGATCAATTTGGCCGGAAAGTGCATGGTGAAGTCCGGCTTGTGGCGGACCCCGGTGGTCAGCCGCTGCAACCATTCGGAGCCAGGAACCAGGGCGCCGCTGCAGAACGGTTCGTTGGCGGCCTGGTGCTCCAGCCGGAGAATGCCCCCCCTGAAGAAGACATGGTCCGCCTCAAACAAGCGGACCACGGCAAACCGCTTGTGCAGATCCTCTCCGGCGAGGATGAAGGTTGCGGTCTCGCCGGTGGGGAGAAAGCCGCCATGGCTGACGCCCTTCCAGCCGCCGAATTCGGCGAATCCCCGGTCCAGGGTGGTGTTGCGAAGGAAGAGGGTGTCGAGCGCCTGCGGCCGGATATGGGGAATCAGGGCCAGGATCAGCAC
>JBFWIP010000212.1:0-3787 GCA_050255935.1 Desulfobulbus sp.
TTAGTTAATTTTTTATTGCTTCTCCGCCGTGAAGCCGTTAATAGATGACCGATCAATGGACGAATTGCAGCCGGCGGGCCGGGACTCCGCAGGCCGGCTTGTCGAACAAGGCATGTGTTCACCAGAGAGGTTTCCTATGTCTATCGGTGTGGAAAAACTTCAAGTCCTGCATATTCTTTCGCAGAATCTCAGTAATCCCCAACCTGGGTTGGTCAGCTCCGATGTTATTGCCCGGCAACTCCGGCTCAGTCTCGTGGAAACGGAACGGTTGCTCAAGGTGATGAACGACATGGGCATGATTGAGAGTAATGTGGATCAGCGCCTCTCCCTGATCACGCGCAAGGGGATGGAATGTCTCCAGCAGGGCTTCGTCCGCTGAAGCTGGGATGAGAGCCGATCCGTACCTTCCGAGTTACGACAATTATATCAAGGCGTTGATGGAAATCAGCCGTGCCGTGACTTCGGATCTGTTTTTGGAAGACGTGTTCAAGTTGATGGTCATGGTGGTCGCCAGGGTGACCGGTGTGGACATCTGCTCGCTGTGGTTGATTGACGAGGACAGCGCACCGCCCATGATTCGGCTCAAGGCAACCCAGGCCATCGAACCGGAATACATGATCGATCGCGCCCTAGGGATGAATGAGGGCGTGGTCGGCCATGTGGCCACAACCCGGCAGCCGCTGGTCGTGGCCGACGTATTGCAATGCGAAATTTTCAAGGAGAAGGAGATGGCGCGGAAACTCGGCCTCGTCTCCATGGCCGGTGTCCCGCTTTTGGGGAAAAAGGGACAGATTATCGGTGTGTTAAACTGCTTTACCTCCATACTTCACGAATTTTCCGCAACCGATCTCAACCTGCTGGCCGCAGTCGCCAATCAGGCGGCGGTGGCCATCCATACAAGCGAACTGATTGTGCGTACCAAGTTGATCGAGCAGGAACTCAGGTCACGAAAGACGATTGAGCGGGCCAAGGAGGTTATCATGCAACGGCGGAAATTGAACGGGGACGATGCCTATCGTTGGATCAGAAAGCAAAGCATGGATTCGCGCAAATCCATGCTCGAGATTTCGGAGGCCATTCTTCTCGCCGCCGAGCTTGATGCGTGATCGATGACCGCAGAGTGATCCGGTGGCTCTTCCGGAAAAAGTTATTTTAACTTATCTGTTGACATTATGATTAATTTTAAATAAATATTTTATTCCGTGTCGGCACAACGGCGTGCCGACACAGGATCATGCAAAAACGACACGACAACGGCGTCTGTCTCCTCTCTCCCGGGGACAGGCGCCTTTTTTTTGAACCGGGCGGTAAAGTGCAACCGCTTCATCCCATAGACAAGGAAGGAAAAGTATGCGTTTTTCGAAAAATAACGATGTCCTTGGTACCGTCAACAGAGGCAATCCCGCGGAATCCGGCCTGTGCACATTGTGCCGGGCCGACTGCATGGGCCAATGCGAAACCTGGAAATCGAGCCTGGTGGGCAGGAAGCTGCTGTATCCACGCGATTTTGGTGTGGTCACCGCTGGGGCAAACAATACACACCATGTCGGTGTTTCCTACAATTCGCTGCGTATCCAGGGGTATGCCTACGGTGCGCAGGGAATGACCGAGGGATTGGCCAGCAACTCCGATAACTGCATCTTCCCCAATGTTGATTTAACCACTGAGTTCGGCAACACCGTCAAAACCAAAAGCCGCATCCCCCTGATGACCGGGGCCCTCGGTTCAACCTTTATTGCGGCAAAATATTGGGATTCGTTTGCCATCGGCGGGGCATTGGTCGGCATTCCGATTGTGGTCGGGGAAAACGTGGTCGGCGTGGACAAGGCCTCGGAGATCAAAAACGGCCGTATCACCAAGGCGCCGGAACTCGATCGTCGCATCGATACCTACCTCCGCTATTTCGACGGGTTCGGCGCCATCATCGTTCAGTTGAATGTGGAAGATACCCGCAACGGTGTGGCCGAATATGTGGTGGAAAAGTACGGAGACCGCTGCATCGTGGAGTTGAAGTGGGGGCAGGGGGCCAAGGATATCGGCGGCGAGATTCAGGTGGCCAGCATCAAGTATGCCCAGTTCCTCAAGAACCGCGGCTATATTGTCGACCCGGACCCAACCCAGCCGGAAGTGCAGATGGCTTATGAAAAAGGGGCGATCAAGTCTTTTGCCCGCCACAGCCGCCTCGGTGGAACCGATCTGGGCACGGTGGATTTGGTGCGCGAGGATTTCATGAAGTCCGTTGACTACCTGCGCAAGATCGGGTTCAAGCGGATTTCGCTCAAAACCGGTTCCTACGGCATGGAAGAGTTGGCCATGGCGATCAAGTTCGCCTCCGAGGCGGGCCTTGACCTGCTGACCATTGACGGTTCCGGTGGCGGCACCGGAATGAGCCCGTGGAACATGATGCAGAGTTGGGGCGTTCCCTCGATCAACCTTCATGCCAAGGCCTATGAGTACGCCTCCATCCTGGCGTCCCAAGGGAAGCGGGTGGTGGATCTGTCCTTTGCCGGCGGTTTTGCCCTGGAAGACAGCCTCTTCAAGGGCTTGGCCCTGGGGGCGCCGTTTACCAAATTGATTTGCATGGGGCGCGGTATCATGATTCCGGGTTTCCTCGGAGCCAACATCGAAGGCGCCATTCATCCCGAACGCCGTGAGCAGGTCAATGGGAACTGGGATAAGCTGCCGGCGAGCATCAGTTCCATGGGCAGTACACCGGAGGAGATTTTTGCCTCCTACTATGATGTCGAGAAAAAGGTGGGGAGGGAGGAAATGAAACGCATCCCCTACGGCGCGATTGCGATGTGGACCATGGCCGACAAGCTGGCCTGTGGCCTGCAACAGTTGATGGCCGGGGCCCGCAAGTTCCAGTTGGGCAAGATTGCCCGTTCCGATATTTTTGCCGGCAATCGGGAAACCGCCCGCGAAACCGGCATCACCTATATGACCGATTCCCGGGACGAAAGTGCCAAAAAAATTCTGGCCGCCTGATCACGACCAGCCTCCAAACTTCCGGGCGGGAATGTTCCTGCCCGGAGTTCCTCAAGACCTTTTACGGGCGTAGCTTCAGCCACAGAAGTTCGGCAACGGTGTCGCCGTTGTTTTCCCACTGTTCCGGAATCTCGCGGCGCAGGTAGATCAGATCTCCCGGTCCCGCCTCCTGGCGCAGGCCGTTGATCCACAGGGCCAGGTTTCCCTGCAGCAGATATCCCGCCTCTTCCCCCTTGTGATGAAAGAAATGGCCAACCAGTTTCCGGCCCGGTTCGATGCGCAGCAGGTAAGGAACAGCCGCCGTATCGCCAAAGTCCGGCGGCAACAGGCATTGGCCGGTCACGCCGTTTTTGCAGTTTTTTTCAAAAACCACTCCACCCCTGTCGCTTCCGGAGAAGACACAACTGTTCCGCGAGGAAGACATGCCTTCGAAAAAGGTGTTCACCCCGATGGCCAGGCTTTCCGCAAGCCTAAACAGTGCCGGGATGGAGGGATAGATCAGGTTTTTCTCGATCTGGGAGATGCTGCTCGGGGTGACTCCGGTACGTTGGGCCAGTTCCTTCTGCGACAACCCTTGTTTTTGCCGTACCGCCTTGATTCTGCCGCCCAGGTCAAACTGCCCCGGCAGAGTGCGCGGGATTTCAAAGGTTATCTCCCCCTGTTCACAGGAGAAGATCTGGGCCTTGTTGATCGAGGGGGACGTGCGTTTTTCCGCCTTGAGAATTTTGAGGACCGATTTGCCGTTTTTTACCGACAGATCGATCACCACCTGGGCGATCTTGTTGATGTTGGCCTTCAA
>JBFWIP010000213.1:0-3785 GCA_050255935.1 Desulfobulbus sp.
CTAAATTCGAGTTCAACTATTTCAATTCATTGATTCGCTCCGTTGAAACCGCATAGCCTGGTACTCCTTTGGAGGGCCGATTTTCCAACGGTGAGAACAAAACCGCCACCAACGACCGCCACCAAAAAACGGAATGAGCACCAAATAAAAAAGCCAAACACCTTGTAGGTATTTGGCTTTTCATTATAATTCAATGGTCGGGGCGGGGCGATTCGAACGCCCGACCTCCTGCTCCCAAGGCAGGCGCGCTAACCAGGCTGCGCTACGCCCCGACGATTTGTCTTTGTTGCAAGGTGCAATTATCTACACCATTCATCTCGGCCTTGCAAGAATTTTCCCGGGCAATGTCCAGATATTGCCGCAAATTCCACCCCATATTAAGCGGTCGCTTGCGGAAGAAGCGTCGGTATCGCGCCGTGAAGAAACCACCTTGTGACAATACGCTGGCGTTCCGGGTTGATCGGTTTTAGAATAAACCGGAATCCAATTTTTTCCGGGCCGGACCGGATTTCTGTTCATGAGCAGTTCCTGGAGGTTTCATGTCACTCCCACCCCCGACGATTCAACGCGTTACCTTTTTGTTAATCTTTTCCCTTGCCTGCTTGATGCTGGGGGTGGTGCTGTGGCCGTTTTGGACCCAACTGTTTCTCGCCTTTCTCCTGGCCACGGTTTTTCATCCCGCCTATCTCAAAATGACCGCTCGCATACGTCCCTGGATGGCGGCCAGCTTGACCTGCCTGCTCATTACCCTTTGTGTGTTCTTGCCGCTTTTGTTCAGCATCGGCGCCCTTTCCGCCGAAATTCCGGGGGTCATTCAACTGGCCAGGAAAAACGATGTGCTGGTTCTGCTCCAGCAGACGCTGGAAAATAATGCTCATGTCCACCGGGTCACAGATTTTCTCGCCGGGTACGGGATTCATTTCGATATCGACCGCCTCCCGGAAATGATCACCAAATTCTCCACCACGGTCGGCCTGTTTCTCTACAACCAGGTTTCCGGATTGGCGGCCGACATTATCAGTTTTATCTTCCAGTTCTGTATTGTAATCACCGGCGTTTTTTTTCTGCTGATCGAATTTGATCGCCTGACCGCTTTTCTCCTCAGGCTTTCACCGCTGCCGGAGGCCCAGAATCGGTTTCTGATCGAACGGTTTTCCTCGATTTCCGGGGCGATCCTTGTGGGCAATACCCTCAGCGGCCTGATCCAGGGCGTGTGTGGCGGTGTTTACTTTGCGGTGATGGGCTATATTTCCCCGGTCCTTTGGGGGGCGGTGATGGCGGTGGTGGCCTTTATGCCCATTGTCGGAATCGGCTTGGTCTTTCTCCCGACCGCCGTGATCCTCTACCTCAAGGGATATGGTTGGCAGGCGATGTTTACGGTGATTTTTTACCTGCTGCTCTCCTTTTCCATCGATTACCTGTTCAAACCGAAATTCGTCGGGGTCCAGGCCCAGTTGCCGCCGCTGTTGGTGCTGCTTTCGATTATCGGCGGTATCAGCATGTGCGGATTGATGGGCATTATCTACGGCCCGTTGGCGTTGACCGCTTTCCTCACCCTCGCGGACATGTATTTCCGTGAGTATCAGCCCTATTTTGAACATCTTGACCGCAACGGCGATTGAACGGCTTTGGCGGCCTTGGCCAAAGGGCGCACCGCTCCTGTCCCGGTATCTCCTTGACATGGAAGACCTTTTCGGGGTACAGGCAAGGTGCCCCTGGGCCTGATCCACTCTTTCCGCAGGGGGAAGAGCGATCCCCCAGTTTTGTTGCCTGAAGAGTGTTGATTCCATGGACTTGTTGTCGTTTCTCCAAAGTGTCGTCCTCGGTATCGTCGAGGGGCTGACCGAGTTTCTGCCTATTTCCTCCACCGGCCATCTGATCATCAGCGGTGACCTGCTCAACTACACCGGTGAGCAGGCCAAGACCTTTGAGATCGTTATCCAGTTGGGCGCGATCCTTGCGGTGTGCTGGCATTACCGCCAGCGGCTGACGCGGGTGATTGCCGGCTTGCAGGGGGATGCCGCGGCCTGGCGGTTTGTGATCAATCTGGTCATCGGCGTGGTACCTTCGGCGCTCTTCGGCCTGGCCCTGCACAAGATCATCAAGACCTATCTCTTTGATCCGGTTGTGGTTGCGGTGGCCCTGGTCGTCGGCGGCCTGATCATCTTCCTGGTGGAGCGGCGGCCGATCCGGCCACGCATCACCGATGTCGATCAGATGCACTGGCTGGATGCGCTCAAGGTGGGCTTTGCCCAGGTTTTTTCCCTGATTCCGGGAACCTCCCGTTCCGGTGCCACCATCATCGGCGGCATGCTCTTTGGGCTGTCGCGGCAGACGGCCACCGAGTTTTCCTTTTTCCTGGCCATTCCGACCATGTTTCTTGCCACCGGTTACGATGTCTACAAGTCCTGGCAGTCCATGGGCAACGTGGACCTGGCCTTTTTTGCGGTGGGCTTTGTCACCGCCTTTTTCAGCGCCCTGCTGGCGATCAAGGGGCTGATCCGCTACGTGGCCCATCACGATTTTCGCCTTTTTGCCTGGTACCGGGTAATTTTCGGGGCGATTGCCCTGTTCTATTTTCTTCGTTGACGGAGAACCATGCTTACCGAACTGATCAGCCATATCGCCGTCCGCATCCTCGATACCACCGCCTATGTCGGCGCCTTTTTGCTGATGGCCCTGGAAAGCATGATTGTGCCGGTGCCCAGCGAGGCAGTCATGCCCTTTGTCGGCTTTCTGGTTACCGACGGCAAGTGGAACCTGTGGCTGGCCTTGCTGTCCACCACGCTTGGTTCCCTGGTCGGTTCGTTGCTGTCCTACTGGATGGGGTATTACGGCGGCAAGCCATTGGTGCTGAAGGTGGGGAAATACCTGCTGTTGAACCGGTATGACCTCGAACTGACGGAGCGGTACTTCAGCCGGCGCCAGGGGGTGCTCACGGTGTTCATCGCCCGTTTCATTCCGGTGATCCGCCATTTTATCTCCATCCCCGCCGGGATGGGCAAGATGCGATTGCTGCCCTTCCTGACGGTCACCTTGATCGGTGCGGCCCTGTGGAACGGTTTTCTGCTGGTGCTGGGGATGCGGCTGCGGGAGCACTGGACCGTGGTCCAGAAATATTCCCATCAGGTGGATATCGGCATTGTGGTGCTGGCGGTGATCGGTTTGGGCTGGTTTGTCCGTTCCCGGATAGCGGCCCGGAAGCGCAAACTCAACAACTAATCCTTTTTGGGAGGCGTGAGAAAAAGCGTCAACCGTTCTCTGCGGTACTCGAAGATCCTCTCCAGGGTGCGCCGGATATAGAGCCGGTGCAGCGCCCTGCCCAATATCCCCATCGGCGGCCGGTAATGGACCCGGTCGATCAACAGCACCCCGTCTCCGTCCCGCCGGATTTCGTGATAGTGATACCAGAACCGGTAGGGCCCCAGCCGTTGTTCGTCGACAAAGCTGCATCCCTCGCGAATATGCTTGATTTCGGTGATCCAGGCATGGGTGCCGATCAGGGGAATGGTGATGCGATATTCGATGATCAGGCCGTTGTACATGATGGCCGGGACATCGGTGACGATGCGGAATTTGAGATCCGGCGGGGTGATGCGGTCGAGGTTGGCCGGATTCTGGAGAAAGTCCCAGGCTTGTTCCCGCGAGCAGCCGACCTTCTGTTGGCGTTCAAGAATATACATGTTGCCTCCTCATCAGGCCTTCCACGCCCAAACCATGTAAACCGGGTCGCTCAACCGGAATTCCTGGTGCGGATCGTCCGCAGGCCGGGGCTGTCCCCGTCG
>JBFWIP010000214.1:0-3770 GCA_050255935.1 Desulfobulbus sp.
CCCTTGCCGTCCGGCTAACGGTTCCCGTCATCAGGGTCCGTAGAGGACTTTCACCTCCAAGTCCTTGATTGACCACCACAGTCAACCTAGTGGTGCTTACGCACCACGCGCCATGCCTGGCGCACCACAAAAAAAAGGGCGTCCCACGGACGCCCTTCTGTAAACCCAGTAACGAATTGCCACTATCCGGCCAAATGGAAGATGGCCAAAACTCCGAACATGGCCAAATCAACACATGGGTAAATCGTGGCCATCTTTGTTTGGCATCTTCCAAAACCACCCACCCTCTCTTGGGCCGTTCGATTCAACAGCGAGGGCTTTTTTTGCTCGGCGGAGGGTTTTTTCGGAAATCCCACGTGCCCGAGCCTCTTCCATGAGTTCCTTCTGACTACGTGGGCCGCCCGCCAAGGTTTCGATTAAAAATTGCGTGGCATCTTCCATGGCAGTTGCATTTTTATTATTTTGGCGCTCAAGTTCGGCCATAATATCCTTGGCCGTACCACTTATGTGGTCTCCCCACGAAATTATTGCGGCCGTGATATCCGGGTGCCCATCCAATGTTGAAAAAATAAGTTCGAAGCGGAATCCGCCTCCATCTGGCCCAATATTCGATTGCGCCCGCAGGAGGTAACGCTCACCCTCAGAAACCCCACGGACAACGAGCATCAGAATCCTGGTTATAGCCGCAAAAGCAATACTTCCGGAAACTCTTTCGATCGGATTGGAGAGGCCGCGAAATTTATTAAAATGCGTTATCCCCAAAACAGCACACCTGCTTCTCCCGGCAAGGTCAACGAGAGACTGCAGATCCCGCCGTACTTCGGCGTTAGAGTGACCCGTGCCGGACACCATGGAAACTATAGGATCGATTATGAGGAGTTTAATACCTGGGTTTTCTCTCAGATATGTTTCCAAGAGCCCGATATGGTCACTTGGATGAAATTGTCGCGGACCCCCAGACGCCTCTACCTTATCCGGAAAGTGAAGTCGACTCCTATCACCTCCCGCCTGAATAAATCGTGGAAGAATTGTATCTTCAATCCCATCCTCCCCCGACCAGATCGCGACATCCCCCGGCTTGATTTTTTTTCCATCGGGCCAGGACTCCCCACGGGTCAAATCCGCTGCCAGTTTAATTGCCAGCGTTGTTTTTGCGGTGCCTGCCTCACCCGCAATCATGTGGATTTTCCCTGCGGCAATCCAATTTTCCCAGAGCCACTCGATAGGTTCGGGCTTGATCTGGTCTCCCTTCAACACTACTAATCCACCCGTGGCGGACTTCTTCTTTTTTTCAGTGTTTCCCGGCACTGAAAATGAATCTGGCAAGATCAACTCAGCATTTGCAAAGTTGGGCAGATCTAGTTCCGGATCCGCTGAAATTTCATCCGCTTTTTCGATTTCACCCAATCCTTCGAAATTATCCGGCGTCCCGATGCTTGGCTCTATTTTATCGACCTTACTACTCATAAATACCTCCTTTTTAGGTGGTTTCGATTTATAAATGGACCGGAACAATCATGCCTTTCCGGCCGCTGGCCTGCCGCCCAATCACCGATGATGGGATAAAGCAGGCCAGGGGTTTCCGCATTTCCGCGAACACCCTCTCTCAAAGAAGCAGAAGGGGCTCGCGGAAATGGACTTTGAACCTGGAAAATCTCAAGAAAAGGCGTCGCTTCGACTTGATAGGCCTTGAAAATATCCATCAAATTTGATAGATAAGGGATGAAACAATCAAACCCTGAAGAATGAGGCCCACTGCTGCAACAGTGGGTCTTTCTTTTTCAAAACCTTCCATAACGCCCACCCTTCTGCTAATTCCTAGCTTCGCTATTTTTCCGACAGCACCACTCATTCAATTCATAACCAAACCATGCGCTTAGTGCCGGCCCGAATTTCTTTGGGGCTGGGAACTCTTCTTTTTTAATCCAATGATAAATTGTAGATCTAGAAACGGAAAGAGTATCCACAACCTGCTTTACCCTATAGTAGCGCGATGAATCGAACGCATCTTTCATATCGAAGTCTCCTTTTTAAAATATTCGTTTATAAAAAATACCGTTAAAAGAACTTTTCATACAGCTGGTGGAGATCTGTTTTTCTTCTCAAGATTTTTCATCCGTCTAATTCTTTCTCCGCTATTTTTTTAAAAATAATTATTTCGTTACATCTTTTTTCTTGCCGATCGTTGCTGTTTTTCCTGATCACACGAAGCACCTTAGAACAGGTCGAAACATTGTCAATAGGTTTTTTTTCGTGTTTTTTGTTATTTTTTTCTTAAAATTTCAATACTTTACAATGTCTTACCAGGACAAAGTAGACACCAGAAATGCTTCGTCGGAATACGACAAGAACTATATTGGCCACGATTTTTCTTCGTCCTAACAGGACGACAGACGACCTAAAAGGTTTGCATCTCTATCGGGGATAAAATAAGACGAGGAGGGAAAATCAAGGGAGGATGAATCTGTAACTGACAGATCAGAAAAAAGCGGGTCATTCAGGAGGACAAGCGTACGGCCTTTAGCGCATCGCACCCGACCAAGGCGTGCAGCCAACAGACGAAAGAGGTTAAACTAAAGAGCCGATGAACAGGGTTGCTTTTACCGAATCACTCAGGCCATAAAATCTTCGGCATCCTCAAGGGATAGAGCCCGATATTCCACTTCGTAGCCCCGGTACGCCTCCAGTAGCCGGGGCGCCTTTTTTTGAAGTTCGGTCAGGCTGATCCGCGCTTTGTTGCGCTTGATCTCGGCGATGAGCAGGCGTTTGTCCAGATCGTTGATCGCCACCAGGTCGATTTCGTTGCGGTTTCCCCGTTCCCAGTAACTGCCGATCCGGTTGTAGCGACCGCCGGCGGCAAGCAAGTCGCGGAAAAACCGCTCAAGCAAACGGCCGGACCAGGTGGCGTAATCCCGGTCGATGACTTGGCGCAGGTAGCCGAAGTTGCCGGTTTCTACGGCGGAGTGGTTGCGGTGGATGAAGCGGAACCAGAAATCGAGGAAGTTGTCGCGGATGAAATACTTCTGCAGGCGTCCGCCGGGCTTGGCGGTTACCGGCAGGTGCCGGCCGATGAGGGCATACTCGTTTTCGAGGCGGGCGAGGTAGGCGCCGGTATGGATCTCCAGCACCGATTCGATCTCGCTGCGGGCGGTTTTGCCTGAGGCAATCAGTTCGAGAATGGAAAAGTAGGTGCCGTAATCCCGGCCGAACTCTTCCACCAACTGGCTCTTCCCCTCGGCGAGAAAAGGCGAATGGGGCTTGAGGATGAAATCGAGCATGGCCGTTTTCGCCAGGGCCTTGTTTTCGGCCAGCAGTTCAAGGTGCTTGGGCAGCCCGCCAGTGACGGCGTAACAATCGAACAGGGTCGATAAATCCTGATGGCCGTGGTCCTTGAGGATGGCGTAGATGGTGCGGATGCTGAACGGCTTGAGAAAGATGATCCGGTCGGCGCGACCGAAGAGGGGTTCCTTGGCGTCCTGAAAAATGCGGTACATCAGGGAATGCACCGAGCCGATGCAGATCAGATTCAGCTTGCAGGTGGCCTTGTGACGATCCCAGAGGTTCTGCAACTCCGAATAGACGGCCGGGTTGACGGTAAAAAATTCCTGGAATTCGTCGATGATCAGGGTCAGTCGCTCGCTCCGCGCCTGCTCGATCAGCAGCGCGAAAATATCGCGGAAATGGCGGATCTCGCCGACCACCGGCAACGGCAACTGGCGGCGGATCTCTTCCAGATATTCCGCGCAGAGGAGCGCTTCCGCCTTGCGGGA
>JBFWIP010000215.1:0-3763 GCA_050255935.1 Desulfobulbus sp.
TGCCGGTGTGCGTCGAATTGATGGAATTAACTGCCGAACCGATCATGCAAGTACCTCGCTCGCGAAATGGAGTGAACAACGGAAGATGCGCAAGAATACGTCTCAATGCAGAAAATATTTAGATATCAACTGATTATGAGAGACGTTTTCTTTCCTTGGCCATTCTGACATGCTGCCTGTTGTATAATTTTCGGTTCGAAAATTTGTTAAGTTTAGTCAAGATGTTTTCTGCCGGTAAGAAAAAATCCCCCGTTGCGATGCATGGGAGATGCCCCAACCTCACTTTTCCGTCCATAAGCGGTCAGAAAGGCAGGGCAGAGAAAAAAACTAGTCCACCGAAAGGGCCTTCTCGCAATTTTTGATTCTCTTCGTCTCTTGGTTCGCGGCACCCAATATCCGCAAGAACAAGTCATACAGTTTATCACCAATACTCTCAGGGGGCTGTGTCCCCATGATGACCTCATCGCAGCCACCGCGAAAACTGTAAAACATAACCGTCGCAACCCACTGTTCATCCTCAACGTCCCAAGCCCCGGCCTGGGCACCATCGCTGATCAACTGTGCAAGATATTTGGTGATTTCAGCGTTCGCCATGGCATACCGAAAGGGCAGATCTATGCCGTAAATAACGACATCATGGAGTTCATTCATTTCGAAATACCCATCGGTCGCTGCATCGATCCATGCCCTGATACGCCCGTGCCAATCATCGGCCGGACAGGTTTCCATGCGTGACCGAATGCGCCGCATCACCTCATTTTCAAACCCTTCCCGCAACACCTGCAGCAGTTCCGCCTTATTGGCGAAGTAGTGGTAGAGCGTACCCTTTGCAAAGCCTGCTTTGGCGGCAATTTCGTCCATGGACGTAGCCTCGTACCCCTTTTCGACAAAAAGTTCGCCTGCAGCTTGAATCAAGGCGTCACGTCTCTGGCTGGCCTTCCTTGGCCCCGCCGGCGCACCGACTCGGCGGGGTGCGCTCTGGCTTGGCCGCTTTCCCCCTGGCTCGGCTTTTTTCATATTTTCTCCTTCATGGTTGTCGTCGTCTCAAAAAACGACGGGAACAGCACTCCACATTCCACAACAGATTGTATTGACGATGAATTGTTTCAAATATTTTGCTTCTAACCACATCCGTCAAGGATTGAACGCGGGACAAATTCTTTATTAAGAATCTTTTTCAGACTCCGGTTTATTTTTAAATTGACCGAGGGTCTATTTTGTCATACAAAACGCTTAACAGAAACATGCTTGTCAGGCAAGCAAACAAATGCGACCTGAACATAACGCGACAACAGCCTTTTTAATGGTCGCTGTTCGAAGCGTGAAACCGACAGGTCCGCGGCATCAAGACGGGCGCCCTGCACCAAACAAAGGCGACCGGAACAACAATCTTCTCTGGAACAGGGAGAGGCACATGGAAAAAATTCGCAGAAGCTATTGCGGGCTTTGCCATCCGCGATGCGGGTCCTTATTGCATTACGAAAACGACAAGGTTGTCAAAATCAGCGGGGACCCCAAGCACCCAATCTCCCGGGGAGTTCTTTGCGAACGCGGCCGTTTGATGCTGGATCACCTTTATCATCCGCAGCGGATAAATTACCCCTTAAAAAGGGTTGGAAAAAAGGGAGAAGGCCGTTGGCAGCAAATCAGCTGGGATCAGGCTTTAGACGAAGTGGCTGAAAAACTGTCAGAGTTGCGAGAAAAATACGGGGCGGAAACCCTGGCATTCACCCACGGCACCAAACGTACATATCACTGGGATTGCCGCCGTTTTTTCAATCTGTTCGGCTCTCCCAACACCTGCGGTGTAAACACGATTTGCATGTGCCCCAGCTATGCCACCGAGTTTGCCACCTACGGCGGCATGATCATGGGCAGTGAAGTGCCTGCAGCAAAATGCATCGTTTTATGGGGCTGCAACGCGTCGCAATCAAACCCGAATATCCTCTATCCTCAGCTTGTCAAAGCTCGAAAAAACGGCGCCAAACTTATCGTCATCGATCCCCGCAGAACGAGAGAGGCGGAGAAGGCGGATTTGTGGCTGCAAATTCGTCCGGGAACGGACCTTGCCTTGATGCTTGGTTGGATTCGCCTGATGATCACCGAGAATTTGTATGACCGAGAATTTGTAACCCGTTGGACTGTTGGGTTTGAAGAACTCCAGCAAGTGGCTGAACCCTACACCCCGGAAAAAGTTTCGGAGATTACATCCATTCCTGTCGACCTGATTGTGCAATCAGCCAAAATGTACGCCACCTCAGGCCCGGCAGTCATTCCCTTTGGGCTGGGACTGGATAAACAAGGCGTTAATTCCACGCAGTGTGCAAGGGGCCGGGCCATTATCCGGGCCATTACCGGCAATCTGGAAATCCCGGGCGGCGAGGTTTTTACCCTTGCAGGCGAGGTCGGAAAAATCCGGGATTGGGTTCACCTGGAATGCAACGATCTCATGCCGGAAAGCCAAAAATCCAAACAGCTGGGCGCCGATCTGTACCCGTTCTTTGGTTATCCAGGCTGGGAAAAGAACACCGCTGCCAATAAAAAATTGCCCGAAGGTTATATGGCGCCTCCTGAAGCATGGCATTCCAACCTGGCCCATGCCCGAGAGGTGATGGAGGCCATTATCACCGGCAAGCCCTACCCCGTCACCGCGGCAATCACCCTGGCAAATAACCCGCTTCTCGCCCTGCCCAATACCAAGCGGGTCTTTAAGGCGCTGCAGGCGCTGGAGCTCTACGTGGTGGTCGAATACTACATGACCCCCTCTGCGGCCATGGCAGACTATGTCTTTCCGGCGGCCTCAACGGTAGAGACTTCAGAACTCTGGCTGACCAACAGATTCTGCATGGCCTGTCCTCAGGGGATTGAACCACTTTTTGAACGACGAAACAGCTACGATTTTTATCGGGGACTGGGGATGCGCCTTGGGCAAGAGGAATATTGGCCGTGGGAAACCATTGAGGAGGTCTATGACTATTGCCTGGAACCGGTGGGGCTGACATTTAATCAGCTGGTGGACCAGTATGGCATATTTGGCGAGATGGAATATCGCCGGTATGAGCAGCATGGATTTGGCACCCCTTCAGGGAAAGTGGAACTCAAATCCTCTATCTTCGAAGAGTTGGGAGCCGCCCCGCTTCCTCAGTATCGGGAGCCCATCTGGAGCCCGGTGGCGAGCCCGGAACTGGCAGTAGAGTACCCATTGATCCTGATCACGGGAAGCCGCTATATGCCCATGTATCATTCGGAACAGCGGCAAATCGAAAAGGCCCGGAAAAAAGTGCCCGACCCCTTGGTCTCGGTGCATCCGGACACCGCACAAGAACTTGGACTGAGCGAAGGAGATTGGGCGGTCATTTCCACCCCTCTGGGATCGATACGTCAAAGGGTCAAACTTTCTGAGGCTATGCATCCCACAATGATTGATGTTCAGCATTCATGGTGGTTTCCGGAGCGTGAGCCCAAACTCCCCGAGCTTTTTGGCGTGTTTGAATCCAACGCAAACCTGCTCTGCCCGGACGATCCTGAATTTTGCAGTCCGGAAATAGGCTGTTGGCCCCACTCGGCCCTGCTCTGTCGACTGGAAAAGGAAGAGATGAAGAAATAACACAGGAGAAACGCTTGTCACCGGCGAAGAACCGGTGACAAGCACAACCACGGATCAGATGAATCTGCCGAGGGCCTGTTCGCAAACAATCTGGACAAAATTGCGCTCAGATTTGGGTCAGATTTGGCTGTGGCGACCAGCACAAAACCGCAGGCG
>JBFWIP010000216.1:0-3760 GCA_050255935.1 Desulfobulbus sp.
ACGTCATTGTGGTCGGTTCCGGCCTCGGCGGCCTCACCAGCGCCAACCGCCTGGCAGCGGCCGGGCATTCCGTGCTCCTGCTGGAACACCATACCCAGCTCGGCGGCCTGGCCACCTGGTTCAAGCGCGGCGGCCATATCTTCGACGTCTCCCTGCACGGTTTCCCCTACGGCATGGTCAAGACCTGCAAGAAATATTGGGGCAAGGCCATCCGCGATTCCATTGTTCAACTGAAGAACATCGTTTTCGACAATCCCCAGTTCTCCCTCACCACCACCTTCAGCAAGGAGGATTTCATCCGCATCCTCCAACAACGTTTTGGTATTGGGCAGCGTGCGGTCGAGGAATTTTTCGCCACCGTGGACGGCATGAATTTCTATGACGACCAGTCCCTCACCACCCGGGAATTGTTCGACCGGTTTTTCCCCGGGCGAACCGATGTCCACCGGCTGCTGATGGAACCGATTACCTATGCCAACGGCTCCACCCTGGATGAGCCGGCCATTACCTACGGCATCGTGTTCTCCAATTTCATGAACCGGGGGGTGTTCACCTTCGAGGGCGGCACCGACAAATTGATCGGGATGATGAGCCGGGAACTGCTGGACAAGGGCGTGGATATCTGCACCGGCTCCCGGGTGGACCGGGTGGTGGTGGAAAACGGCAGGACCACCGGGGTGGCGGTGAAAGGGCGGACCATCAGGGCGGGCGCGGTGGTTTCCAACGCCGGCATCACCAACACCATTGATCATCTGGTCGGGCGGGAACGGTTTGCCGGCGATTTTCTTGACCGGTTCGACAAGGTCCAGGTCAACAACTCCAGCTGCCAGGTTTACTTCGGCATCCGCAAGGGCGAAGTGATCGACGATATCGGTGACCTGCTCTTCACCTCCACCGCGGAAGAGTTTTCCTCCGAGGGGATGCGGCGCATGGACACCAAGAGCCGCACCTTTTCCCTCTACTATCCCAAGACCCGGCCGGATGTCCCGCCGGACTACACCATCGTCGCCTCGATGAACGCCAACTACGACGATTGGGCCGGGCTCGACCGGGTCGCTTATCGTGCCGCCAAGGAAGCCATGATCGAACGCTGCCTGGTGGATCTGGATCGCTACATTCCCGGCGTCCGCGCCAAGATCGACACCATCGAATCGGCCACGCCCCGCACCTTCCATCGTTACACCCTGCATACCAAGGGCACCTCGTTCGGCACCAAGTTCGAGGGGCTTGATGTTTCCCGTTCCCTGCACAAGGCGATTCCCGGCCTGTTCCATGTCGGCTCGGTGGGCATCATCATGAGCGGCTGGCTGGGAGCGATCAACTACGGCGTGATCGTGGCCAATGATGTGGACGGGTATTTGAGGAGTTAAATTCTCTACAAAACAGGGTTGATTCGTTATGAATGATGCCTCCGGAACTGTAGTCAGATGGGATGAGCAAAAAGGTTTTGGTTTTATTGAGCCAGATTCAGGCGGGCGGCCGATTTTCTTCCATATCAATGACTATAGCCGCGGTTACAAGCGTCCCGTTATAAATTTGAAAGTTAATTTTATACAGTCGACTGATCAGAAAGGGCGATCTTGTGCAAGAGAGGTTATGCCAGTAAAAGGGCATAAAAACAATGGACGAGAATTAAGACAGAAATTTTTTTCTACAGGTTTGTTTGCTTTTTTTTCCTTGGTTCTTTTTTACCTCTTTTGGTCAGATCGTATTCCAATAGAGATTGTTTACTTGTACGCATTGATGAGTTTGCTTACGTTTTTGATGTATGCCAAAGATAAATACGCGGCACAAAATGGAAAGTGGAGAACCTCTGAAAGCAGCTTACATACATTATCATTGTTTGGCGGTTGGCCAGGGGCAAAACTGGCGCAGAGTTTTTTAAGACATAAGTCTAACAAATTGCCATTTCTTTTTACATACTGGGTTACTGCTATCCTAAACGGTGTTTTTTTGTATTGGTTGGTTACTCCCAAAGGAAGTCTGTGGTTAAGGGATATTTTGGGCAAGATCCATCATTTAGGGTAGTTAAAGAGTTTAATACCAATATTTTTCCTCCAATTTTTGGGAAAAAATAAACATGGTTGCATTTCAAGGAAAAAAAGCCGTGGTCACCGGGGCCACCCGTGGAATCGGACGGGCCATCACCGAGGCCCTGCTCGCGCAGGGGGCAACGGTGGTTGGTCTTTATGGCGGCAACAGGGCCGTTGCCGAGGCCATGCAGGGGGACAACGCCCGGTACGGCGACCGTCTGCGCCTGCGTCAACTCGATGTCAGCGATTATCAGGCGGTGTCCGCCTTTTTTGCGGAACTGGAAAGCGAGTGGGAGAATCTGGATATCCTGGTCAACAACGCCGGCATCCGCCGCGATGCGGTTCTGCCGTTGATGAAGGAGGAGGACTGGCGGCGGGTGATCGATGTCAACCTCACCGGCGGCTATAACATGACCAAGTTCGCGGTGCCGCTGATGATGCAGCAGAAATACGGCCGGATTCTCTTTGTCACCTCGCCCATGGGGCACCTCGGTTTTGCTGGCCAGGCCAACTATGCCGCCTCCAAGGCCGGTCAGGTCGGACTAATGAAATCGCTCACCAAGGAGGTGGCCAAGCGGAGGATCACGGTGAACTGCGTGTCCCCGGGCTTCATTGCCACCGACTTTATCGACGATCTGCCCGAGGCCCAGGTCAAGGAGTACAGGAAAATGGTCCCGGCCAACCGGTTCGGCACCCCGGCCGAGGTGGCGGAGGCCGCCCTTTTTCTCCTCAGCGAACGGGCCGCCTACATCAACGGCGCGGTGCTGGAAATCACCGGCGGACTGTAATCCATGGCCGATTCCCTGATCCTTGAGCGACTGCCCCACCGGCCTCCCTTTCTCTGGCTGGACCGGGTTCTTGAAATGACCGATGAGATGATCAGGGCCGAGAAAGTGCTTGATCCTGAGTTGGATGTCTTTCGCGGCCATTACCCCGATTATCCGATCATGCCCGGCGTGCTGCTCTGCGAAGCGGTGTTCCAGGCCGGGGCTCTGCTCATCGCCCAGTCCATGGAGCACTCCGGCGATGTCCCCGGTCAAGGCGTTCCGGTGCTGACCCGCATCCTGGGGGCAAAATTCAAGCGCGAGGTCCGGCCGGGCGACAACTTGGAGATCTCCGCGCAACTGGTGGAACGGATGGGACCGGCCTGGATCATGAAGGGAGCGGTCCGGATCAAGGGGAAATTGGCGGTGCAGGTCGAGTTCGCCTGTGCGCGCAAGGAGGCGTAGTGGATTTTCTGGGGCTTGCGGGGAAAACGATCATTGTATTCGGACTGGCCAACAAGAAGTCGGTTGCCTGCGCCATTGGCCGGGTTCTGGTGGAGGCCGGCGCCCGGGTTGTCCATGTGGTGCGTAGCGAGCAGCGGGCGGAAACCGCGGCCAAACTGTTTCCCGACTCACCGGTCTTCTGCTGTGACGTCGAGCAGGAGGCCAACATTATCCGGGTTCGCGACGCCATAGCCGGCACAATCAAGGATCCCATAGCCGGCATTGTGCATTCCATCGCCTTTGCCAACTATTCCGAGGGGATGCGCCCCTTTCACGAGACCCCGAAGCGGGATTTTCTCCAGGCCCTGGATATCTCCTGCTTCTCGTTCATTAGTATCGCCAACCATTTCAAGTCGCTGCTTGCCCGCCAGGCCTCCCTGGTCACCATCTCCATCTCCACCACCCGCATGGCGGCCGAGAATTACGGCTATATGGCGCCGATCAAGGCCGCGCTCGAAT
>JBFWIP010000217.1:0-3759 GCA_050255935.1 Desulfobulbus sp.
GATGGAACGAGCCGTTTTTCGACCAAACCGCCGCCGGGATGGTCGACGAACTCCTTCAGGAGGAAAACACCTGGCGGGATGCGGCGGTCAACAACCGCCTGCGCTCGGGAGAGCCGGTGCTGCTCAAGGTCCCCGGCAATGCCAGGCAAGGCTGGGGGACACCCTCGGGCCGGATTGAAATCCGTAACGACCGCGAAACCGAGCCGTTGCCCCGATTGTTGCCCACCCATGCCGAGGCGGACGGCTTTCCCCTGAGGCTGCAGGCGGCGCCGAACCGCTACGCCCTGAACTCGAGCTTTTACGAGCAGGAAGGGTTGCGCGCCAGGCAGGGCTGCATGCAACTGATGATGCATCCCGTCGACGCACAGGCGCGTGGTCTTGGCGACGCACAGGCGGTCCTGGCCGTCAACGATTTCGGCCAGGTCCGGTTCAATTTGAAGATCACCGAACGCACCCCGCCGGGGACCGTGGTTGCGGAGGGGGTCTGGTGGCGCGAATTCGTGCCCGGCGAGTTCGGCATCAACGCCCTGATGTCGCAACGGCTCACCGACAGCGGCCGCGGCAGCACCTTGTATGATGTGACCGTGGAGGTGAGGGCGGTGTAGTTTTTTTTTACCGGCAAAACTTCTCCTGTTACGGTTTTTTGTTTTATGATTACCACCAAAGCTCAGCTTGAAAGATGAGATCTCTCCCGTTGGTCGAGATGACATCCGAATAGGGCAGCACACCCTCGATGGAGCCGCAACATCGATGTCATCCCGAACGAATATGAGGGATCTCACAAATCTAATTCTTCAGCTGAAGTTCGATGGTAATCACATTTTGTTTTCCCCCCCCTCTTCCTGATGAATGAGAGTTCAACATGGCGACAGATCCCCACTTGATCATCCCACCGGCCTACACCACCGTCCCGGCAGGCCTTCTCCACCTTCTTTGGAACGATGAATTCGACGCCCCCGAGGGCACGCCGCCCGATCCCGCAAAATGGGGTTATGACCTGGGCGGCAAGGGCTGGGGCAACCAGGAATACCAGTACTACACCGACCAGCCGCACAACGCTGCCCACGACGGCAACAGCCATCTGGTGATCACCGCCCGCGAAACCGATGAACAGGAACGGGCTATGATGCCATGCTGGTACGGTCCCGCCCGCTATACCTCGGCCCGATTGCTGACCCAGGGGAAATTTTCCTTTACCCACGGGGTGGTCGAGGCGCGGATCAGGGTGCCCCGCGGACCCGGCATCTGGCCGGCCCTGTGGATGCTGGGCGAGGATTTCGGGCCGGTGGCCTGGCCGCACTGCGGCGAGATCGACATCATGGAAAATATCGGTCGTGAACCGGCCATGGTCCATGGCACCATTCACGGGCCCGGTTATTGCGGCGGCGACGGCATCGGCGGTCCGTTTGCCCTGCCGGAAGGGCAGGCGTTTGGCGACGATTTTCATCTCTTTGCCCTGGAGTGGCTGCCGGGAGTGATTCGCTGGTATGCGGATGGGCGCCAATATTTCGAGGTCCGGCGGGAGCAGATTCCCGACGGCGCCCCCTGGCCCTATGAGCATCCCTTTTTCCTTCTCCTGAATCTGGCCGTGGGCGGTTTGTGGCCCGGTGATCCCGACGAGACCACCGTCTTTCCCCAGACCCTGGTGGTCGATTATATTCGCGTCTTTCAGCAGGGCTGATCCATGGGGTTCACGCTGGAAACAGTCGTCCCCTGGGGCCGGTCCTACGACGAGTATGTCGATATGTTCGACCTTTCAGAGGCTGATCTGGGCTTGCGGATTCTCGGCTGCGGTGACGGGCCGGCCGGTTTCAATGCCACGCTTACCCGCCGGGGCGGTACCGTCGTCTCGTTCGATCCGATCTATGCTTTTGATGCCGGACAGATCGAGGAGCGGATTGCCGCCACCTTTGGGACGGTGATGGCAGAGATGGAACGGAACCAGGCCGACTATGTCTGGGAGCAGATCGCCTCGGTCCGGGAACTCGGCCGCCTGCGGATGGAGGCGATGCGGATATTCCTCGACGATTTCGAGGCCGGCAGGAAAGAAGGACGATACATTGCCGGCGAACTGCCCGCATTCCCTTTTGCAGACGGATCCTTTGACCTCGCGCTTTGCTCGCATTTCCTGTTGCTGTACAGCGATCATTTCTCCGCCCAATTTCATCGGCAGGCCATCGAAGCAATGTTGCGCGTGGCCCGTGAGGTCCGCATCTTTCCCGTGCTGACCCTTGACGGCAGGCCGTCGCCGCACCTTGAGGGGATTGTCGAATATTTTTCCGGTCTGCACTATGATGTCGGCCTGCGCAGGGTCGGGTATGAATTCCAGCGAGGGGGCAACACCATGTTGCAGATTCAACAGGCGCCAGGGAACGTTCCCGCCTGAAATCGTCTTGTATGGGTGAAATCATGATGGATGTGGAAGTCAGTTTTGATGGCAGCGCCGTGGATTGGCCCCTGGTCGCCGATACACTCAGACAGGTCGGCATGGCCTCGCACGAACCGGGGGTGCACCGCAAGGCCTTTGCCGCCAGTTATGTAACCGTGTTCGTTCGTTACGATGGCCAGTTGGTCGGCTTTGGCCGCGCAATTTCCGATGGAGCCTACCAGTCGGCGATCTATGATGTGGCGGTGCGGCCCGAGTATCAGGGCAAGGGGATTGGTTCATTGATTGTCGAAAACATCCTCACCCATCTGCCCAAGGGCAACGTGATCCTCTACGCCTCTCCCGGTAAGGAGGCTTTTTATGAAACCCTGGGTTTTAGGCGGATGAAGACCGGCATGGCCCTGTTTGCCGACACCGAAGCCATGGCGGCCAAGGGATTCACCGAGTAGAGGCTAGGGACGGACCTATGCAGACCGTGACCGCGGCAGTGCTCAGACGCGGAGGGGCGATCCTGCTGACCCGGCGCAAGCCGGGGCGGGAACAGGCCGGGTACTGGGAATTCCCGGGCGGTAAGCTCGAAGCGGGGGAGACGCTGCAGGCCTGTTTGCAGCGGGAGATCGCCGAAGAGCTGGATGTTGTGATCAGGGCCGGGGAAATTGTGGCCAGCAGCGACTATTGCTATGAACACGGGACGATCCGCCTGGTGGCCTTGAGCGCGGAGATCCTCTCCGGTACTCTGCGTCCCTCGGTGCATGATCAGCTGGAATGGGTACCGGTCGACCGGCTGCTGGAGTACCAACTGGCCCCGGCTGATATCCCTATTGCCGAATCTCTGATTCGCCGGTGGCGGGCGCAAGGCTGAAGGCCCTGTGCGGACTGCTTGGGGAAGGGGCATTTGTTTCCGGAGCGTACACATTCAAAAAAATGTAAACAAACTTGGATCTTCCCAGACTTATTGAGTATAACGTTTAGCCATGCTGTTGCATTGGAAGAGGGTGTTGGTTGCACTCCGTATTCCCCGGCAACACTGGTGTTGAGTGAGCACATGTTCAGAGGGCATCTTTTCGCCCAATTGCCGGGAATCTTGCTCCGCTTCGTGATCTTCGCACTTTGATTGTCGAAAGAGTAAACGGATACCTGCAATGAATGTTTTCCATGCCTTGAACTTGAACGAAAATCCCCCTTCCCGGACAGACACCCCTTACCCGGAGTCAGGTGTATAATGGCCCTTGTTCATTGCCATTTCTTTTCGCAGGTCCTGGGATTGATGACGACCATGAGCGTTCTCCTGCCCGATCCCAAACCCTTGGAGGAGAACAACGGCATCCCGGATGCACGGCCGTTTCCGACCCTTTACCTGCTTCATGGCCGTT
>JBFWIP010000218.1:0-3756 GCA_050255935.1 Desulfobulbus sp.
ACCGCGCCATGGCTTCGGTGGTCAAGGACGCGGGCGACGACCCGGATGTGACCAACGGGGCCGAGATCGGGGCCGAGGTGCGCTGGCTCGAAGGGGTGCGGGACGAGTCCGTCATCCTGGCCAACGGCCCGGGGGTCGGTCGGGTGACCAAACCGGGCCTGCCGATCCCGGTCGGCGAATCGGCCATCAATCCCGTGCCCCGGCGAATGATCCGCGAGGCGGTGCTCGAGGCCCTGGCCGACAGCGGCCACCAGCAACAGGCCGTTGAGGTGGCCATCTTTGTCCGCGACGGCGAGGTCCTGGCGGAAAAAACCCTCAACCGGCGGCTGGGCGTGATCGGCGGCCTGTCGATCCTCGGGACCACCGGCATTGTCCGCCCCATCTCGGCCAAGGCCTGGACCGACACCATCGACGCCTCCATGCAGGTGGCGCGGGCAGCGGGCCTCACCGAGGTGATCCTGTCCACCGGCCGCACCTCGGAGGCGGCGGTACAACGGCTGCTCGGCCTCCCGGAGGAATCCCAGGTGATGATGGGCGACTACCTGCGCTACGGCCTGGAGGCGGCCAAACGCCACGGTTTTGCCCGCATCCACCTGGCGGAGATGTGGGCCAAGCTGGTCAAGGCGGCCCTGGCCGTGCCCCAGACCCATGTCCGCAACGGTGCCCTGGAGGTGCACCAAGCCGCCGATCTCCTGGCGGAACTGGGCCTGGACGACGCAACCTACCAACAACTACGGGGGGCCAACACCGCCCGCGAAATTTATGATCATCTGCAGACAATCCACCGCAACGACCTGGTCGTTGCCGTCAGCCAACGGGCCAAGGCCCGGGCCGAACAATGGTCGGGCCTGCCGGTCCGGGTCTACCTGGTGACCGCGGAACAAGGAGTGGTGCATGTCACGGATTGAACTGGTGGGAATCAACGGCAAGACGCTGACCAGCGAGCAATGGCCCATCCTGCGACGCTGCAGGACCATTGTCGCCTCCCGTCGTCACCGGCCCTTGGTGGCGGGGTTGCTGCACCCGATGATCGATATCGCCCCGGTGGGCGCCATGCTCGAACGCCTCGCCTCCGCCCTGGAGGAAGGCGACGTCGCGGTGCTGGCCAGCGGCGATCCGCTTTTTTTCGGCATCGGCCGTACCCTGATCGAACGCTTCGGCGCGGAGCGAATCCGTATCCATCCGGCCCTGTCCGCGGTGCAACTGGCCTGCGCCCGCTTCTGTATCTCCTGGGACGACCTCACCCTGATCAGTCTCCACGGTCGTTCGCCCCTCGATATTCCCGGCCGCATCCTCAATCATGTACGGGTGATGCTGTTCACCGACAACCGCAACAGCCCGGACACGATTGCCGCCGCCCTCCTGGCCGCCCTCCGGGCCTGCGACGACCAAAAACGCATCGACTCCATCCGCTTGCGGGTCGCCGAAAATCTGGCCCTGCCCGAGGAACGCATCACCGTCGGCAGCCTTGCCGAGATCGCCGACAACCGCTTCTCGCCCCTGAACATGATGCTGATAGAACAGCCGCCCAGCCAAACGGTGCAGCCGGGTATCCGTTTCGGCCTCGACGAAGAGGAGATCCGGCACTCCCGCGGACTGATCACCAAGAGCGAGGTCCGCGCCGCAACCCTGCACCAGTTGCGCCTGCCCGCCGCGGACGGCGTGCTCTGGGATATCGGCGGCGGATCGGGCTCCATCTCCCTGGAGGCGGCCCGATTCTGCCCGGAACTCTCGATTTACACCATTGAGAAAAAGGCCGAGGAGCAGGCCAATATCCGGGCCAACATCCGCACCTTCGGTACCTACACCATGCATCTGGTCTGCGGCGAGGCCCCGGAGGCGCTGACGGATCTGCCCGCGCCGAACCGGATCTTTGTCGGCGGCAGCGGCAAACGGCTGCCGAACATCCTCGAGGCGGCGGTGGCGCGTTTGGCGGACAATGGCCGCATCGTGGTCAATGCCGTGCTCGAACAGACCGAAACCACCGCCCTGGACTGCCTCCGGCAACTCGGCCTGCGCGTGGCAAGCTCGACCCTGGCCGTGACCCGCCGCACCTATCCGGACGGCGCATCCCGTGTATTCAACCCCATAACCCTTATTACAGGCGACAAATGAGCAAGGAACTTTCCTCATCCCCGACCGGCCACCTCTATCTGGTCGGCGTCGGTCCCGGCGACCCGGAATTGATGACCTACAAGGCGGCGCGCATCCTCAGCGAGACCAAGATCTGGGCCGTGCCCACCGCCAAAGCCAACGGGCTCAGCAGCGCCCAACAAATTGCCGAGCAGGTGGTTCCGGACAACGGCCGCACCATCCTCTCGCTCTGCTTTCCGATGAAGAAGGTCTATCTCGGCGAGGAAACCGACGATCAACTGCTGAGCGCCTGGCGAAAATCCGCCGACGAGGTAATCCGCCACCTCGACCGCGGCGAGGACGTGGCCTTTCCCACCATTGGCGATGCCACCCTCTACTCCACCGCCTTCTACCTCCTGCCCATGATCCAGGAACAGCGGCCCCGGACACCGGTGACGGTGGTCCCGGGCATCACCGCCATGGCCTCGTGCGCCGCCTCCCAGTCCAGCCCGCTCGCCCTGGGCAACGATGTCCTGGCGGTAGTGCCCGCCGCCTTTGAAGACGACCGGTTGCGCGATATCCTCACCACCCTGGATGCGGTGGTGCTGATGAAGGTCCACAAACGGATCGATGCCCTGATCGACCTGCTCGAAGAACTGGGGCTGACCGATTCGGCGGTGCTGATCGAGCGCTCGGGCATGCCCGAGGAGCGGGTCTACACCGATGTCCGCCAGGCCAGGGGACTCAAGCTCCATTACTTCTCCACCATGATCATCCGCAAAAAAAAGGTACAGGTTTCCCATGCACGATAAACAATCCCCGTCCGAAGCCGGCCGCCACCCGATCGTCTTTCTCGGGGCCGGGCCCGGCGATCCGGAACTGATCACCCTCAAGGGCCGCCGGCTACTCGATACCGCCGATGTGGTGGTCTACGCCGGCAGCCTGGTCAACGCCGCCCTGCTCGACGGCGTCAAGGCCACCTGCCACGACTCCGCCCCGCTCGACCTGGAGGCGATCATGGAGCTGCTGGCCCAGGGTTATGCCCAGGGACAGCGGGTGGTGAGGCTGCACACCGGCGACCCAGCCATCTACGGCGCCATCCGCGAACAGATGCAGTGGCTCGACGCGCGGCAGATCCCCTATGAGGTGGTGCCCGGGGTGAGTTCCGCCTTTGCCAGCGCCGCGGCGCTCAAGATCGAATTCACCGTGCCGGAGGTGACGCAGACCGTGATCTTCACCCGCCAGGCCGGACGCACGCCGGTGCCGGAACGCGAATCCCTGCGCAACCTCGCCCGTATCCAGGGCACGATGTGCATCTTTCTCAGCGTCTCCATGATCGATACCGTGGTCGCGGACCTGATCGGCGGAGGGTATCCACCGGAAACCCCCATCGCGGTGGTCGAGAAGGCGAGCTGGCCGGACCAGCAGATCGTCCGCGGCACCCTGGCCGATATCGGCGAGACGGTCAAGGCCTCGCAGATCCGCAAAACCGCGATGATCGTGGTCGGGCCGGCGCTGGCGCGGGAAAGCACCATCGCCTCCAAGCTCTACGATGCGGCCTTCAGCCACGAGTACCGCTGATCCCGGCACCGGCGGCGAACGTCGGTCACGGGTGGCCGTGCTGGCGCTCAGCCGGGGCGGATGCGCATTGGGCCGCAGGCTGGCCGCCGACCTGGAGGGGGA
>JBFWIP010000219.1:0-3713 GCA_050255935.1 Desulfobulbus sp.
CAGTTGCAGCATCAGTTGCACGACCAGGATGCCGGGTATGGTTTTGTCGGCCGTTCCAAGGGACTTGTCCGCACCCTGGAACTGCTCGGGCGGGTGGCCCGGAGCAATGTGACCGTGCTGATTCGTGGAGAGTCCGGCACCGGCAAGGAACTGGCGGCAAGGGCCCTGCATGCCATGTCGCCCCGCGCCGATCGGCCGATGATAACGGTCAACTGCCCGGCCCTTCCCGAGCATATCTTGGAAAGCGAGCTTTTCGGTTACCGCAAAGGCGCCTTTACCGGAGCGGATCGGGATAAAACCGGCTTGTTTGTCGAGGCCGATGGGTCCACCCTGCTGCTTGATGAGGTGGCCGATATTCCGGTCAGTGTGCAGACCAAGTTGTTGCGGGTGCTCCAGGAAAAGGAAGTGCAGCCATTGGGACAGAACAAGGCCTTTACGGTGGATGTGCGGGTGATCGCCTCCACCAATCAGGACCTGGAGGCCAAGATCCGGCAAGGTGAATTCCGGGAGGACCTGTTTTACCGGCTGAACGTGATGACCGTGACCATGCCTTCCCTGTCGACCATGGTCAGCGACATTCCCCTGCTCGCCCAACATTTCCTGGATCGTTTTTGCCGCGAGCACGGACGGGAAAATGTGGAACTGAGTGACGGGGCGCTGCAGGCTTTGGTCCAGCATCACTGGCAGGGAAATGTGCGGGAACTGCAAAACGTAATCAACCGGGCGGTGCTGCTTTGCCACGGACCCCTGATTGAAGAGGAGGATCTGTGGGAGCAGGATACCGGCCCGGGGCAACCAACGCCGGTGCATGCTTCCGGGGCCTTGCTGGAAGAGGATTGGTTCCGGCTCGCCTACAAGGAAGCCAAGAGCCGGATTCTTGAGCAGTTCAATGCCCGCTATCTGACCGAGGCATTGAAGGCTTCCGGCGGCAACGTGACGGCTGCCGCGCGGCATTGTGGCATGGAACGGCAGGCTTTTCAGCGCCTGTTACGACGGTATCATATTCAATCAGGGAGGTTCCGCCGATGAACAAGACCGGGAAAAGTTATGTGTTGTCCGCAAACAAAGCCTTCTGCAATTTCTGCCCCGGATACTGCTGCTATCGCTTGCCCGGATCATCGCTGCTGTTGACCAATGATGATGTCAACCGTATTGCCCGCCACTTTGCCATCAGTGACGGCGAGGTGCGGCATCGGTACATGGAGAATAAAAATACCTTTCGCACCAGGGAGGATGGGTCCTGCATTTTTCTTTCCCGGGGAAAAATGAGCAAACGCTGCTCCATCCATGAGGCCCGGCCAAGGCAATGCCGGGACTTCCCGCAAGACCAACCCTGCCCGTATCTTGAGAATGCCGGCCTGCTCGAGATAATCCAGCCGAGGATCGAGCAAAGCCTTGCCTGCGGGGAGTCTGCAACACGGGTCCGTTGACAAGATCCTCCTGATCGGCCTCTCTTCCTTTTTCCTCGATTTTTTTCCCGCCGCCGTCTTTTTGTTGCTAGTGCATCTTTTTTGCTGCACTTTGCCTCTTCTTTTTTTTCTGGTCGCCCCTGCCCCTGTTGTATAATTAAAGAAAAAAACAGCGTAATTTTATGGTGTTAGTTTTCTCTTTTTTCGGTGATTGGTTTTGGCATTTCATGTGCTATGGACTGCCAGATTGACTGCGTGCTTCTGCCTTTGGGAAAGAAAAAATGATCAAGACCCTTCTTCAACGAACATGGCTTGTTGTACCGCTCCTTTTGCTGGGAATGCACGGTGAGGCATGGGCGCTCCAGGTTCACGGGGCACCCGAGGGACTCTACGTCCACCAAATGGCACATCTGCATTACATCTTTGCCCTGGGGTATTTTTATTGGGATATCCGCCGCACCTCCTTTACCGGCCGTGGGTGGCGATATTTGCAGGTGTTCTGCCTGCTCATGACCTGCTGGAACCTCCTGGCCTTTGTCGGGCATATCGCCGGGGCCTATCTTGATCCGCAATCGTTGATGCATGCGGGCGGCTATCTTGGAACCCGCCTGCTCGGTCCGATCACCTTCAACAAGGGACTCTATTTTATCGCCAAGCTCGATCACCTTCTCTATGTGCCGGCGATGTTTTTTCTGTTTCTTGGCCTCCGTTCCTTTTACCGATCCATCGTTCAGACAGGGCAGGGGGGAGACCGGTTATGAACGGACTGCCCATACTGCCGACCATTATCGTTGATGTCACCGGCTCGGTGGCCAATATCATCTTCTCCTTTCTTTCCCTCTGGTATGCCTTTCGCCTAACCCGGTTGAAACCTGACAACTTTCTCTGGGGCTACCTGTTTTACGTCACCCTGGCCATCACCGCCTTTGCCCTCTCCCGGGCAGTGGGGCACTTGGTCAAGGAACTGTTCTATGTCACCGGACAAATTGAGTTGTGGCGGGACATTGCCCCCTACTCGGGTGGCATCAACAGCCTGTGCATGATTTCGGTGGCCGCGGTCATGATCTTCTATCACAAGGGGGTCCAGGCCTATGAAGCCATTGAACAGGAAGCGGCCAAGCTCAAACAATCCAAGATTCGTCTCACCCAAACCGCAAATGAACTCAAGGAATTGAACCTCAGCCTGGAAGACAAGGTCGAGGAACGGACCGCCGAGCTATCGGAATCAGAAAAAAAATTCCGCCATCTGTTCACCGCTTCCAAGGACATGGTTTTCTTCGCCGACAAGGATCACACCATTGTCGATATCAATATCTCGGGCCTGGAGATGCTGGGATATGCCACCGATGCAACACCAAGGTTGCGCCTCCGGGACATCTTCCTCAACGAAGGGGATGTGGAGCAATACGGACGGACACTGGCCATGTACGGCTACATCCGGGACCTGGAGTCTGAGTTCAGAAAAAAGGACGGGACGACCGTCTACGTGCTCATTTCCGCCACCGCCCTGTATGACGAATACAGCCAGGTGATCGGATCCGAATGCATCGCCAAGGACCTGACCCGCCTCAAGACAATGATGGAGCAACTGGTTTCCAGTGAAAAAATGGCATCCGTGGGGCAGATGGCGGCCGGTATCGCCCATGAAATCAACACCCCATTGGGGATCATCCTCGGCTATGCGCAGCTCATGATGGATGATTTTGAACCGGATTCCGAAACGCATCAAAACCTTGAGGTTATTGAGCGGCAAACCCAGGCCAGCCGGAAGATTGTCGCCGATCTGCTGAAATATTCGCGCCAGTCCGGCAGCGTCAGGGAAACGGTCGATCTCAACGAGATTATCAGCGATGCGGTGGCCATTACCGAGCACAGCCTCAATTTGAGTCATATCAAGGTCCGCCTACAGTGCAGCGGGGATCTGCCGGACATTGTCGGGGATCCGGAGAAACTGCGTCAGGTTGTGGTGAACCTGATCAATAACGCCCACCATGCCATGGAAGGACTTGAATGTGGGGAGCTGTACCTGACAACCCGTCATGACCCGGCCTCCGGGAAGGTCATGGTTGAGGTTCGTGACACCGGCCACGGCATTGCCGACCCTATCAAAGCCAAAATTTTCGATCCCTTCTTCACCACCAAGCCGGTGGGGAAGGGGACGGGACTTGGTCTCTCCGTCTCCTACGGCATTATCCGCGAACATGGGGGAACCATTGAAATAGAGAGCCCCGTCGCCGCCCCGGACAAAACCCTTTCCCAGGGAACACTGTTTCGTCTCGTGCTCCCTGTAGCCGAGGAAACGGC
>JBFWIP010000220.1:0-3697 GCA_050255935.1 Desulfobulbus sp.
AGGGCGGCACTGGTTGGCACGGGAACCGGAGCCGCCGAAACATACCCTTCGCTGACCAAGTTCCAATCACGATCTAAAAACCGATACGTCGCATTGTAATTGTAAAAAAGATTCGTCGGATCGCTGGGACCTCGTTCCGCACCGAACGAGATAAATCCAAAATCATCGCCGGTGACATTAGAGGGCATGAGCCCGTTGGACACGGACAACGGGTTTTGCTGAGTGTTAAAATAAGCCGATGAATCGGCGAGATACCGGTAATACAACTCGCCGTAGGTGGCGGCTAATGGATCATAACTATGGTACTCACCTACAAGGCTGGTATCAAGAACAGCTCCCACTTTCCCTGAAAAATTCCAATTCAGATCCGTCATGGTTTCCGTGTCCGAGTCCCACAGGAAGGATCCTGATCCGACCACGCCTAAGGTGTTATCGGTAAACTCCAGGGAATACTTGGTTGTGGCGGCATCGGCGGAAAAAGGTTGCGCAACGGTCAGGGCGAGGAAACCGGCCAGCAGCAGCAAGTGCCGGCAAAAGGATGAATATTTGGATACGATTTTTTTCTTCATGCTACTGTACTCCTTCTTTCGGATTGAGGATTTTGACGCTCACGCGCCAGTCCCCTTCCTTCTAACAAAAATATAACGATGCAGCTATTTTTTTATAAAAATATCCTTAATTTTTCGCAATGAATTCAAAAGTGTACATAAATGTCCATCTTGACAGCAACATTTTTCCGGATAAATCCCTCTCCCCTGCGTCCATAAAAACAAGGGCAAAATTCGCCCTGAAAAATGATGCCCGCATGAAAACAGCCTGTTGCGAAACAGGGAACACCGTTTTCGCGCCTTATTGCGGAAACGAAAAAACGACCGAAAAAAAGAATAACCGGATGGAACAATGGAATTCCGGGAAAAAATGACCCGAGAAAAGGGAACACCGGGTCATTTTGAGCCTGGAAATTTTCCAGTAACTGGCTTATGTTACGAACTATTCCAGATTATGAATAAGACATTCTATCAATAATCCCTCCCCCTTTTCCTTTGCCTCACAGGAGTTGTAAACGCCATGCACATCAAGAACGTTGTTGAGGACATCTATCGTCTTTCCGTGAATATCGAAGACAAAGACTATCTCTTTGAAGGTATCTGGCCGATTCCTCATGGTATTTCCATCAACGGCTACCTGATCAAGTCCGAAAAGAACGTCCTGATCGATCTCACCCAGGACATCTTCAACTTTCCCCGGGAGTTCACCCAACAGATGGAAGGCGTGACCCTGGAGATCGAGGATATCGACATCCTCGTCATCAACCACATGGAACCCGACCATTCCGGATGGCTGCGCGAATTCTGCAAGAAAAACAGCAAGGCGGTCATCTATTGCACCAAGAAGGCCATCCCGCTCCTGAACGCCTTTGCCGAGGTCCCGGCCGAGCGCGCCATCGCCATCACCGACGGCATGGTGCTTGAGGTGGGGGATTACGAACTGCAGTTCTTCGACACCCCCAATATCCACTGGCCCGAAACCATGATGACCTACGAGCGCAAGCGCAAGATCCTCTTTTCCTGCGATGCCTTCGGCTCCTACGGCAGCATCGATGAAAACGCCATTTTCGACGATCAAGTCTCTTCCGAAAAACACAAGTTCTTCGAGGAAGAGGCCCTGCGCTACTACGCCAACATCGTGGCCACCTTCTCGCCCTTTGTCCTCAAGGGGCTGGAGAAACTGGGCGGTCTGGAGGTGAAGGTGATCTGTCCCTCGCACGGCATCATCTGGCGCGACAACCCGGCCGTGATCATCGAGCACTACAAACGCTACGCCGAGTACAGCAAGGGACCGGCCGAGCGCGAGGTCACCGTGGTCTGGAGTTCAATGTACGGCAACACCAAGCAGGTGCTGAACATGGTGATCGAAACCCTGCGCAAGCGCGACATCCCGGTGCATGTGTTCCAGGTGCCCGGCGACGAAATCGGCTACATCCTCGCCAGTGCCTGGAAATCGGCCGGCCTGGTCTTCGGCATGCCCACCTACGAGTACAAGATGTTCCCGCCCATGGCCCATGTCATCGAAGAGCTGCAGGTGAAGAAGGTCACCAATAAAAAAGTGTTCCGCTTCGGCTCCTACGGATGGGTCGGCGGCGCGCAGAGGGATTTCGAGGCCAAGACCGAAAAGTCCGGCTGGGACAAACTCGGCCACTACGAGTGGCAGGGGGCACCCACCGACGAGGACAAGGCCGCCATCCAGAAGGCCATGGAGGCCTACTGCGACGCCTTGATCGAATTCACCAAATAAAAAAAACACCGCCGGGAACGAGCCGGCGGTGTTTTCTGATATTGAATTCCAATAAAAACGGGAGGCATGATTGCCTCCCGTTTTTGTTTTTTTTGGGGGTCGGTGTCAGGCCATTTGCCGGTCCTGGAACAGATACCGGCTCACCAGGGTGAGGAGGATGGCGAAAATCATGGCCGAGGCTCCCAGCAGCACATTGTAATAGACCGGCGACACCAGGGCGAGGCGGATCATCAGGGTGGAGAGGGCATAGCCCGAATTGCGGAACATCATTTTGGCCGAGGGATGAAAGCACTGCGAAACCAGGACGATCAGGATATCGGTCAGGATCAGTTGCGTGTAAAAACCATGGATGAAATCGGGACGATCAATACCCATCAGGCTCTGATAGATCGAATAGCTCCCCAAACTGGCAAAAGAAACCAGCAGCAAAAGCGAGATGGCTTTTTTCGAGGCCACAAAGCTGTATAAATCCATGCGGCGGCTGTCGTCCTCGCTTCTCCGCTGCACCTTGTAGTAGAGCCCGAGCAGGGCAAAAATCAGCAGGGCCCCGAAACCGCTGGCAAGAATGTGGAGGATTTTGTCGACATTGCCCTCGTATCCCAGCGGTTCGGCAAAGTAGGAAAGCTCCTTGAAGGCATTCCTGATCAGGATCAGGGATAGAATCTCGAACTGCTTGCCCAGTGACCGCGAAAAGGAGCAGGGCAAGACAAAGATCAGGCTGATCACCTCCAACACCAGGATCACGGTAAAGGCGGCATGAACGGCATAGAAGTGGTTGCCCGGCACCAGGTCGGCCAACTCCTGCGGCAACAGCCCCTGACGTTTCAATTCGATAACCGCCAGACTCAAGAGAAAGAGGCAGACGAGGAGAATCGAAATTTTCCGGTGTACCTTTTCGTTTTCGTAAATGGTTTGAAGCGGATCAAAAATATAGGTGATTCGGGCAAAAAGAGTGTTCATGACAGGACAGCACGTTTAAGATTGAAACGGTTACTTACACTACAAAAGGCGCCCTTTTACAGCGGCGTTTCACTTCCTGCAAGTAAAAATCGAACTCATTTGAGAACCTTTATCATAAACAATCCCAATATACACCTGTAAAATGACCCTTTTTTCATCACGAATTAAAAATGTATTGTTTTCCCCGCCGGTCACACCATGAATCTTCTCCTCATTGACGCCATCGGCCCGTTCTTCCGCGACCTGCCCAAGGGACGGATCAACTGGTCCAAAATCCCGTTTGCCCACCTCCCGCTGGAAGATCCGGAAAGACGTCAACGATTCGACCACATAGCCGAAGATCTGCATACCTTCGCCGTGCGGGTGGGGGAGATCGGCTACAATGCGGTCAGCTTGGATGATGTGGCCCATCTGGCCGACCACCCCTGGTACGAACCGGAAA
>JBFWIP010000221.1:0-3686 GCA_050255935.1 Desulfobulbus sp.
CCGGCACCATGGCCGCAGTCAACTACTTCAAGAAAATGGGCACCACCCCGGTTATCTCCGTTGACGGCTCCAAGAGCATCAAGGAAGTGACCGAGGAGATCATGAGCAAACTGCCGTAAGTTTTTTTTACGACAGAGCGATGGAATAAAAACGTTCCTGTGCCCGTTGCGCAGGAACGTTTTTTTATTGGACAGCCTCAGCTTTTCTTTTATGGTGGGCGCCATGAAAACACTGATTTCAACCAACCTGATGCAATCCATCATGGCCAAGGAAACCTTTGTCAAAGAGGCGGCCGACGACATTCTCCGCCTGGCCGAATGGATCCGGCAATCGCTTGAGCAGGGAGGCAAGCTCCTTCTCTTCGGCAATGGCGGCAGTGCAGCCGATGCCCAGCACCTGGCCGCAGAATTCGTCAACCGCTTCCTGATCAACCGCCGGCCGCTGGCAGCCCTTGCCCTGACCACCGACACCTCGGTGCTGACCTCGATCGCCAACGATTTCTCCTATGACCAGGTTTTCGCCAAACAGGTGCAGGCCCTGGGCAAACCGGAAGACCTGGCCCTGGGCATCTCGACCTCGGGCAATTCGACCAACGTGATCAAGGGGATCGAGGCCGCCCGGGAGATCGGCATGAAAACCGCGGCACTGACCGGCGGCACCACCCGGCCGGGCGGAGACCTGGCCCGGATCTGCGACCTGGTTCTCAACGTTCCCTCGGATGCCACCCCCCATATTCAGGAAACCCACCTCTGGGTGGAACATCTGCTCTGTGAAATCGTCGAGAAGCAGATGTTTGCCAACGGTTAACCCCCATTTCTCATGCGGGTTCAGATCCCCCTTCCCCCCTTTTTCAAGATGCCATGACCGCCTATCCGCCCACGCCCCTTGATTTCAGCGGGCTGCACACCTACTCCCTGCATGGCCGGCACTCGAAGGTGAGCGTGGCCGATTTTGCCGCACCGCTTAAACCCGGTATGACGGTCCGCCAATTGCTGGCGGCGCTGCCGACCCAACTTGCCGGCGGCGATTTCCCCGATCTGGTCAAACGCATCGGCGAGGCGTTTGCCAACAAACGACCGATCATTCTCGGCATGGGGGCGCATGTGATCAAGGTGGGCCTCAACCCCATCCTGATCGACCTGATGCGCCGGGGCATCATCACCGCCGTGGCCCTGAACGGGGCAGGGATCATCCATGACAGCGAAATCGCCATGGTCGGACGGACTTCCGAAGAAGTGGCCGATGTCCTTGGCGCCGGCGCCTTCGGGGCAGCCAAAGAAACCGGGGAAAACCTGAACCAGGCGATTATCGAGGGAGCACGGAAGGGCATCGGTATCGGCCAGGCGGTCGGCGAGATGCTGCTTGAGCGGCAGTTCCCCCACAATAATCAGAGCTTGCTCGCCATGGCGGCCACCCTGCAGGTGCCGGTCACCGTGCATGTCGCCATGGGGACCGACATCATCCATATCCATCCCAGCGCGGACGGTGCGGCCATCGGCAAGGCCGGCCACCACGATTTCCGGGTGTTCTGCAACCTGGTCAGCGGGCTCGAGGGCGGGGTATATCTCAATGTCGGCTCCGCGGTACTGTTGCCGGAAGTCTTTCTCAAGGCCCTGACCGTGGTGCGCAACCTCGGCCACCAGGTCAAGCGGTTCACCACAGCCAACTTCGATTTCATCCGCCACTACCGCCCGGCCACCAATGTGGTGCACCGACCGACCCTGGAGGGCGGCAAGGGGTTCAACTTCAACGGCCACCACGAACTCATGCTGCCGCTGCTGGCGGCCGCAATTCTGGATGAAATTGACAAATAACGGCGAAAAAAGTATATGCCCCTACCATTGACGATTTGACGGAATGCTTTTTTTACCATGAGACAGGGCATGAGAACAACCTTACGCATCGGAACGCGGGCCAGCCTGCTGGCCATTACCCAATCGACCTGGGTCAAGACCCAGATTGAGCAGGCCCATCCGCAAACGCGGGTGGAGTTGGTCAAAATTACCACCAAGGGCGACAAGATTCTGGATGTCCCCCTGGCCAAGGTGGGCGGCAAGGGGCTCTTTGTCAAGGAGATCGAGGATGCCCTCCTCGCCGGCGAGGTGGATCTGGCGGTCCATTCGATGAAAGACGTGCCCACCGAGCTGCCGGAAGGCTTGCACATCGGTATTATTCCGATTCGTGAGACGCCGTATGATGCCTTCCTCTCCAATCGATTCAATGCCATTGCCGACCTGCCCGACGGGGCAACCATCGGCACGTCCAGCCTCCGCCGCAAATCGCAACTGGCGGCCATGCGCCCCAATCTGCACATCGTTGATCTGCGCGGCAATATCGACACCCGCCTGCGCAAATTGGATGAAGGCCAATACGATGCCATCATCCTGGCCGGCGCCGGTCTTCACCGCTTGGGTCTTGCCGGGCGGATCACCACCCTCCTTCCGGCCCACCAGATGCTGCCCGCCATCAGCCAGGGAGCCCTGGGCATTGAACTGCGGCAAAACGATACCGAGCTGTTCGAGGGGTTGCAATTTCTCCACCACCGAGAAACGGCGGTGGCCGTGGCCGCGGAACGGGCCTTTCTCCTCCAGTTGGAAGGCGGCTGCCAAGTGCCCATAGGCGCCCATGCCACCCTTGATGGCTCCACGGTCAATCTGACCGGCCTCATTGCCGAGGTCGACGGCAGCCGCATCATCAAGGACAGTCTCAGCGGCCCCGCAGACCATGCGGCCAACCTGGGGCACACCCTGGCAATGCAATTGCTTGACCGGGGCGGCAGGGCCATCCTCGATGCGGTTTACGCCAATAACGCCTGATTACTCTCCACCAACCCTTTTGCATGAAGAGACACGCTGTGACAACACCCCCATCCTCCTCCCCTTCTGCCTACGGTAAAGTCTATCTGGTTGGTGCCGGTCCCGGTGACCCCGGCCTGATTACCCTGCGCGGCAAGTACCTTCTCGAACATGCCGAGGTGGTGGTCTACGATTATCTGGCCAATCCCAAGCTGCTCAGCTATGTCCCCCAAAATGCCACGCTGATCTATGCCGGGAAGAAAGGCGGCGGGTTGCACGCCTTCACCCAAAAGGGGATCAACCAATTGCTGGTGGATCACGCCAAGGAAGGCAACATGGTGGTTCGCCTGAAGGGCGGAGATCCCTTTATCTTCGGCCGCGGCGCCGAGGAGATCGAGGAGTTGGTGCGCGAAGGCATTGACTTTGAGGTTGTGCCGGGCGTCACCTCGGCCACGGCGGCGGCCACCTATGCCGGCATCCCCATCACCCATCGCGAGTATACCGCCTCGGTTGCCTTTGTGACCGGACATGAGGACCCGACTAAGAAATTTTCCAACATCTCCTGGGAAAAACTGGCCACCGGCGCGGGAACCATTGTGATCTACATGGGGATCAAGACCCTGCCGAGCATTACCCGAAAACTCATGGATTACGGCCGTTCTCCGGATACGCCGGTTGCGGTGGTGCGATGGGCCTCCACCCCGCAGCAGCATTCCGTGGTCGGCACCCTGTCCACCATCTGCGAGGTGGTCCAGAAGGCGGATATCAAGCCACCGGCACTGGTCATTGTCGGCGAGGTGGTCAAACTGCGCAGCACCATTGACTGGTTCGAGCGACGGCCGCTCTTCGGCAGACGGGCGGTGGTCACCCGTACCCGGGAACAGGCCAGCG
>JBFWIP010000222.1:0-3683 GCA_050255935.1 Desulfobulbus sp.
ACGGACTGGGCGGCCAGGTGATCTTTATGTCCGCCAAGGAATCCCAGCTTGGCCGGGGAGAACCGCTCAAGGATACGGCACGGGTCCTTGCCCGTTATGTGGATGCGATCGTGGTCCGCACCTTCGGGCAGGAGGTGGTGGAAGAGTTGGCCAGGTATTCCGATGTGCCGGTGATCAATGCCCTGACCGATCTGCTCCACCCCTGTCAGGTGCTCAGCGACCTGATGACCGTTGTGGAAAAGAAGGGTTCGTTGGAAAGCCCCCAAATTGCCTGGATCGGTGACGGCAACAATATGGCCAACGCCTGGATCGAGGCGGCTTCGGTGTTCGGGTTTCCGCTGAGCCTTGCCTGCCCCGAGGGATTCACCCCCAACCAGGCTATCCTCGACAAGGCCCGGGCCCGCAGTCCCCGGCCGATCAACCTCTGTCAGGACCCGGCAACCGCGATTCAAGGGGCCGATGTGGTCAACGTCGATGTCTGGGCCTCCATGGGCCAGGAGTCGGAGCAGGAACAACGGATCGGCGTGTTCAAGGAGTATCAGTTGAATGGTGCCCTGTTGGCCAAGGCCGACAAGGATGCCATCGTTATGCACTGCCTGCCGGCGCATCGGGGAGAAGAGGTCACCGAAGAGGTGCTCGAAGGGCCGCAAAGCGTGATTTTTGATCAGGCGGAAAACAAGATGCATATCCATGCCGCGATTCTGGAGCATTTCATCCTCGGCGTGAATAAATAAATACCAAACGATCCCGCTGGGATCACAGAGTGGAATTATGTCGATAAACAAGATTGTGCTCGCCTACTCCGGCGGGTTGGATACCTCGGTTATTTTGAAGTGGCTGGCCAATGAATACGGTTGTCCGGTGATTGCCTACTCCGCCGATATCGGCCAGAAAGAGGATTGGGAAGCGGTCCGGGCCAAGGGCATGGCCACCGGTGCGGAAAAGGTGGTGATTTCCGATCTGCGCGAGGAGTTTGTCCGTGATTACATTTTCCCCGCCTTTCGCGCCAACGCCATTTACGAGGGCTCCTATCTTCTCGGTACCTCCCTGGCCCGGCCCCTGATTGCCAAGGAACAGGTCCGGATCGCCCTTGAGGAGGACGCCGACGCGGTGAGCCACGGCGCCACCGGCAAGGGCAACGATCAGGTCCGGTTTGAACTGAGCTACATGGCCCTGAACCCCAAGCTGACCATCATCGCTCCCTGGCGTCTCTGGGATCTGAACTCGCGGGCGAAATTGGTGGCCTTTGCCCAGGAACACAACATTCCGGTGCCGGTGACCAAGAAAAATCCCTACAGCTCGGATGAAAACCTGCTCCATATCAGCTTTGAGGGCGGCATCCTCGAGGATCCGTGGAACGAGCCGGACGAGGATATGTTCAAATTGACGGTATCGCCGGAAAAGGCGCCGGACAGCCCCACCTATATCGAGATCGATTTCGAGCAGGGCTCGCCGGTGGCCATCGACGGCGAACGGTTGGGGCCGGTGGCCCTGATGAGCAAACTCAACACCCTTGGCGGCGCCAACGGTATCGGTCGATTGGACATGGTGGAAAACCGGTTTGTGGGCATGAAATCCCGTGGTGTGTACGAGACCCCCGGCGGGACCATCCTCCGCGCCGCCCACCGCGACCTGGAGACCATCACCCTGGACCGCGAAGTCCTGGGCATCCGCGATTCCCTGGTCCCGCGCTACTCGCAGCTGATCTATAACGGCTTCTGGTTCTCGCCGGAGATGCGCCTGCTGCAGAAAACCATGGACGAAGCCCAGACCACGGTCAACGGGAGGGTGCGGCTCAAACTCTACAAGGGCAACTGTATCCCGGTGGGACGGAAGTCGGATAACTCGCTTTACTCCGAATCCTTTGCCACCTTTGAAGAGGACGAGGTCTACAATCAGGCCGATGCCACCGGGTTCATCCGGCTCAACGCCCTGCGCCTGCGCATCCAGGCCTATCAACGGAACAAATAAGCGTGGCCGGTCAACAGAAATCTGACAAGATGTGGGGCGGCCGTTTCGCCGAGGCGACCGCCGCCTCGGTCGAGGCCTACAGCGCTTCGATCCAGTATGATGCCCGTTTGTACCATCACGATATCATGGGCTCCAAGGCGCATGCGCGGATGCTGGCCCGCCAGGGGTTGATCACCGCCGAGGAATGCGAGGCCATTGTCCGGGGATTGATCGAGATCGAGGCCGAGATCGATCGGGGGGCGTTTGTCTTCAAGCCCGAGCTTGAAGACATCCACATGAATATCGAAAAGGCCCTGACCGACCGCATAGGGCCGGCGGGCGCCAAGCTGCACACCGCCCGCAGCCGCAACGATCAGGTCAACCTCGACTTCCGCCTCTACCTCCGCGACGAGGCCGATAGCCTGGATACCCTCCTGGCCGAGGTGCAGAAGGCCTTTGCCCGCATGGCCCGGAAATACCTGGGGGTGGTCATGCCGGGCTACACCCATATGCAGCGAGCCCAGCCGGTGTTGCTTTCCCACCATTTGCTGGCCTATGTGGAGATGTTCCAGAGGGATCGAGAACGTCTGGCCGACTGCCGCCGGCGGATCAATATTCTGCCGCTCGGGGCCGCGGCCATGGCCGGGACCGGCCTGCCGATCGACCGCCGGTTTGTGGCCGAGGAGTTGGGTTTTGCCGCCATTACCGCCAATTCGATGGATACCACCGGTGACCGCGATTTCGCCCTGGAAATACTGTTTTGCCTCAATCTGATCCAGATCCATCTCAGCCGTCTTTCCGAGGAACTGGTCCTGTGGTCGTCCAAGGAGTTCGAGTTTGTGCGCATTGGTGATCGCTACTGCACCGGCTCCTCGATCATGCCGCAGAAAAAAAATCCGGACATTCCGGAGTTGATGCGCGGCAAGACCGGCAGGGTGACCGGCGCCCTGATGGCGCTGTTGATGACGGTCAAGGGGCTGCCGCTGACCTATAACCGGGATCTGCAGGAAGATAAGGAACAGGCCTTTGATGCCCTGGACACGGTCAAGGCCAGCCTGTCGATCACGGCGGAGCTGCTCGACAACACCGAATTCAATGTGGAGCGGTTGCGCGCGGCCACCATCGGCGGCTTCATGACCGCCACCGACCTGGCCGATTACCTGGTCAAGCGCAACATGCCCTTCCGTCAGGCCCATGGCGTGGTCGGCCGGATCGTGGCCCTCTGCCAGGATCGGGACTGTGAACTGGTCGACCTGACACTGGAGGAGCTGCAACGGTTTTCCGGGCTGATTGAGGCCGATATCTTTGAGGTCCTGTCCGTGGACGGATCGATCAACAGCCGCCTTTCCGAGGGGGGGACCGCCCGTGCGCGGGTCGAGGAAGCCCTCGGACGGGTGGAACAACAACTGGGAATGGCGGCATGAACAGGGGAGAACGGTTGGCAAAGGCGATGCTGGCGGCGGTGACGTTGGTTACCCTTGCCTGTGCTGGTTGCGGTTACAAGGATGACCCGGTGCCTCCCCAATACGTGATTCCACAAGCTGTCACCGACCTCAGGGCGGAGTTGGATGACCAGGGGGCGACCCTCAGTTGGAGCTATCCCCGGAAAACGATCACCGGTGGCCCGGTCGAGGAGATCGAAGGGTTTAAATTGTTCCAGGCCGAAATTCCGGTGGATGATTTTTGCCCCTCGTGTCCCATCCCCTACAGGGCAGCCGTTGACGTACCCGGTG
>JBFWIP010000223.1:0-3679 GCA_050255935.1 Desulfobulbus sp.
GGACCATCCTCCGGCAAAACGCGGATATTCCCGCCCATGACTTTCTGCCGGGCGACGGCCGTTTCTCCAAGTTCGTCCTCATGGGCTGCATGGGCTGGAGCCTGCCCGACTATGTCGACTGGCTGGCACCGGAGCAGGGCTGGATCGGCAATGTACTCAAGCGGGGATCCGTGGATATCGACCTCAGCCACCGGACGGTCAAGTCGGCGGAGTTCGTCACCCGCATGGCCGAGATCGCGCTGGCGGCCGCACCGGAGGGCGACAAGGACAAGATCCGGGCCTTCACCCTGGGCATGCTCCACAGCCTGGCCGCCCAGGTGGTGACCAACCCGGTGCTGCGCGGGCTGCAGGCGGATTACGGGCCCCAGGATTGGGATCATGACGTGATCACCGGAGATGACGTTGCCGCGACCTCCTTCGTGAGTCGGCAGTTATTGAATGCCCTGCCCGAACAGCAAGAGTGGTGCAACTGGTGGCCCGAGGCCGACGAAGTGCCCGAGGCCCTGTACCAGGGATTCCAGCAGGCCCTGGTGGAAATCTATGATCCCGCCTCGGCACGCAGCAGGAAATTCGGCGACCAACCCGATCCGGAAACCACCGAGATCCCCACGGCCGAGCACCTGCGCGACGGCTATGCGCTGTTCCGCCGGACCATGAGCCCCAACCTCCATTGGGCCTGGTGGCTGCTCATCCTCAGTCCGATCTTTCTCATGCCCTCCATTGCCCTGCTGATTGCCCGCTTCGCGCTCAAGGAAGGCCGGAAACTGTTTACCGAGGAGCATGGCGATCCCGATGAAAAGGGGTATTACGAGGTCCTCAGCCTGACCGGTTTCATGTCCGGGCTGGCGCCCTTTGCCTACTCCATGTACCTTTGGAGCCTCTTTCCCCGCCAAAACGGCCATTTCACCCAGGCCCTGATCGCCGGCATCACCCGTATGCTCGCCGGCGCCTTTTCCATCGTCTCGGACGCGGCCTCTTCCCCGCTGTCCGGTTATGCGCGCTGGCCGGTGTTCGCGCTTTCCGCAAGCTGGGATATCTGGTTCCTCATCCGGGGCATCGTCCATGCGGCCAAGGACGAACCGGGCTATGCCCGCCTCAACTTCCTCCAGACCGTACCGGCCATGAGCATGCTGGCCAACCTGCTTTTCTGCGGCCTGATGCAGATCAAGCGCAACGACATCGCCTTCTGGATCCTCTGGGCGCTGTGGACCGCGGGCGCCATCACCGGCGGGGTGTTCACCGCCCTGAGCCTGGCCCGCTCCGACAACCTGGTCTCCCTGCTGCGCAACCGCCGGCAGCGCTCCATCGGTCTGGAACGGTTGGGCGGCGACACCCCCTACCGCCCCGGCAAGACCTTTGCCCGGGTCTTTGCCGACAGCACCATGTGGCACGAAGGCGATCCCAACCGGGACCACCAGCGTTATCCGGCCGGCCCCAGGACCCTGGTGACCCTGGTCGCGCCCGAGGGCTCCAACTGGTCCTTTCACAGCGACGGCCACAGCCTGACCTTCAAGGACAGCGGCGGCACCACCCACGGCCCGATCGTGCTGAACGACGGCGACACCGCGGAAACCCTGGCCAGCCAAATCACCGCCCTGGTCGGTGCGCTGACCGTGACCACCGTGGACAGCGGCGAGCTGTTGCCGCCCCTGCCCTTTCCCGATGCGTTCAGCGATCCGGGCGACAGCTTCGCGACCCATGAAGAGCACGATAGCCACCAGGCCGAATTCCTGCCCATCAGCGAGGATGCGGACGAGCCCACGCCGATCCGGCATGCGCCGCGCTCGGCCCTGGCTTCCGCACTGGGCGTTCCCGGTGCCAGCCGCTGCAGCTCCGATGAACGGCTGCGCCTGCTCCCGGCCGCGCCCGGCAACGACTTCAACGGCACGGTCATCGACAAGGCCGCTGAATTAGGTGCCCTGCTCTCCCTGGCCGCCGCACCGGTGCTCAACGGCGGCACCCTCCAGGCCCAAGGGGTGAGCGGTGACGGCACCATCAATCCGGTCCGCCAGGTGTTCCGCCGCTGGAACCTGAGCGAACGGCACATCGCCGAATGGCAGACCCTGTTCGGCGCGGGTGCAAGCCCTGAAGATAGGGACGGCGCCCCGGTTCCACCACCCGGCCCCGCCGCCGACGGGCAACCGGTCCGGCCCGACGGCGCCCAGATCGCCACCGGGTTGGGCTGGATTCCAACCTTTACCGCTTGGAAGAAGATGGCGGTCGACACGGCCCAGGACAGCGAGGCAACCGATGCCATGGCCGACATCCCGGCCCTGCGCCTGGACGGCGAGCCGCCCCTGCGCCCGACCAACAGGGACCTGAACACGGCGATCAGGTACCTTTTCGATCTGTAAACGCAACCAACCCCAGCGGGCCAATCGCGGCCCGGAGGACACAACCATGCATAAATTCCTGAAATCCATGACCCTTCGTGAATTCTTCATCGAGCAGGTTCCGGCGCTCACCCTCTCCATCCTCATCGCCGAACTGTTCTATAAATTTCACAGCTTTACCCTCGAATGCCTGGCCTTTCTCGTCACCTGGTACGTGATGGACCTGGTGATCGGCAGCGTGTACAAACTGATCGGCATCCACCGCCCGCAAATGGACCAGCCCGGAGAATAGACGGGACCGCCCCGAACACCACCGTCCTGTCGTGGTCGGGTGATCCGGAACATAGCGTAATGTGATTACCATTGAACTTCAGCTGAAGATTTGATTCGTGAGATCCCTCACATTGTATCTTCGTTCGGGATGACATCGATGTTGCGGCTCCACCGAGGGTGTGCTGCCCCATTCGGATGTCATCTCGACCAGCGGGAGAGATATCCTCGTTCAAGCTGAGCTTTGGTGGCAATCATATAGCGAAAACATCCAGGAGGTTCCATCAACTCCGGGAAAGCATGTGCAGGAAAGGAGGGACTGTGCTCCCGCGTCATGTCAGCGGGTTTTCAGACCTCGGCACGGGCCGATATGGCCAGGGAAAAGGGAAAGGAAATAACGAAAAAATCCCGTTTAGCCGCGCGGCACCTTGGCCAAGGCCTGGGGGATGACCTGGACCAGCTCGCAAACTTGCGTCGCCGGGGTTGGATGGGAAAAAAAGCCACAGAGGCGGTTGGCCCGGGCAGCAGTAACAGCGGCTTCAAGGGGGGCGAAACCTGAACCGCACAAAGCGGTCAACAATCCGGTAAGCGTGTCGCCCGTCCCCCCAATGGCTTCCATTGCGGGAAAGGAAGGGCTCTCCACCTTGGCAACCACTTGGTCGTTATGGACGATATAATCCGTACTTCCCTTGACCAGCAGGTGGGTCGCGGCATTGTCGTGACGATAGGCTTGGTGAATGAGGTCCTCGACCTTGTCCTTTTGATGGAAGATGAAGCCTCGCGTATAGAAAGGATGAGGGGCCATTTCATCGGCTAAAAACGCCAGCTCGCCGGCATCCGGCGTAAAAAAATCATAGCCGCCCGCCTGGCCGCTCATCTTGGCCGCATACATGAATCCGGCATCGGCAATCAACATCGGACGCCTTGCCATGGCCTCAAGGGCAAAAAACACCTTGTTGTGCCAATCCACATCCGGTTGCAGGTAATGAAAGGTGAGAACCTCGAGGTCATCAAACTCATGCACATGCTGGGTGAGAAATTGATAGAGGTTGCGGCTCCCCTCGCCTCTACCAATA
>JBFWIP010000224.1:0-3662 GCA_050255935.1 Desulfobulbus sp.
CGCTGGCCTGTTCCCGGGTACGGGTGACCACCGCCCGTCTGCCGAAGAGCGGCCGTCGCTCGAACCAGTCAATGGTGCTGCGCAGTTTGACCACCTCGCCGACAATGACCAGTGCCGGTGGCTTGATCTCCGCCCTCCGGACCACTTCGCAGATGGTGGACAGGGTGCCGACCACGGAATGCTGCTGCGGGGTGGAGGCCCACCGCACCACCGCAACCGGCGTGTCCGGGGAACGGCCGTAATCCATGAGTTTTTGGGTAATGCTCGGCAGGGTCTTGATCCCCATGTAGATCACAATGGTTCCCGCGCCGGTGGCCAGTTTCTCCCAGGAGATGTTGGAGAATTTCTTGGTCGGGTCCTCATGGCCGGTCACAAAGGCAACCGAGGCGGTGTACTCGCGGTGGGTGATGGGGATGCCTGCATAGGTGGCCGCCGCCGTGGCCGAGGTGACGCCCGGCACCACCTCAAAGTCAATGCCTTCGTGCACCAACTCCTCGATCTCCTCGGCGCCGCGTCCGAAGATAAAGGGATCGCCGCCTTTCAGGCGAACCACCATGTTGCCTTCCTTGGCGTGGTCCACCAGCAATTGGTTGATCCCTTTTTGGGTGAAGGCATGCAACCCGCCGCCTTTCTTCCCTGCATAGATTAGCTTGGCATTTTTGGGGACATAGCTGAGCAGCTTGGGATTGGCCAGATAATCGTAAACCACCACCTCGGCATGTTCGAGAAGGTACTTGCCGCGCAGGGTAATCAGGCCGGGATCACCGGGACCGGCACCAACCAGATAGACTTTACCGTAGCTGGAAGGGGAGGAGGATGGAGGTGTTGTCACAGCGTATCTCTTCTCGCGAAAGGGTTGTTGGTTAGCGATCAGGCGTTATTGGTGTAAACCGCATCGAGGATGGCCCTGCCGCCCCGGTCAAGCAGTTGCATTGCCAGGGTGTGCCCCAGCTTGGCCGCATGGTCCGCAGGGCCGCTGAGACTGTCCTTGATGATACGGCTGCCGTCGACCTCGGCAATAAGGCCGGTCAGGTTGACCGTGGAACCATCAAGGGTAGCATGGGCGCCTATGGGCACCTGGCAGCCGCCCTCCAACTGGAGGAGAAAGGCCCGTTCCGCGGCCACGGCTACCGCCGTTTCCCGGTGGTGGAGAAATTGCAGCCCCTCGAACAGCTCGGTATCGCTTTGCCGCAATTCAATACCCAGGGCTCCCTGGCTGATGGCGGGCAGCATCTGGTGGACCGGAAGGAGGGTGGTGATCCGTCCGGCAAGACCCAAGCGGTGAAGGCCCGCACCGGCCAGGATGATGGCATCGTATTGGCCCTCATCCAGTTTGCGCAGGCGGGTGTCGATATTGCCCCGCAGATCAACGATGTTCAGATCGGGTCGCATGGCCGCCAGCTGCGATTTGCGACGGAGGCTGGACGTGCCGATGGTTGCCCCGCCGGGCAGGCCGGCAATGGCGTTGAATCGATTGGAGAGGAAGGCATCGTAGGGCGTCTCCCGGATCGGGATAATGCCGATGTGCAAGCCTTCCGGCAGTTCGGTGGGCACATCCTTCATTGAATGGACCGCCAAGTCCACCTCGCCTGCGAGGAGGGCATCCTCGATCTCCTTGACAAAGAGCCCCTTGCCGCCCACCTTGGCCAGGGGGACATCCAGAATCTTGTCGCCCTTGGTGGTGATTTTGACCAACTCCACCCGCGTTTGCGGATGGGCCTGCTCAATCTGGGTCTTGACCCAGGTCGATTGGGTAACGGCCAGCAGGCTGGCCCGCGTTCCGATGCGTAAGGTTGTTCTCATGCCCTGTCCCATGGTAAAAAAAGCATTCCGTCAATCGTCAATGGTAGGGGCATATACTTTTTTCGCCGTTATTTGTCAATTTCATCCAGGATCGCGGCCGCCAGCAGCGGCAGCATGAGTTCGTGGTGGCCGGTGAAGTTGAACCCCTTGCCGCCCTCCAGGGTCGGTCGGTGCACCACATTGGTGGCCGGACGGTAGTGGCGGATGAAATCGAAGTTGGCCGTGGTGAACCGCTTGACCTGGTGGCCGAGGTTGCGCACCACGGTCAGGGCCTTGAGAAAGACTTCCGGCAACAGTACCGCGGAGCCGACATTGAGATATACCCCGCCCTCGAGCCCGCTGACCAGGTTGCAGAACACCCGGAAATCGTGGTGGCCGGCCTTGCCGATGGCCGCACCGTCCGCGCTGGGATGGATATGGATGATGTCGGTCCCCATGGCGACATGCACGGTGACCGGCACCTGCAGGGTGGCCGCCATGGCGAGCAAGCTCTGATTATTGTGGGGGAACTGCCGCTCAAGCAGCATCTCGCCGACCGCCTGGCCGATACCGATGCCCTTCCGTGCTCCCTCGATAATCGCCTGGTTCAGGTTTTCCCCGGTTTCTTTGGCTGCCCCGAAGGCGCCGGCGCCAAGGACATCGGCCACTTCTTCGGAAGTCCGTCCGACCATGGCGATTTCGCTGTCATGGATGATCCCTGCCCCGTTCAGGGCCACGGCGGTGATGATGCCCCGGCGCATCAGGTCGATCAGGATGGGGTTGAGGCCCACCTTGATCACATGCGCCCCCATGCCGAGGATGATCGGCCGTTTGTTGGCAAACGCCTCGCCGATGCGTTTGACCAGCTCGGGAAAATCGCCGCCGGCAAGTTGGGTCGGCAGCGCCGCCAGCAATTGGCGGACCGTCATGCCGGGCTTAAGCGGTGCGGCAAAATCGGCCACACTCACCTTCGAGTGCCGGCCATGCAGGGAATAGGTATGCAGCCCGCTGAAATCAAGGGGCGTGGGCGGATAGGCGGTCATGGCATCTTGAAAAAGGGGGGAAGGGGAAGTTTAACCGTTGGCAAACATCTGTTTTTCGACGATTTCACAGAGCAGATGTTCCACCCAGAGGTGGGTTTCCTGAATATGGGGGGTGGCGTCCGAGGGAACGTTGAGAACCAGGTCGCAGATCCGGGCCAGGTCTCCGCCCGGCCGGGTGGTGCCACCGGTCAGCGCCGCGGTTTTCATGCCGATCTCCCGGGCGGCCTCGATCCCCTTGATCACGTTGACCGAATTGCCCGAGGTCGAGATGCCCAGGGCCAGGTCTTCCGGTTTGCCCAGTGCCTGCACCTGTTTGGCGAAAACCTGGTCATAGGAGAAATCGTTGGCGATCGAGGTCAGCACCGAGGTGTCGGTGGTCAGGGCCAGGGCTGCCAGCGGCCGGCGGTTGATCAGGAAGCGGTTGACGAATTCCGCGGCCAGATGCTGGGCATCGGCGGCACTGCCGCCATTGCCGAAGAGAAGGAGTTTGCCTCCCTGCTCAAGCGATTGCCGGATCCAGTCGGCCAGGCGGAGAATGTCGTCGGCCGCTTCTTTGACAAAGGCCTCCTTGGCCACGATGGATTGCATCAGGTTGGTTGAAATCAGTGTTTTCATGGCGCCCACCATAAAAGAAAAGCTGAGGCTGTCCAATAAAAAAAACGTTCCTGCGCAACGGGCACAGGAACGTTTTTATTCCATCGCTCTGTCGTAAAAAAACTTACGGCAGTTTGCTCATGATCTCCTCGGTCACTTCCTTGATGCTCTTGGAGCCGTCAACGGAGATAACCGGGGTGGTGCCCATTTTCTTGAAGTAGTTGACTGCGGCCATGGTGCCGG
>JBFWIP010000225.1:0-3648 GCA_050255935.1 Desulfobulbus sp.
GGAACACCTGCCAGGGAAGCGACCTGGATTCCGTAACTTCGGTTGGTGGCACCTTGCACCAATTTATGCAGAAAAATAATCGAATCGTTCCATTCCTTGACCGCTATCGAAAAATTTTTAATCTTGTCGCTGGTGGCGCTCAAATCGGTCAACTCGTGGTAGTGGGTGGCAAAGAGTGTTTTCACGCCAAGGCCGTCTTTTTGGGCCAATTCCTCGGCCACTGCCCAGGCAATGGCAAGCCCGTCGTAGGTGGAGGTCCCACGACCAATCTCATCCAGGATAACCAGGCTGTCAATGGTGGCATTGTTCAAGATGTTGGCGGTTTCGTTCATCTCCACCATAAAGGTCGACTGCCCTCGCCGGAGATCATCCATGGCGCCGACGCGGGTGAAGATGCGGTCCACCAGGCAAAGGTCCGCCGAGTCGGCCGGGACGAAGGAACCGATATGGGCCATCAGCACGATCAGTGCCGTCTGGCGGAGCACCGTCGACTTACCGGCCATATTCGGCCCGGTTATGATCAGGACCTCCTGCTGTTCCTGGTTCAGATGGACGTCGTTGGGAACAAATCGGCCGGGGGGGAGACCCCGTTCGATGACCGGATGCCGTCCTTCGCTAATCGTTACATTCCGATCTTCATTGATCGCGGGACGACAATAGTGGAATTTTACCGCCAGTTCGGCAAAACTGGTCAGCACATCAAGTTGGGCCAATATTTCCGCCGTATGGAGGAGCCGCTGATCCTGCCGGCTCAATTGTTCGCGAACCTCGGCAAAAAGAGTGTATTCCAACTCCAATCGCCGATCCTGAGCGGTGACAATGGAATTTTCCAGCTCTTTGAGTTCCGGCGTAATGAAGCGCTCGGCATTGACCAGGGTTTGTTTGCGAATGAAATAATCGGGCAACTCCTCCGCCTGACTGCGGCTGACTTCAAAATAATAGCCAAAGACCCTGTTGTATCCGACTTTAAGTTTGCTCAGACCGGAACGCTCGCGTTCACCGCTTTCCAGCGCCAGAATCATTTTTTTGCCGTCGCGAAGGAGCAACAGCAGGTGATCCAACTCGGCATTATAGCCCTCGCGAATCAGATTCCCCTCGCGAAGACTGATCGGGGCATCGTCACGAATGGCTGCATCGATCAAGGCATGGAGATCGTCGAGGATATCAAGGGAATCGCACAGCTCCCGAAGAAGCGGAGAAACACACTCCCCCAAAAGTTGATGCAGCTTGGGGAGTTGGGCCAATGAGGTCTTGATGGCACTCATGTCGCGGGCGTTGCCATGGCCGAGAACCAGACGGCTGCAGAGACGTTCAAGATCGTAAATGCCGGCCAGCAGGGCCTGCAGGTTTTTACGGACCTCGGCCTTTTGGATCAATTCCTCCACGCTGTCAAGGCGCGCCTGAATCTGTGTGCGGTCCTGGAGCGGGAAAAGCAGCCAGCGGCGCAGCAGCCGGGCGCCCATTGGAGTCTCGGTCAGATCGAGGGCCGCCAGCAGGGACCCTTGGCGCTGCCCTCCCACCAGGGTTTCGGTCAGTTCAAGATTACGGCGGGATGCATCATCGATGATGAGGTAACCGCTTTGATGAAACGGGGAGAGCTGCTTGATATGGGCCAGGTCTGATTTTTGGGTTTCCTGGAGGTATTGCAGGAGGGCTCCGGCGGCATTGATGGCCGAGGTGAACTGATCGCAACCAAAACCGGCGAGGTTGGTGGTGTGAAAATGCTCGGTCAGGGTGGTGATCGCGGCTTCATTCTCAAAATGAACATCCGGCCGGGGGGTCAGGCAAAGTTGTCCGAGTTCAGCGGTCAATTGTTCCGTCAGGGGGCCAAGCTCATCCAATTCCTCCTGCGGAAGGATCAGTTCCGCCGGTCGTAGCCGGGTAAAGATGTCGATGAGGACGGCGGGATTGTCGTGCGGGGAGCTAAGTTCGGTGAGCTGAAAGCGGCCGGTGGATACATCGACAAAGGCCAGGCCGGCTAAAAGCTCCTTGGCTGATTTTTTGCGGATGACCAGGGCGCTGACATAGCAATCGGCCTTGGCGTCAAGCAGTTGGTCCTCGGTGGTGACGCCTGGCGTAACCACCCGGATGACTTCGCGTTTGACAATGCCTTTGGCCGCCTTGGGGTCCTCGACCTGCTCGCAGATGGCAACCCTGAACCCGGCTTTGACCATTTTTCCCAGATAACCGGTGACGGCATGGAAGGGAACGCCGCACATCGGTATCTTGTTGGCATCGTCCTTGTGACTGCGAGAGGTAAGGGTGATGCCCAGGACCTTGGAGGCCACCTCGGCATCCTCAAAAAACATCTCGTAGAAATCTCCCATCCGGTAAAAGAGAATGGTGCCGGGATACTGTTCCTTGATCTCCAGGTATTGCTGGAGCATGGGAGTGATTTTGGGTGCACTCATGGGGATGGTTGGGCAAGGAGTTGTTGGAAGTCGGCAAGCAGCAGATCGAAGGTTGTCTCGATATGCTGGGGAATGGTCCGGATTTCGGCGCATACGGTGATGAAGTTATGATCATCCTCCCAGCGGGGAACAAGATGGAAGTGGAGATGATCGGCAATCCCCGCACCGGCAACTTTCCCCAGGTTCAAACCGATGTTGATTCCATGGGGATGCAGGTGGCGGCGGATGATGGTGCAACTGCTGGAGAGCAATTCCATCAACCGAAGTTGTTCAACTTCCCGAAGATCGGTGAGGTCCGCAACATGGCGGCGGGGTGCGAGCAGCAGGTGTCCGTTGGCGTAAGGGAAGCGGTTGAGCAGGATAACGGCCAGGTCGTCGCGAAACAGCAGGAGATGCTCTTTGTCAAAGGTGGCCTCTCCCGGTGGCTCGAACAGGCAACCCGTTGAGTGCGGTGCCGTTCCGCAAACATGCTCCATGCGCCAGGGTGTCCAGAGGGTTTTCATGGGAGTGGCGGGATTTCGTGAATGGAGGCGTGCAGATGTTCGCCTGCCTCAAGGATGGCATAGGTACCGGGGCCACCGTAACGGCCGGTCGCCTGGAAGCTCCCCGGGTTCAGCATGAGGAGCTTGCCATACCGCTGGAGACTGGGACGATGCGTGTGCCCGTAGATGATGCAGTCGGCTTCGGGGAAGAGGCCAAAAAGAGCATCCTCTATATCAAGGCCAAGTCCGGCACCGTGGGTAAGGCCGATGTTGAACTGGCCCAGTGTAAAGTGTTGCCTGTCCGGATAGAGTTTGCGAACCGGTTCGCCGCACATGTTGCCGTGAACGGCGACAACCCGCAGCCCCATAAAAGCATCGAGGATCGAAGGGTTGGTCATGTCGCCGGCATGGATGATCAAATCGCAGCCTTGAAAACAGTGGCGGACTTGTTTTTTAAACCGGCTGTCCGGACGAACGAGGTGGGTGTCGGAAAGAATGCCTGCTTTGATGATCATGGGAAATGGGTGTTTTGAACAATGATGAATGGGACAGTGTAAAAAAAATAGGTTGGGAAAACAAGTGCTGAGGCTGAGTTATACGGAGAAAGTGATAAACTGTGCAGGAAGCAGTTGAAAAATAAAGGAACTTCACGTAACATATTCGCCCTTTAAATGAACCGATAAATAATGAGTTAAGGATACGTCTATGTATACAGCTTCTGATTTACGTAAAGGGTTAAAAATTCAAATTGATGG
>JBFWIP010000226.1:0-3591 GCA_050255935.1 Desulfobulbus sp.
CGGAAACAATAACATCAATATTTTCTTTTTGCATTAAATCAAGAGCTTCTTTTCCGCTTTCAACAAAGTATAGATCCTTTTCTTTCCGATATGATCTAAACATTCTTTTTAAAGCAGAAAGAATATTGGGCTCATCGTCAACAAAAAGTATTGAATGTTTCATATAAGTAAAGTCCTTGATGAATTTTTTTCTATTTATTCATGCTGATTCAATCAGCATTACTCGCCATTATACGAAGCATTGAGGGCTCAATAGCCACAAAAGATACCAGCCGGACATTTTCTTCGTCCACATGGAACGCAGGTATCTTTTCCGACGCCACTGTAAGTAAAAATAATCGATTTCGGGAATCTTCTCCAGAGTAATATTTTAAAATAAGAACGAAAAATTGAATAATTACCCAACGGCACCTTGTTTTTGGGCACGGGGTATCTCCTTGTCTGTCATTTGAGACTATTCTGTCTCTGAAATATTATATAATGAAGACATAAAAATTTAATACGCTTTTGGGGATTCAGATTCGGAGAAGAAAATAAGTATTGTGACAATACGCCGGATTCCGGCCCGGATACAAGGCGATTCAATTTGTGAATATCAGGGCATATTCACGAGTTAAAGCAATGTTGGAGCGGGGCAAATGACAAGCGGAATCGGCTATTGTTGTTTTCAGCGACCCTCAGATCGCATTTCCGTCTTTCGGTCTTTTGGTGTGCATTTGGTGCGGAGGAGGCAATAATTTTGCCTTGGAATATGCCGATTTTGAAGAGGAAAGGGAAGCGCTGCTCTGAGTTGCTTTTGATCATGGCAGGCATGCTGCGGGGAAGCGTGATGCCGATCCGATCCGCTTTTTCTGTTTGCATCCAGGGATATCCCTGGAATAATATGGCAAAATGCTGCCTCGTACTGAAACGGGCCCTCAATCCACCTGATGGCCGCTCGCTCTCACGCATACCCGTCCCGTCCTCACTTCAAGGGAGTTTGTATGTCCCCCCAAGACAAGAAACAATCATCCGTCATTCAGCCGCCCGATACCGAAACAACGCCGCCTGTAAAAAAGCACTTTGACGTGGCCTTTTATCACGACTGGTGCAAGGCCTGCGGCATCTGCATTGCTTTTTGCCCCAAAAAAATCATTCTCGCCGACCGCAACGGAAAACCATTGGTTGGAGAGCCGGATAAATGCATTGGCTGCCGATTTTGCGAGATGCACTGTCCGGACTTTGCCATTACCGTGAGTGAACGTGGCCCGAAACGGAGGAAGGACGATGTCTGAAAAAAGTAAACGCCAGCTCCTGCAGGGGAATGAGGCCGTGGCCCATGGTGCCGTGGCTGCGGGATGCCGTTTTTTTGCCGGGTACCCCATTACCCCGGCCTCGGAGATATCGGAACAACTGGCCGCGCTCCTGCCCAAGGTGGGGGGGACCTTCACCCAGATGGAAGACGAGATCGCCAGCATGGGGGCGATTATCGGCGCCTCGCTTGCCGGGGTCAAGTCCATGACCGCCACCTCGGGCCCCGGCTTTTCGCTGATGCAGGAAAACCTTGGCTATGCCTGCTGCGCGGAGGTCCCCTGCGTGGTGGTCAACGTCATGCGCGGCGGCCCTTCCACCGGCCTGCCCACCTGTCCGGCCCAGGGAGATGTCCAGATGGCCCGATGGGGAACCCATGGTGACCATCCGATCATTGTTCTCGCGGTTTCCAGTGTCAGCGATTCCTTCACCCTCACCATCAAGGCCTTTAATCTGAGCGAGCAGTTCCGGGCGCCGGTGATCATCCTTTCCGACGAGGTCGTGGCCCATACCCGCGAGTGCGTGCAACTGCCGGAACCGGCTGAGATCCGTATTATCAATCGTCTGCGTCCCAGTGTCCCCCCGGACTGGTATAAACCCTACGAGGGCGACAACCGCGGCGTCCCGGCCATGGCAGCCTTTGGTGACGGCTACCGCCATCACGTCACCGGCCTGGTGCATGACGATCTCGGTTTTCCCACGGAACGGCCCAACGAGATCGTCAGTTTTCAACAACGGCTCACCCAAAAGATCACCCGTGGTTTCCCCGAGATCATGATGACCCGCTCCCATCGACTCGAAGATGCCGAAGTGTGTATCCTTGCCTATGGATCCGTAGCCCGCTCCGCCATGCGCGCCGTGGACGAGGCCCGCCAGCAGGGCCTCAGGGCGGGATTGTTGCAACTGATCACCCTGTATCCCTTTCCCCGCAGCCATGTTACCCCGATGCTCAAGCAATGCCGGGCGGTGTTGGTCCCGGAGATGAATGCCGGTCAAATCAGCCGCGAGGTACAACGAGTGAACCAGGGCTTCTGCACCGTGGTCAAGCATAACCGGATCGACGGCCAGTTCATCACCCCGGATGAACTGTACAACCAGTTGATCAAACTGTAAGGAGGAGGGGATATGACGGTTTCAGCACAGGCGATCCGCCACGAATACCTGCGTCATAACAAGAAATTTCCCCATGTCTGGTGCCCCGGCTGTGGGAACGGCATTGTCATGGCCGCACTCCTGCGGGCCATTTACCGCATGGAACTCGACAAGGACCAGGTTGTGCTCGCCTCGGGCATCGGCTGTTCCGGACGCATGCCGACCTATCTCGACTTCAACACCCTCCATTCCACTCATGGCCGGGCCCTGACCTTCGCCACCGGCGTCAAGCTGGCCAATCCAGGACTGCAGGTGGTAGCCATCATGGGGGATGGCGATGCCACCGCCATCGGCGGCAACCATTTCATCCATGCCGCCCGCCGCAACCTGGATTTGACCGCGATCATCATCAATAACTCGATCTATGGCATGACCGGTGGGCAGTATTCGCCCACCACGCCCTTTGGCGCCCGGTCCACCACCTCGATCTACGGCCACATCGAACAGGCCTTTTCCATCGCCGAATTGGCCGTGACCGCCGGGGCCTCGTTTGTGGCCCGATCAACGGTCTACCATGCCCAACTGCTCGATCAACTGATCGAGCAGGCCATGGCCAAACCCGGTTTCGCCGTGGTGGAGGTGATCTCCAACTGTCATGTCCAGTATGGCCGCCGTAATTTCCTGGGCGGCGCGGTGGAGATGCTGCAGGGGTTCAGGGACAATGCGGTCACCGTCAAGCAGGCGGCCAAATTGACGGAGGAGGAACTGGAGGGGAAAATCACCATCGGCGTTCTCGCCGATCGGGAGCTGCCCATCTCCACCGAAGAATACGACAAGATCCGCAAACGGGCCCGGGAGGAGTAAAGCCAATCATGAAACAGCAGCAGAAGAAACGCTACGAGATGCGGTTCAGCGGCTCCGGAGGCCAGGGGTTGATCACGGCGGCGGTGATCTTTGCCGAGGCCGTGGGCGTCCATGACGGCAAGTACGTCTGCCAGACCCAGAGTTACGGCCCGGAGGCCAGGGGAGGGAAGTCCAAGGCCGAAGTGGTGATCAGCGACACGCCGATCGACTATCCCAAAGCCCGCCGACTTGACCTGCTTCTGGCCATGAACCAGGCCGCCTGCGACGCCTACTACCGTGACCTCAACCCCGACGGGCTGCTGGTGGTCGACAGTTCCCTGGTGGAGCAATACCCGACCAACCGGG
>JBFWIP010000227.1:0-3581 GCA_050255935.1 Desulfobulbus sp.
CCGCTGCCGTATTTCGTCACCGATAGATGGGTCTTGCCCCTGCTGGCCGATATATCCCGCCGCCTTCCGGCTTCCCTTAACCTGAAGGTCGGACGGCTGTCCCTTGATCGTGAAGGGGTGGCCATGAAAGGGAATATTGACTCCTTTAATGGCGTGGAATTGATGAAGACCGCTCTAGCCGGTTCGCCACGTTTGGGTGCGGTGCGCATCGTCTCGGCGACCGCAGACAAGGGGAAAAAAGACGGTTCCATCCGTTTTGAACTCCAGATGCAACTTGAGGGTGGGGGCATGTGATGCAGCTGAGCGGCCGTGAAAGAAAAATGGTGATTATGGGCGGCGCTGCACTGGTGGTTTTTGTCCTGGTGCAGTTTGTGGCCTATCCCCTGGTGGACCAGCGCGCCCGGCTCCAGAAACGCTTGGCCGGAAAGGAAAAGGCGCTCGCGGAGATGCAGCTCCTCAAACAGCAGCTTCAACGGCTCAATCGTCAGTCAGGCTCCATGTCGGATCTTCTTGATCAACGCGAGCAAGGGTTCAGCCTTTTTGCCTTTCTCGAGGAGAACGCCGACGAGAGTATGGTCAAGGAACATATCGCCTACATGAAACCCTCTGAGTCCCCGGAAGGATCCACCCTGTCGCAGAGTCGGGTGGAGATGAAGCTGCAGGGGGTGAGCCTGGAGCAAATGCTCAGATTCGTGGAGAAATCGGAATCGCCGCAAAACCTGGTCGGGATTGCAAAAATGACCATTCAGGAAAATACCAAGGAAGAAGGTTCCCTGGATGCCACCCTGGTGATGGTGAGTGTAGAGCGGTCTGCCGATGCGGATAAACGCTGAGAGACGGCAGAAAACACGGAAGGAGAGCGGGCGATGGGGTACCCGGGCGGGGTATCTGGCCTATACCCTGTTCGCCGCAGCCATTACACTGTGGCTGTTGTTCCCCGCCGAAAGCGTGCAGCGGTTGTTGGTCCGCTCCTTGGGTGGACTGGTTCCGGGTGTCGAATGGCGCATCGGCAGCGTGAAATGGCGACTGCCGCTCATTCTGCGGGTGGAAAACGTTGCCGGATACATGGAGCCGGATTCCAAAACGCCCTCCCTGTTGATCGATCGGCTTGATATTCGGCCCGCTTGGCGCACCTCGTTCAGGGAACAGGCCTTATGGGCCAGTTATCGTCTGCAGATCGCCTCAGGTGTGATTGACGGCAGGCTGGGGCGCCAGGCGCAGAAGCAGGGCTATACGCTGCACGGGACGGCCCGGTCCGTGCAGGTGGCGTCCATCCCCTTGCTGGCCAAACGGCTGGGCCGAAATCTCCAGGGAACGATTTCGGCCGCTTATGAAGCCAGGGGCTGCCCCGGCGCGGGGACCCCCTGTCAATGGAAGGTGCAGTGCAAACTCGAACAAGGACGCCTGGCCCTTGTTCGCCCGGTACTGCAACAGACAGCATTGCCGTTTTCCCTGGTGAGCATGCTGTTGCGGGGGGCAGGACGGGAGATGACCATTGCCGAAGGAAAAATAGTGTCGCCCCTGGGGAACGGATGGTTCAACGGAACGGTTCTGTTGGAAGCCGATCCCATCCAATCGCGACTCAAGCTCAGGGGCGGTTTCCATCCGCAACCGGCTTTTTTCGAGGGCATTGAGAATACGGTTGCTCTACAGTCGGTTCGGATCGAGTTGCAGGAACAGCCGTTGCCCTTCAGTCTTTCCGGGACATTGCTGCACCCCGGAATTCATTTTGAGCATCTGGCCATGCAGATGAATGCCTTGGAAAAGGAGATGCGATAACGTTGTGCTTTCCATCGTAATTCGTTTAATCGTCATAACCATCCTTGTTTTTGCCGGTGTCCGTCTGTGGTATGGAGGGGTGGAGAAGCGTCTTCAGGAACAGGCGCCCCCCGCCAAGGTCGTGCAGCAGGATGTCCCGGCGGAAGCGGTTCGGGACGCTGCCCCCCATACGGCACCGGGTGACGAGATCCCGATCATTTTGAGTCGAAATATTTTCCAGGCAACCAGGGCTGGCGGTACTGCCGCGGACAGCGAACAACCGGAATCCGATATCGAACATCTCGCCCAAACCCAACTCAGTCTGTCCTTGCTGGGGACGGTGACCGGCGGCCGGGAAGACGCCCGGGCCATTATTCGCGACGATAAGACCAAGTTGGAGGATCTGTACCGGGTCGGCAGCGAAATCCAGGGGGCGATTGTTCAGCGGATCACCCGGGGCAAGGTGGTGCTGCTGGTCAATGGCCGCGATGAGGTGCTGGTCATCAAAGACAGGGAAGAGGGGGGCGGTCCGGTGAATCGCAATGTGGGCCAACGGTTGCCGGTGGCCATCAATGAACCGGAGGAGAAGGCGATGCAGCCGATCCCGAGGGCTGTGCCCCGGCGTCGGATCAGTTTCCGCAGTTCCGCCGCCCCTCCGCCACCGGTCACGGCGGCCCCCCGGGAAACGGATATTGCCCCGGAAGAAGCAGTGCAATCCGATGCCAACCAGGCTGTCCCGGGTCCTCCGCAATCCGAGGCCAACCCGCCGGAGCAGGAAACGGAACAGGCCGCGGAGGCGCCTGAAAATTGATTTCCTCGTGAAAAATCAAAATTCGAGAAGTAGCACGTCGTAAAAACAGTACGTTGCGAAGCGTGGAACGCCGGTTTCGCGGTTTTGGGCACACTGGTAAAAACAGAAGAGAAGGATGCGGGGAAACCTGCCTGATCATGACGAGAGTGCGTATGAAGAAATGTGGGATTGTCGGCAGAATACTCTTGTGCTGCATGGTGGTCTGGACAATGGGACTGGCCCCCTGCGGTGCGGCCAATCCGAAAATAACGCAGCCGACCACGGGCGCGCAACGCTATGTCACTATCGATTTCAATGATGTCGACATCAATCTTTTTATTAAATATATCAGCGAGCTGACCCAGAAAAACTTTATCGTTGATCGTCAGGTTCAGGGCAAGGTGACGGTTATTTCGCCGACCAAGGTATCCGCCGAGGACGCCTACCGGGTGTTTGAGTCCGTCCTCGAAGTCCATGGGTATGCGGCCGTACCCAGTGGTTCCGTGATCAAGATTGTGCCCTCGGTGCAGGCCCGCTCCAAAAGCATCGAGACCCTGAGAGAGGGAGATGTCCCCCTGGGAGAGGACAAGGTGGTCACCCAGATCATTTCCCTCAAATATGCCAATGCCGATGAGATAAAAGGGATGCTGACGCCGCTCATGTCGAAGACCAGCGTGCTCATCTCCCATGTCAAATCCGGCATGATCATCCTTACCGATTACGCCTCCAACATCACCCGCTTGATGGATATCATCAAGGCCGTGGATGTACCGCCGGACAACGAGGAAATGGTCATCATTCCCCTGTATCATGCCTCGGCGGAAAACGTGGCCAAGGCGGTCAACCAGTTGTTCGTCACCAGGACGACGCAACGCGGCGTCCGCCCTGAGGTCGTCAAGATCATACCCTTTGAACGGACCAATACCCTGATAGTGTTTGCCTCCAAGTCATCGGTGGAGCAGGTGCGCGGCGTAGTTGCCAAGCTGGATGCGGATATTCCCCGGAGAGAGGGAAACCTGCGGGTGGTGTATCT
>JBFWIP010000228.1:0-3561 GCA_050255935.1 Desulfobulbus sp.
GAATACGGCCGGATCAACGACAAAACCGGAGCCGAGGCCCGGGAGCTCTTCATCCGCCAGGCCCTGATCGAAAATCAACTGGGAGGGCAATATGCCTTCTTGGAACACAACCAGGCCCTGGTGGAAAACTTCCAGGAGATGGAGGAACGGTTCCGCCGCCGCGATATCCTGGTCGACGAGGAGGTCCTTTACGGATTTTATGATGCCAGGTTGGGCAAGGTCTATGACCGGTTCACCCTGAACCGGTTTTTGCGCACCAGGAAAAACGACCGGTTCCTCTACATGAGCGAGGAAGACATCTGCCTGGCCGTGCCCGATGCCGAGGAGTTGTACCGTTTTCCCACCTCAATCCATTGCGGCGAGTTCGAGCTTGAGTTGAGCTATCTCTTCGCGCCCGGTGATCCCGCCGACGGAGTCACGGTCCGCATCCCCGCTCCCCTTTTGGGGCATCTCAATCCCCAAGTCTTCGAATGGCTGGTACCGGGGTTGCTGCCGGACAAACTGCTGCTGCTCTGCAGGCGGCTGCCCAAGCAACTGCGTCGCCGCCTTGTGCCCCTGCCCGATGCGGTTGACCGGATCATGGACAGTATCAATCTCTATAGCGGCTCGCTCTACCAGGAATTGGAACGGGTGCTGCTGCGGACCTACCAGGTGCGGGTGGAGCGTGGCGATTGGCAGGTCGATACCCTGCCGCCCCATCTGCGGATGCGGTTCATGCTTGTGGACGAAGAGGGCAAGGTGCTTGCCGAAACCCGTTGCTTTGACGAACTCGGCCAGGCCCAACAACGGATCGGCCAGACTTCCCCGACGCCTGCCGCCACCGCACTGCCGCCGAAACGGGAAATCACCGCCCACGACCTGGACGCCATCGACACCAGGATACCGCTGACAGATGCGCAAGGCCGGGTGATCGGCCTCTATTTCCCGGCACTGGAAATCGATGAACTGCACCATGCCGTTATTCTGTCCTATGTGGAAGATGAACAGCAGAGTCTCAACTCCATCCGCCTTGGCCTGCAGTTTCTCTATGCACTGGAATTCTCCAAGGAGATGAGCAGCCTACGCAAGCTGTGCAAAAACTCGCTCACCAGCCACTCGGCCTCCTGGCTCAGCCTCGGGGCGAGGGCTTCGGCCGCTGTCCTGCGCACCGACCTCCAGGCCTTTCTCCTCGATGGTGTTTTTGGAACCATCGACCACTTGCCGAGTTGCACCGAATATCGGGAAAACGTCGCCAGGGTCGGCAACCAGGGACTGTTGCGAACCGCCACCGGCCTGCTTGACCAGGCGCACCAAACCCTGCAGCAGCGTCGGGCCGTCCACAACAAAATCATCGACTGGAAGAACCGGGCCAAGGCCAACCGAAGTTTCCAGGAGAACCGTTACCGGGAATACCTCAATTGTCTGGAGCAAATCGTGCCGGTACAGTTTCTCCACAGTTTTCGGCCCGGAGAACTCACCCATAAGCCCCGCTATCTGCAAGCCCTGGCCCTGCGGATCGAACGCGCCGAACACGCACCGCTCAAAGACGACAAAAAAGCGGAACGGCTGGTCAAACCGTTGGCCCGCTTGCAGCAGATGGCCCATTTCACCAATCCCACCCCGCCTTGCCGGACCTGCCAGCAGGAATACCTGGAACTGCTGGAAGAGTTCCGTGTCTCTGTTTTCGCCCCGGAGCTGGGCACGGCCCAACCGGTTTCCGAGCAACGGCTGACCCAAAAATGGCAGGAAGTGGAGCATACCTGCAGACGGGTGGAATAGCCGTTTGGCCGGAAACCGTGCCTGCACCCATGGCACCCCTTAGACACCGGTTGCATTTTTTACTGTCTTCTCCTAGAGTTGGTCTCAAGAAAACAGAAATGATGACCGATCGACTTTGTTCAGCAAACTTTCAACAGGTGGGCGCCATGGAGACTTCCCCTCTCAGCATCAGCTACCAGGCCATCCGCGATCTGGCCTTCTTTCAGGAGCAGTATGACCGGCTGACCCACGAAATCCAGCAGGTACGGGTGCAGCTCGAGAGCAGTCCGCCTTTACCTCCGGAGGATTCCCGGGCCGCCAAACGGGAAGAATGGCGTTCCTGGTTGCAGCTGCAAATCAAAAGCAAAGGCAAGGAGCGGGAATCCTTTGTGCAGGCAATCTCCGACAAGGGGTTTCAGGTCATTGACCTGCCCGAGTGAACCGTTGGTTTTCTCCAACCCAGTCCGACAAGCCCTTTTCGCCCATCGAATCTCAAACCTGCCGTTCCGGCACAACGCCTCATAAACGACATGCCCATCACGATTGCCCTGCGCGCCTTCCTCTCTCTTGTTCTCGTTCTTTTCGTCACTTTTTTTGCCGCCACCACCATGGCCGAACCGGATCAGGGGCGGTTCTTCATCATGGGCAGTGGTGTTATGCAGCTGAAAAACCTGCGCAACAATCGGGAAGCCACAGTCCATTTACTCCAGGCCGATGGTTCGTTCAATGAGGCGGATTTCAATACCGTGGACTGGGTCTTTGGTTTTCCGACCTCAAGAAAAGGCGAGCACATCTCCCCCCGGCTCCTGTTCATGCTCAGCTATTTTGCCGAGCGATTGGCTCCGGGCAAGGCCATCAATATCGAATCCGGATACCGGAGCCCGGAATACAACGATAAAATCAGGGCCATGGGCAACAATGCCGCCCGCACCAGTACCCATATGGACGGCATGGCCCTTGATTTTTGGCTGGAAGGGGTGGAGGGGAAAAAATTGTGGGAGACGATTAAAGCCCGCAACTGCGGCGGTATTGGTCACTACGGCGGCAAGACCGTCCATTTCGATGCCGGCCGGCCCCGGTTCTGGGAGGCAGCCACCTCCGGCACCCGAAGCAAGGAGCCTGACGAGAACCGGCATCTCTATCTTTCCACCGATTATGACCGCTATGCCCCGGCCGGAAAAGTTCGCCTGGCCCTCTCCAGCCTCAGCAGTTTTCAGTTCGGGGTTCTCCCCATCATCGAAGTGTTCCGCTCCGGGAACCGCCAGCAACGCATTGCCGCCCTCCCCCTTGACCAGACGGATGAATCCGCCTGCCTGATGATCGGTACCCGCAAGGCCTCACGATTTATGACCGCCACTCTGCCCCAGGGTTTGACCGCAGGCCGCTATCAACTCAAGCTCTCCTTCTGCAACCGGCCCTTTGCCCGCATGCCTGAAGAGATCTTTTCCAACCCGATCGAAATCCACCGCAACCAGCCGATCAGGGAAAATCTCACGGAAGGAGTCAGCGACTCATCGAAAAACCAATAAGGGCGCCTGCGAAAGCCGATCAACCCGGCCGATCTGCATCTCCTTTGGCCCCTCTGGCCGTAAGGCAGGGCAGGAAAAAAGACGGCTCCACGAACGATACAACCGAAGGGGGCATCCAGGCCATCAAGAAAAAGGAGACAGGTGACGACCTTTGCGGTCGAGGGGACTTTGACTCCTGACCGGCCTGGAAACATGACGAACGGCGAGTGCGTATCAACCGTTGGAGGCTTCCTGCAAGCGGGAGGCGGCCAGCTTTCTCGTCATTTTTTGCGATAAGATAGCCAGGGAGCAGTAC
>JBFWIP010000229.1:0-3559 GCA_050255935.1 Desulfobulbus sp.
CCAGCTGCCCGCACAGCAGGCCGGCAAATCCGGGCTCGTCCTGGGCCTGGTGCAGGGCGGCCAGCATCTTGTATTCATCCCGGCTGGGCGGCTCATGCAGGGCGGCCTGATGATAGCGGTATTCTTCCCGTCGTGCCAGGGCCTTACCGGCCCGGCGCCGTTCAATCGGCTCCACATAATCAAGGGGCGGCAGGCCGACACTGGTTACGTTTTCGCCGGAGCCGGAGCGTGCGACCATGGTGAAATAACAGGAGGCGATATGTTCGGTCGGTTCGCCCGGCTGTTCCAAACGGATGCCGACTTCAAGCGAACTGCGGCCGATGTGATTGATGGTGGCTGCAAAGGTGAGATCGCGGGTCACATCGACCGGCTGACGGATGACAATGTTGTCGATCGCCGCCGTCACCACCCGGGCTTCGGGATAGAACTGATTGACGTAGTTCAGGGCCGCCTCCTCGGCAACCTTGTCGAGGTGCTCCAGCAACAGGCCGAAGCGCATGTTGCCTGCCAGCGGCTCATCCACCACCATATAACGGCGACGCAGGGAAGGGTCACTGCCGATCGGCAGGGTTTTAAAAAAAACGGTATCGCATGGTTGGGTCATGGAAGGTCTCTTTGGTCAGAAAAGGAAAAGATGTTTTCGCCCGGTCGAGAAAATCCCTCCCGAGCCGGGACACCACCGGGAGAGGAACAGCCATTTTTCCGGTCAACCAGCCTCGGGAATAATATGAACCGGAGCGGCCAGCTTTCTTGATTCACCGGCTTTATCAGTAACTTGGTGACGCTGAAATGAGAAGCATTTTCTTTGGTGAGGGGCTCACTCGATGCTGATACTGACAATTCAGAGGATTGTTTTTTGAAGGTTTCCGTTTCAATCCATCCGTGATGCCGTTTGTCGACAACCATGGCCAGGTCCCCGTCCTGGAACCGGCGTTCTCGTTGATTGCCTTGATTGGAACAAGCATATGATAACTTCATTGACTGACACGAAAACAAGCCGTTATGAAGAACGAAAAAAGAAGCGTCGTGCAGGCGGAAGGGCGGTCGAACGAGGCCGTCATGGTTGGCTGAAAGTGGAGATAGCTGGTTCATGCCCCGTAGAGGGGATCTGCTTTGATCGAGTTGGTTGAGTGCTTTGCAGTTGCAGGATCAACAGAGATGCTTATTACACAAAGGAAATTGTCCTTTTCGCATAACCACGTGGGAGAGTTATCGTGCGGGGGGACGAACTTTATCGCGATATATTTTCCGCGTTTTTGCGGTGCTGATCCGTCAACAGCCCCTTTGTTGCCCCCATAACATACCAAAAACAAAAAAGATGCCTTCGGAACAATTTCAAGCCAAAGCCTGGCATAGTTATTCCCTGGATGACCTGTTCAATGTACTCAAGTCGCAGGAACAGGGGCTTGCCGCTGAAGAGGCGCAAACCCGGCTGCTGCGGCATGGCCCCAATGCCATCAAGAGAAAACCCAAAGAAAACCTCCTGCAATTACTCTGGCGGCAGATCAACAACCCCTTGATCTGGGTTCTGCTCGCTTCCGGAACCCTGGCGGTGGCTCTGGGCAAAATCACCGACGGGCTGGTGGTGCTGGCCGTGGTGGTGATCAACTCCATTATCGGTTTCATTCAGGAGTACAAGGCAGGCCGGGCCATCGAGGCACTCTCCGACATGGTCCCCTATAACGCCAACGTTATCCGCGATGGACACAGTCTTCGTGTCCCAGCGGTTGATCTCGTACCGGGGGATGTGGTGCTTTTGGCGGCGGGTGACAGTGTTCCCGCGGATATGCGCCTGGTTGCCTTGAAAAATTTGCGGGTGGAAGAGGCTGCGCTGACCGGGGAATCGGTCCCGGTGGAGAAGTCGTTGGCTTCGGTGGCGGAGCATGCGGTGCTCGGTGACCGCACCTGCATGGTGTACAGCGGCACCCTGGTCACAGCAGGTACGGCCACGGCGGTCGTTGTCGCCACCGGCATGACCACCGAACTCGGACGCATTTCCGATATGCTGGAAACTGCGGTTGACCTGGAAACGCCGCTCACCAAAAAACTGGCTGCAATCAGCACCTGGATCACAGTGGGCATCATTCTCGTCTCCGCCATTATTCTTGCCGTGGGGGTGAAACGCTCTCTGGCTATGGGAATCCCGCTCGGAGAAGCCCTGAAGGAGACCTTGATCTTTGCCATTGCCCTTGCGGTCGGCGCCATCCCCGAGGGATTGCCTGCGGTGGTGACCATTGCCCTGGCGATCGGGGTCCAGCGCATGGCCGGACGCAATGCCATTATCCGGCGCTTGCCCGCGGTGGAGACCCTGGGTTCGACCACAGTGATCTGTACCGACAAAACCGGCACCCTCACCTGTAACGAGATGACCGTCACCGAGCTGGTCACCCTGGAGCACCGGATCAAGGTCAGCGGCATCGGGTACGAACCCGTGGGCACTTTTTCCATCAGCGGCCGGAAACTGGACAACCTGCCTTTGGATATCATCGACCTGCTGACGAGTTCGGTTCTCTGCAACGACGCCTCGCTGTATCGCGAGCAGGGTGAGTGGGCTATCAGTGGCGACCCAACCGAGGCCGCCCTGTTGGTGGCCGCCGCCAAGGCCGGTTTATCGGGCAAGCGAACGCTTGAACAGACCCCTCGTCTTGATGTGATTCCCTTTTCCTCGGAGGCCCAGGCCATGCTGACGCTCCATGGAGGTGCAGGACGCAGGGCGGTACTCAAGGGGGCGCCGGAGGTGGTTGTCAGACACTGCAACGAGGCCGACCGGCCTGAGGTGTATCAACGGATTGCCGACGAAATGCACCGCATGGGCGAGCAGGGGATGCGGGTCCTTGCCCTGGCGGGCATGGATTGGCCGGAGGAGGTATCCCTGCCCCCGGAGATTCCGGCCCATGGCTTCGCTTTTCTCGGTCTGGTCGGGATGATCGATCCGCCGCGGGCCGAGGCCGTCGCCGCCATTGAAGCCTGCCATCGTGCCGGAATCGTGGTCAAGATGATCACCGGGGATCATAAAACCACGGCCGCTGCCATTGGCGGTGAACTGCATCTTGCCAGTAGCGATATGGCCGTGACCGGAGCGGAACTGGCCGCGATGACCGATTCGGAGCTAGGGACAACGGTCCGGAAAAGCAACATTTTTGCCCGGGTGGCGCCGGAACATAAATTACGGCTGGTCAAGGCGCTCCAGGCGGATAACCAGATCGTGGCCATGACCGGTGACGGTGTGAATGACGCACCCTCGCTCAAGCAGGCCAATATCGGGGTGGCCATGGGCATTACCGGCACGGAGGTTTCCAAGGAATCGGCGGATATCGTGCTGGCCGACGACAACTTCGCCAGCATCAGCGCTGCGGTGGAGGAGGGGAGGCGGGTGTACGACAACCTTGTTAAATCGCTTGCCTTTCTTTTGCCGACCAATCTTGGGCTGGCCTTGATCCTGATCTACGGCATCATATTTTTCCCGTTTGATCCGAGAACCAAGGTGTTGCTGCTCCCCATGCTGCCCACCCAGTTGCTTTGGATCAATCTGGTGGCCGCGGTCGCCCTGGCCCTGCCG
>JBFWIP010000230.1:0-3550 GCA_050255935.1 Desulfobulbus sp.
CCGGGTGGTTGGCTTCCTTGTTTCCGGCCGAGGCGTATGCGGCCACCGCCGTGGATACACCCGGCGCGGGAATCCTGGCCGGGGGAAAAGAAGTCCAAATCGTGACCACCGGTTTTGGCAATGGTGATGCGGTGTGCTACGCCTTGAGCACGGATATGGACGGGCAGGTGCTGGCGGTCGGAACGGCAATGGATCGGGCGGCCAGTTCGATCGTCGCCGCTCGGTTCATCGCCGATGACGTGATAGATCGGGTGACGGATCGGCCCGGTCATCGCAGCAGCCACATCTCCACCCTGCCTTCCACAGAGGTCACCCAGACCGCTCTGACAACCGGGGGGGAGATCAGCGGATCTTTTCCCCAAAAAATTGTGCGCCGTGGCGTCCTCTTTGGGTTAAAGCCCGGGCAGGTGTATCGGCAGCCGCAGTCTGGAGCCGCCGGGCCGACCTTTGACTCATGGATGAACCGATTGAGCGGGCTGGTAATCCCCTCCGCCCTGGCTGCCGAGTCAACCGTGCCGATTTCGGCGAAGACAGCGGATACGGAGCCTGTTCTTGAGGAAGGGATTACCGATAACGGCTCTGGAACCGGAATTTTTTATGCGCGACTCGATCGCCTGCTGCCAAGCAGTGTTTATTACATCCGGGCCTATGCTATGACCTCCAGTGGCGAAATGTATTATGGCGATCAGATAAGTGTACGCACTGCCGACGCCTGCTTTATCGCCACCGCATCGTTTGGCACCCTGCTCCATCCCTGTGTCCGCATTCTTCGCGAATTCCGCGATACCTACCTGTTGCCGTCTCCCTGGGGGCAGCAGCTGGTGCGGGTGTATTATGCGCTGTCCCCACCCATTGCAGCCATGATTGCCCACAATGCCGGGCTGCGCTTCCTGGTGCGGACATTGCTTTTGCCGGCAATAGGCTTTTCCTGGATGGCGCTTCATTTCGGACTCCCGGGTGCCCTGTTGGTCCTGGGCGTGATGGCATCCGTGATCGGCCATGGGGTACGCCGCGCCCGCCGTGCCTGCAACCCGTAGTTTCTTTATGTCTTTTTTATAACAATTCAGCTGTCAGTGAGTGTGCACCTATGAAAAGAATGTTCCCTTCTCCCCAAAAACCGCTCAACGGAAACCATGGTTTCACCCTGATTGAATTGATGGTGGTCATGGTGATTCTGGGCATATTGGCAGGGCTGATCGTTCCCCGGATCATGGATCGTCCGGAAGAGGCCCGCCGGACCAAGGCCGGGGTGCAGATCCAGTCCATTGAACAGGCCCTGAAGCTGTACAAGCTCGACAACGGCCAGTATCCCACCACGGAGCAGGGGTTGCAGGCCCTGGTTGAACCGCCTGCGGTGGGCAATCTGGCCAAGAAATGGCGTACCGGCGGCTATCTCGAAAAGGGCAAGGTGCCCAAGGATCCCTGGGACAATGAATTTGTCTACATCTGTCCGGGATTGCATGGTGATTTTGACCTCAGCTCCTACGGCCCGGATGGCCAGGCGGGGGGCGATGAAAAAGATGCGGATATCAACAACTGGGAACTGGAATAGCCTCAATCGGGTATGGCATCGTCCCGGTCCGACAATGGAGGGTTTACCCTGCTGGAATTGATTGTGGTCATGGTCCTGATCGGACTGACGGCCAGCTTTGCCATTCCGCAGCTCGGCGGTTTTCTTGTTGCCGACCAGATGAAGACAACCGTTCGCCGGCTGGTGGGGCTGATACACCAGACCGCGTCACTTGCCCGTCGTGAACAGGTGCCCTACCTGTTGGTCTATCAGGCCAATGAACATCGTTTTATCGCCGAGCCTGAAGAGGAGCCCGAGCAAACGGCAATGGATACCCCCGGGAAAACAATCTTTTTATCCGTGCCCGATAACGTTTTCGTCGGCGAGTTCTGGTCCTGGTATGGAGGGAGCCAGTCACAGGAGGAGCGTAAGATCCGTTTCAGCAAGGAAGGCTATATCGAGCCCACGATTCTTTACCTCGGAAAAGAGGACGGCCGGGAAATGTCGCTGATTCTCTCCCCTTTTTTGGGAATGGTGCGCGTGGTGGATGCCTATGTGGTCCCTGATGCCACCCTGTTTGCCCAGTGAGCCCATGGTGGCGAAAGGGTGTAGACACAAGGCCGGGTTCACCTTGCTGGAGGTGATGATCGCGGTGGCGATCATCGCGATAGCCGTGGTGACCTTGCTCGGAGCCCAATCGCAGAGCGTGTCCATTGCCTCCGGTGCAAAATTCGACACCATGGCCTCCTTGCTGGCGCAATGGAAGATGGCTGATCTGGTTCTCCAGGATTTTGAGCAGCTTGCCGACGATGAGGGTAATTTCGGTGAGGATTATCCGCAGTTTTCCTGGAAACTGGCCGTCACCGACCTCAGCGAAGGCGAGACCGGAATAGAGGGGACCTCCGAACAGATCAAGGCCCTGGATATTACGGTCCTTTCAAATCAGGAGCACAGTGCGGAGTTTACCCTGCGGACCTTTGTCTGCAACCGCCCAAAAGGGCCCCCCGCAACATCGCAAAACCGGGCAGGACAACAGGACCGCCAAGAGGAGCCCTCCGCTCCGGAACCCGGGGGTGAGCCATGAACCGGAGGGTGGGTGGCTTTACCCTGCTGGAGGTGCTTCTGGCCATGACCGTTCTCGGGGTGGTGGTTGCCATGTTGTCGCTGTCCCTGTCCGGCTCGATGCGGGTCTTTGAGGGGACGGAACGGGACGAGGATATCTATTCCATGGCCCAGACGGCCATGCAGCGGATCACCGAGGATCTGGCCGCGGCCTTTGCCGACGAGGAGATTCCGTTTGAGGGGGAGAATGCCCTGGAAGACGGGTACCGTAGAGACAGCCTGCGCTTCTGTTCCCTGGCCCATCTTGTTTTTAATCCGGAAAAACAAAAGCCGGGCATGGCCGTGATCGGCTATCGGCTGGAACAGGAAGAGGGGGAGGACGAGGGTTTTCGCCTGTTGCGCTCCGATCAACGGCTGTTGCCCGGACAGGAGGCCCGAGAAGAGACGGAGAGCCCCCCGGCCTTTGTCCTGGCCGATAACCTTCGTTCCTTCCAATTGACCTATTTCGACAGTCAGGGTCAGGAATTTGACAACTGGCAGGGTGAGGGAGAGGCAGAGGAAAAGGAAAAGAAAAAAACCGAACAGGCCGAAAGCGCGGCGAAAAATGGAAGGCTGCCGGCCGCCGTGCATTGCATTCTCGAGTTTTGGCTGGACCCGGACCGGGGAACCACACAAATTTTCAGTACCCGAATCGTCTTGCCGGTGGGGGCTAGCGGTGCGCATTAGATCTATTTCGGGCAATCAGTCCGGGATGGCCCTGGTGATGACCCTGTTGATCATCAGCTTTCTCGTCGCCATGACCCTGCAGTTGATGATGACCGCCGATCGCCAGGTTTCCGTGGCGGTGGGCCAGCGGGAACAGGTTCGCCTTGATGCCATGGTCCTCGGCGGCCTGAACCTGGTGCTTGCAGCCCTGCAGGCCGATCAGCGGGAAAACGATTTCGACACCCCGCAGGATGCCTGGGCCACCTTTGATAC
>JBFWIP010000231.1:0-3520 GCA_050255935.1 Desulfobulbus sp.
TATCATCCGTGAGCACCAACGGGGCTCGCATTGTTTTCCGTGCCATAATCACCTCCTTGTATGATTTGGAGAATTATGGCTAAAAGAACATTATTTGTAAACATATTTATGGAACGAACTACTAGTCAATAATACAGGTTACAGCAGAAAGAAAATTTTCTTCAGTTTGAGCGAAGTAGTACATATAGCGTGTGCTTGAGTCAAGTGCATGTCCAATTAAGCAATTTCGAAGGTAGCGTTACTCCCGACTTCCTCGTAATGATATATTGAAAAGTTAAACTATTTCCAATCAGTCATAACCGACAGGAGATACATTGCCCCCTAATGCTGATAGTCAATTTGCCAGCGTCGCTTCGCTGCGATCGGTATCTTATTTATTCCGGAACAATTGGTCCAGTTTAGAGCGGAACCTTACCGCGCTGACCTGGGTGCTTGAAAATGGTTTACCGGCGAGATTCTGCTTAATTCGTCAGGCAATCAGCTACTGCGGCCTGTGCAGCGCCCAGCGTGAAGTTTCCGGATTATAAATCTCGCACGTCCCATTTCCCGCCATGCAGGCGGCGTGGGTCCCTGGCCAACAGCCGGACCAGTCCCGCTGAGGATTGCTCCGGGGTCATCAGTTGCCCCTGCTCCTTCCAAGGCCGAAACACGGCCTGAAGCTGCTTTGCTGCCCCGCCTTGGGACTCCCGAGCCTGGACCTGCATTCTTGTTTCCACGATACCCGGACGATAAATCAGGGTGGTAACGCTGGGTGCTTCGGCGGCTAGTTGCCGGGCCAAATGCTCTTCAGCGGCCTTGGCCGCGCAGTAGGCCGCGATGCCCGGCTGGGTCTTTTCCGCGGCCCCGGAGCCGAAAAATACGGCCAGCCCCTCGCCCTTGGACAGCAAATCGGGAAGGCAGCAGCGGATCAACTGATGGCCGGCCATGACATTGGCCGCGAACACCGCCTGAAAATCCCCGGATGAAAGCTTCCAGATATACGGCCCAGGGTGCAGCAGGCCAGCGGCATGAATAAAACCTTGGAAGTTTCCTATAGTCCGGGCGGCTTCCAGCATGGAGGCCACAGTCTCGGCCTTGGAAGCGTCCCCGGCCACAATAGCCACCACTGCCTTGGGAGCTACGCCATCTTCGGCGCACAACTCACGAGTTTCTCGCAACATATCTTCGCTTCGGGCGTTGATCACCAAGTTCACACCTTCCCTGGCCAAGGCCACAGCTAAGGCCCGCCCGATGCCCATGGACGCGCCGGTGAGTAGCAGGGTTTTGCCGCGAAAAAAATGAGACACTTGTGTTTCCGACATATTCGCCTCCTCCATCAATTCATCCTGGATAAAATTTTTCCGGGATAATTTTCCTGCGCCAACAGTCGAGATTGTTCCAATAAGTCATGACTGGAACCTCTCTTTATCTTAGACGATGCCAATCAGCTTAATAGAGAATAAGTTCTGACTTTACATAAAAAGCCCACAACCTTTGAAGGTTGTGGGCTTTTTGTCGCTTGCAGAGCAAGACGTATCATTGTCCGTTTGGGATTAGTTAAACAGCTTTTTCAGCAGCGCTGTGGTCTGTTTTGCCGGATTTTCTCTGATTGCCTTTTCTTCCTTTGCCAGGTAATAAAAAATTCCGTCCAGGGCCTTTTCCACGGTATACTCTGTCAGATTGCCTTTAAGATCGGGGGCAAAGGGCAGGTCCTTGTATTTCCCCACCATCTGGTCATAGGCCTGTACAGCCCCGACTTCCTCCAGCGTGTCTTCCACCACCGGGGTAAAGGTCTCGGTCAGCTCCGGCGACATTTTTTTCTTGAAATACTGGGTGGCAGCATCGTCTTCACCGTTGAGAATGCCTTTGGCATCGTCAAAGGACATTTCTGTGATGGCCTTTACGAACAATTCCTTGGCCTTGGGGGTTGCCGCCTCGGCAGCCCGGTTCATCTTCAGTTCCACCTCCTCCGCATAGGACCCCAACCCAGCCTTGTCCAACAGTATTTTGGCCTTTGAAAGGTTACCGGGCAGGGGAATATGAATGGCCGAATCCGAATTGAACCCGTTTTTTTTGCCCAACTGGTTGACAACGGTTGTTGCCCCGGTTTCCAGGGCTTCCTTGAGTCCGGAGGTAATGTCACTGTTGGACAGGCTGCTGGAATTGGCGGTGGAGTTCGAACTGCTGCTCTTATTGCTCCTTTCTTTGGTGTTTATGGATTGTATCAATTCCGTCCCCTGATCCAGCAGGGAAGTTCCTGCAAGGGCAGGAGACTGGAATCCCAAAGTAAGGCAAATGAAAAGGGTTGATGCTGCAATACTGATTCTTTTTTCACTCATGTTCAACTTTTCTCCTGAGTATGAATTAATCAGAACACCCGGATCTGGACGAAAATTTACCTTGCCGCAAGGCACACAAAAAAATAGAACCGGATCGTGGCAGAAGGTGCTTTGTAGGTGATAAACCCTACAAAACAGGGGGTTATCTGTCAACTACATGTCGGGCTTTTCTCTTAAGCCTTTGTACCCCAGGCATTCCAGCGACAACAACCCCATCATCCAAGCTCATTACCTGTTCAGGCATATTTTGGGATCGCCGCATCAACCCGGAGCCAGGCCTTTAATGCCTTGCTTTTTGGTTCCGCCATGTGCTTGGTAAGGCATTCGGGAAAGTCGAGGGCGTGGCCAGCGCCCAAAGGAAGTCCTCTATCCCCATGGTCCTGAGTAGAGAGGAAATTGATTGTATCCTATCCCATCCCATTTGATGTTTCCCTATCGGTTGATGCATCAGGCAGATGTATGGATGTGGGGCAATGGTCTTGAATTTAAGTGAAATCGGGGCGTTGTGCCCCGCACGAAGGTACCCGGCCTTGAAGAAGGGGAAAGCGTTTGCGCCATTTCGGGAGTTGTTTTCCCCTGAAGTTGATGGAATATTGCTTAAAGAGATTCGGGAAAGTATCAATAGAAGAATGGTTGGAGGCAGTGCTCTGTTGATCATGATCAAGCCCAATGTAGGGTCGCAGACGGCGTATCCGTCATTTTTCCTGCCTTTCAAATCTTCTCCAAGATGCATGTACAGGAGGTGTGTATGAACCGGGCGTTTTTTTTCTTGTTGTTCGTTGGGGTGCTGTTGGCGTCACCGCCTGTGCGGGCCCAGTCTCCCTGCGGGGGAATGAGTCTGGAAAAGGCGGCGGCCATTCTGGGCTGTCCGGTCGGGGAGGTGCGGCATCGCTTCAGCGAGGAGTTCCATACGTGCAATTTCAGTAAAGATCTGCTCCATGCGATCAATTATGCCCTGTATCGGGAAAAGGATGCGGACAGCGCCCAGCGGTCCATAGAGAAGGTCGCCGAGGGACTGCGGTTGCTGGTTGCATGCAAGCCGGTTGAGGGGTTGGACGATGCAGCCTTTTCCTGCGATGGCGATCGGGCAAAACGTTTGTTGGTCCGCAAGGGGCCGGTATGGGTGGATGTCATCTCGCCGGCTGATTTCAAGCAGAAGCGGCAGGTGGCGGAAGCGGTTCTCGAGTAAAGGGGGCCGAAGC
>JBFWIP010000232.1:0-3492 GCA_050255935.1 Desulfobulbus sp.
CGCAGGCCGAGCGCGCCGTAGGCTTGGGCCAGGGCGACGAAATCCGGGGTGGTCTCCATCACGGTCGAGGCGTAATGGCGGTTGTAGAACAACTCCTGCCACTGACGCACCATGCCGAGGTAATTGTTGTTGAGGATGGCCACCTTCACCTGTGCGCCGCATTCGCGGGCCGTGGCCAGCTCCTGGATGTTCATCTGGATCGAGCCGTCACCGGCCACATCGATGACCGTGGCCTCGGGAAAAGCCATCTGGGCGCCGATGGCCGCGGGCAATCCGTAGCCCATGGTGCCCAGGCCTCCGGAGGTGAGCAGCCGGCGCGGATGGTTGAACTTGTAGAACTGCGCGGTCCACATCTGGTTCTGGCCGACCTCGGTGGTGATGATCGCATCGCCGCCGGTCAGTTTGTTCAGGGTCTCGATCACATACTGTGGCTTGATGATGTCGCCTTCCTCGACATAGGAAAGCGGGTGTTTGGCATTCCATTCCCTGACTTCCTCCACCCAGGGCTGATGCAGGGCGCTGACCTTGTCGGCCTCGTACTCGGAGGATTTGTCCAACCAGCAGTTTATCGCCTCCAGTGCCAGTTTGCAGTCGGCAACGATGGGGATATTCACCTTTACGTTCTTGGAGATCGAGGTCGGATCGATGTCCACATGGATGATTTTGGCATTGGGGGCAAAGGCGTCGAGCCGGCCGGTGACGCGGTCGTCGAAGCGCGCCCCCACCGCGATCAGCACATCGCTCTTGGCCACCGACATGTTGGCCGCGTAACTGCCGTGCATGCCGAGCATGCCGAGGGAAAGCGGGTCGGTGCCGGGGAAGCCGCCCAGTCCCATCAGGGTCATGGTGACCGGGATGTTGAGCCGCCGGGCCAGCTTGGTTAGCTCCTCGTTGGCATTGGAGAGGATGACGCCGCCACCTGCATAGAGCACCGGTTTCCTGGCCTTGAGCATCGCCCGGCAGGCCTTCTCGACCTGGCCGGCGTGCGGCTTGACATTGGGCTGGTAGGTGCGCATCTTCACCTGTTTTTTCGCCGGATAGGGCACCTGGGAGGCCATCACGTCCTTGGGCAGGTCCACCAGTACCGGACCGGGGCGGCCCGAAGAGGCCAGGTAAAAGGCCTCGCGCAGGGTGTCCACCAGCTGGTCGGGGTCGTTGACCAGGTAGTTGTGTTTGGTGCAGGGGCGGGTAATACCGACGATGTCCACTTCCTGGAAAGCGTCGTTGCCGATCAGGGCGCGGGGCACCTGGCCGGTGAGCACCACCAGGGGAATGGAGTCGCAGTAGGCGGTGGCAATGGCGGTGACGCCGTTGGTCGCACCGGGGCCGGACGTGAGAATGGCCACGCCCACCTTGCCGCTGACCCGGGAAAAACCGTCGGCCGCATGCACGGCGCCCTGTTCGTGGCGAACCAGGATGTGGCGGATGGAGCTTTTGCACAGCTCGTCGTACAATTCAATGACAGCGCCGCCAGGATACCCGAAAACGAGATCCACGCCCTCTTCCTGCAGACATTTGATGATGGCCTGTGTCCCAATCATTTTACTCATAGTCGTCCTTTCTCTGTAATTGAAGTCCGTTCGGGATGTGACTTGTGCGGCTTGATAGAGATGTGCAATCGTGCCCGCAAACCAACCCAAAATCCCCCTCGGGGTCGGTATGCAACCGGCTCCTTCTGCCGTGCAGACGGCGGTCTTGAAAACCTTTACAAAAGGGTAATAAATATAGTGGGGCGCCCATGGGCTGTCAAGCCCGAAACCCTTTCCCCGCCCCAATTGCAGCCATGGTCGGCCTCGGAACCGTTGTCGGCTACGGACCGGTGGCGAACGGTCCGGACCAGCCCATTATTTGTTCTCTTTGTTCTCCGCCTGTTCCAGTTGATCGACCAGGTCGCCCACCATTTTTCCCGAGGGGGCGGCAGCCATGGGATGCTGTTTGACCAGGATTTTCCACTCGGCCAGGGCCGCCTTGCGGTCGTCCAGGCCGGTGAGCAAAACCACGCCCTTGTTGAACCGGGCCTGTTCGTGTTCGGGATTGATCTTGAGCACCCGGTCAAAGAGTTCGATCGCCTTTTGGTGCTGGTTGTCCTGGTGGTACATCACGCCCAGATCGGTCATGACGTCGACATCGCCGGGTTGCAGTTCCAGGGCCTTGGTATAGGCGTCAATGGCTTTCTTGGGCTGGCCGCTGTCATAGTAGGCATGGCCGAGCTGTATCCAGGTCGTGACGTCCTTGGGACTTTCTTCGGTGGCCCGTTCCAACGAGGCGATCACCTCGGCGGCCTGCTGCTGCCGGGCGCCGGGTCCGGCATTGTCCCCGGCAGGCGTCCGATAGACGGAATAGGCCACACCGCCGATAAAACCGAGAATCAGCGAGATGAGAACGGCCAGGTATAGGGTCTGTTTTTTTACATAACCGGCGGTGTCCATCGGTTGCTCTCCAAAAAAAAAAACCGGGATTGAAAAAGAAAGAGCGCATCACCGCATTGTCGATGCGCCCTGTTGACCGGCGAGGATAGCACAGGTGGGCATGATCCGCAATCAATTGGGTTGGAGGGAATGGAGGTCGGATCTGCTATATCGCGGGCATGATCACCGCATCCAGGCAGACCCGGTGCACCGTGGGGCCGCAGTTGCCGCAGGTCACCACCTGGATGAGCTGGACGTGCAGCCCCATGTTCTGTGCAGCCGTTTCGACCTTGGCCAGCGTGGCACTGTGGCAGCCCTTGGCCTGCATGTCGTAGAAGTGGAGCGTACCGCCGGGGCGAAGGGCGGCCAGGGCAGGGGGGAGCAGCATTTCTCCGCCGTAAGGCAGGACGATGAGGATCCGGTCAAAGCCGGGTTCAAGGTTGGGGAGAACTTCGGCACCATCGCCCTCCAGAAATCGGACTCCCCGCAGTTTGCGGTTGGCCCGCAGGTTTTTGAGGGCATAGCCGTGAGCTGCCGGGTTTTTTTCGATCCCGATTATCTCGACGGCTTCACTGTGGCGGGCAATCACCAGGGGAAAGGGCCCGACTCCGGAGCAGAGGACGCAGACCCGCTCACCGGGGCTGATCAGGGCGGCTATGCGGGCCCGTTCATGGGCCGAGCGCACCGAGTAGTACACCCGGGCCAGATCAAGATGAAGCACCACCCCGTTTTCCCTGTGCACGGTGGTAAGTCGATCTTCTCCGGCGACCACCGCCAGCGGTCTCGTGCGAAATTCCCCTGCATAGTCACCATCCCGCCGGGCCGCCACCTTGAGGAAAGGATTGTGCTTGAGCACTAACGCGCCGATTGCAGGCGCATGGGGCATCGCCTCGGGTGTGATCCCGAAAATGGCGATATCGCCTACCCGGTCAAAACCACCCGGAAGCCGTGCGGGGTCAAGAGCAGGAAAATGTCGGGCAAGCAGAGAGCGGAGCTGCATGGCTGTTGGCGGTTTCGAGGATAATGAATGCCGGGCATGTTTTTGTATGCCTTATCCGGTCGAGCGGTATTGTTTCTTTCCGTT
>JBFWIP010000233.1:0-1910 GCA_050255935.1 Desulfobulbus sp.
AACGGCAGCGACCAGCTTTCATACTGGGCAGAAAGGATGAGGAAAACGCACAACAGGGAAAAGGCGAAGATCGCTACCGGGGAAAGCCCGTTTTGCGCCTGCCATTCCTGGTAACTCATTCCCATGTAGTCATAGCCCATTTCCGCGGGCATGGTTTCGGCGAAGACCTCTTCCAGGGCCTTCATCGCCTGGGCCGAACTGTAGCCGGGCTTGGCGGTGGCATTGATCAGTGCCGAACGGTAAAGGTTGTAGCGCATGGTGAATTCCGGACCGGCAATATGCCTGGCCGTGGTCAGGGCGGAAAGCGGCACGGGGTTGCCTTCCTTGTTGCGGACGTAGAACTGGCCAATGTTCTCGATGTTGGTACGATACTCGCCCTCGGCCTGGACAAAGACCTGCCACTGCCGCCCGAATTTATTGAAATAGTTGATAAAGCCGCTTCCCAAGAAACTCTTCAGGGTGGTGTAGACGTCACTGACCTGAACCCCCTGTGCAAGCGCCTTGTCCTGGTCGACATCGATATACAACTGCGGTACCGTGGGACGAAACGGCGTGGTGACGCCGGCCAGTTCCGGCCGTTTCCGTGCCGCCTCGACAAAGGCGTTGACGTTGGCGGTCAGGAAATCGAGATCCTTGCCGGCGCGGTCCTCAAGTACCAGGGACACGCCGCCCGAGGTGCCGATACCGGGGATGGCCGGCGGCGAGAAGGCAAAGCCCATGGCACCGCTGAGGCCGGCGAACTTCCTGTTCAAGGCATGCTTGATCGCCTCATACTGGACCTCGGGCGTCTTCCGTTCCGCCCAGTCATCCAGGGTGATGAAGAAAAAGGCGCTGTAGGTGTTGCTGACCTGGCTCAGCAGGCTGTAGCCGACAACCGAGGTGCAGTACTTGATCCCCGGGGTATCCATGATCATCCGTTCCGCCTGCTCGGTCAGGGCCCGGGTCCGCTGTAACGAGGAGGCATCGGGGAGCTGCAGGCCGGCATAGACATAGCCCTGGTCTTCCTCGGGAAGAAAGCCCGTGGGCACGGTTTTCCCGAAAAAGCCGGTCAGCACCACGATTCCGACCAACAGCAGCAGACTGAACAGGCTCTTGTGCACCGCCACCCGGCACAGGCCGACATAACCGTTGGTGGCCCGGCCGAAATTCCGGTTGAACCAGTCATAAAATTTCTGCAGCGGCCCCCCGCCCTTGCCCTTGGGTTTGAGCAACAGGGCACAGAGCGCCGGGGAAAGGGTCAGGGCGTTGAACGCGGAAATGACCACCGACAGGGCGATGGTCAGGGCGAACTGCTGGTACAGGCGGCCGGTGATACCGGGGATGAAGGCGGTCGGTACGAAGACCGCAGCCAGGATGAGGGCGATGGCGATAACCGGCCCCGAAACCTCCTCCATGGCCTTGAAGGTCGCGTCCTTGGGCGTCAGCCCCTGCTCAATGTGGTGTTCCACCGCCTCGACCACGACAATCGCATCGTCAACGACCAGGCCAATGGCCAGGACCAGGCCGAACAGCGACAAGGTATTGATCGAAAAACCGAACAAGGGGAAGAACATGAAGGTCCCCACCAGGGACACCGGCACGGCCAGCAGCGGAATCAGCGTGGCCCGCCAGCCCTGGAGGAAAACGAACACCACGAGAATGACCAGGACCAGCGCCTCGAACAGGGTGTGCTCGATCTCCTTGATCCCTTCGGTGACCGCCTGGGTGGTGTCGAGGCTGACCACGTAATCGAGGTCCGGCGGAAACCGTTTCTTCAATTCCTCCATCATCGTCCTGGCGCCCTTGGCCGCCTCGACCGCATTGGTGCCCGGCATCTGGTACAGGGCGATGACCGCGCTCGGTTTGCCGTTGAGGCGGCCTTCCAGGCTGTAGGTCTGGGCCCCCAGTTCAATCCTGGCCACGTCGCTGAC
>JBFWIP010000233.1:2010-3483 GCA_050255935.1 Desulfobulbus sp.
TTGATCGAGTACATGTAGTTCATGCCGTCCACGCCCGACATTTCCTGCTCGAGCGGGGTGGCGACCGACTGTTCCAGGGTCAACGCGTCGGCTCCGGTATAGGAGGTGGACACCTTGATCTCGGGCGGCACGATGTCGGGGAATTGGGCCGTCGGCAGGCCGATCATGGCGACAATGCCGATAATGACCATGAAAATCGAAAGGACCATGGCCACGATGGGCCGGTTGATGAAGAATCTGGCCATGGCGATTACCTCTTTTCAGCAGGTGCGGACGAGGTTGCCTGCGCGGTAGGCACAAAGGGTTTGGCCATCACCGGTATGCCGTTGCGGACTTTTTGAATGCCCTCGACCACCACCTGCTCGCCCGGCTTGAGGCCTTCGGTGATGATCCAGTCGCTGCCGATGCGTTCCCCCGCCGACACCAGGCGGATATTCGCCTTCTTGTCGGCTCCGACCACCGCCAGCATGTATTTTCCCTGCACCTCGCTGACCGCACGCTGCGGGACCAGCAGGGCGCCCTTCTGCACCCGGACCGTGACGCGAACGCGGCCATACTGGCCGGGACGGAGGGTGTTGCCGGGGTTGGGGAACAGTGCTCCTATCTTGAGGGTTCCGGTGGTTGGGTTGACCTGGCGGTCCATGACCGCAAAATGCCCCTGGTGCGGATAGACGCTACCGTCCGCCAGGATGAGTTCCAGCGGCAAGGACTCCATCTCCTTGCCCGATTGCGCGGCCTTGAGATATTCGCGTTCGCTGATGTTGATGTAGACCTTGATGGGATCGAGGGTGGAGACGGAGGTCAGTTCCTCCTGGCTGTTCGGCCCGACCAGGTTCCCCAGTTGGGTCTTGGCGATGCCGGCAACGCCATCGACCGGGGAAACGATCTTGGTGAATTCCAGGTTCAGCTGCGCTTCCTCGACCGCCGCCTGGGCCGCCTCGACGGTGGAACGGGCGGAAAGCTCCAGGCCGATGGCATCGTCGAGATCTTTTTGGCTCACCGCATTCTTTTTTGCCAGCGGCCGAACCCGGGCCAGGTTCGCCTTGGAGGTTTCATGGCGGGCTTTCTGCTGGGAAAGTTGCGCCTTGGCCTTGTTGAGCGCCGCCTGGAAGGGACGCGGGTCGATCTCGAACAGGATCTGCCCTTTTCGGACCAACTCGCCTTCACGATACTTCTGCTTGATGAGATATCCTGTCACCTGGGGGCGGATGGTGGCGTTGACCAGACCGTCAACGACACCGATCCAGTCCTTTTTCACCGGTACATCCCGCTGCATGACGGTCATCGTCTCCACCACCGGGACCATGGGGCCGGCCTGTTTTTCCTCTTTGCGGCATCCGCTGCCAAGCAGTGCGGCACAGAGCACCCCAACCATGAGCAATGTTGCCCCGGCATGACCGCCAAAACGTTTATACCCGACAACATGACCGTTTTTCTCCATTGCCTTCTCCCTCCCAATAGCTCTTCTGCTGG
>JBFWIP010000234.1:0-3448 GCA_050255935.1 Desulfobulbus sp.
GAGATGATCCGCAGCAGTTGAGAGCGGCGCAGAGGAGGAAAGGCAGACCGGATTTCTCATCGGTTCAGGTGGTGGCGGTGTCAGATTCAACGATTTTTTGCAATGAATCAGAGGAGACGGAGACTCTTTCCATTGCAGAAATATTGCCGAAGATGGCACCGCCCGGACTGAGCGCAAGGCTGCTGCTTGTATCGCATGGGGCGGTTTTGTATATTTTCTGCCCCTATAGAGACAAAATGATCAGGAGAAATCCGGGTAGATCGTGCCGGGATCCGTGGCAAAGAGGTCAACGATTTCGTCGCGGGTGCTGGAGTCGAAAAGGAGTTGGCGATTGCGGCCCTGCTTGAGGATTCGGCTCACCCGGGCCAGGGTCTGGAGGTACTCGCCTCCCTTGCCGGCCGGTGAAATCATGAGCATGAACAGGTAGACGTCGCGTTTGTCGATGGCATTGAAATCAACCCCCGCCTTGCTCCGGCCGAAGCAGAGCAGGATCTCCTCTAGCCCCTCGATCTTGCCGTGGGGGATGGCCACCCCGTTTCCCACGCCGGTGGAGCCCACCGATTCCCGTTCCACCAGGACCTTGTAAAGCACCTCTTCGGTAAAACGGCCGCAGAGGGTGGCGGCCAGTCCCGCCAGTTCCCGCAAGGCCCCATCCTTGGTGGCGGCCTTCATATCCAAAATGATAGCGTCGCTTGTCAGTAGGGGCATGAATCCGCCTTCGGGCTACACGGTCTGACGCCGGTGCTTGACCGGGAGGATCTTCATCTGCTCCCGATATTTGGCCACGGTGCGGCGGGCAACGGTGATGTTTTCCTTGGCCAGCAACTCGGAAATCTTGTTGTCGCTGAGCGGTTTGGCCGGATTTTCACCGCTGATCAGTTGGCGGATGCGGGTCTTGATGGCTTCGGCGGCAACTGTGTCGCCGTCGGCATTGGGAACCGCCGTGCTGAAGAAGTATTTCAGTTCGTAGATCCCCTGCGGACAATGGACATACTTGTTGGAGGTGACCCGGCTGACGGTGGACTCGTGCATGCCGATGTCTTCGGCCACATCGCGCAGGATCAGGGGCTTCATTGCAGCCGGGCCGGATTCAAAGAAGTCCCGCTGGAACTTGAGCAGGCTTTCCATGACGCGGTAAATGGTCCGCTGGCGTTGTTCGATCGACTTGATGAACCACTCGGCATTGCGCTTGCTTTCGCGAAGATAAGTCCGCGACCCCGTGTTGAGCCTGCCTTTTTGTTTGAGCAACTGCTGGTATTCACTGGAAAGCTGCAAGTGCGGCAGACCTTCATCGTTGAGCTGGATCACGAATTCGCCGTCGATTTTGTATACATAGACATCCGGGACCACGTAGTTGGTCTGCTCGTTGCTGAATTCATTGCCCGGATAGGGGGTCAGTTCCTGGATGATCGAGACCGCCTCCATCACCTTTTTGACCGGTGAACCGGTTTCCCGGGCGATCTGGGCATAGTTGCGTGACTGCAGCAGGTTCATGTGCCGGTCGACGATATGGTAGGGCAGGGTGTCGTAGTAATCGATCCGGTCGAGCTGGAGCAGAAGCGATTCCCGGATATCGCGGGCGGCCACACCCGGGGGGTCGAGGCTCTGGACGATGCGCAGGCAGCCCTCGGCCTCCTCCTCGCTGCAGTTGCCGTAGGTGCAGATATCCTCGATGGAGGCCTCAAGAAAGCCGTGACCATCCAGGTTGCAGATGATGAACTGGGTGAGGTCCGTATCCTGTTCGTTGAGCTCCAGGTGGGTCAGCTGCCATTGAAGGTACGAGGCCAGTCCCGGGGTGGCGGAGATGAAGTCGAATTGGGAGGGCGCATCCGCGGGAGGCGCTTCATGGGCAAAGGAAAGGTCGGTGTCGAAGCTGTTGGAGTAGTCTTCCCAATTGATTTCCGCCACCGTGGCCGGATCGTCTCCCTTGATTCGATCCGTGACCTTGGCTTCATCCTGGAAAGAATTTTCCTCGGCGTTGAGTGCCTCGGGATTGGCCGCCTGTTCCGTCACGGAAGGGGCTTCTTCAAGCATGGGATTCTGCTCGATTTCCGCCTGCAGGGCTTCGGTGAGCTCAAGACGTCCGAGCTGAAGCAGCTTAATGGCCTGGCGCAGTTGCGGCGTCATCACCAGTTTTTGGGCGAGCTTCAGATTTTGCCTGAGTTCAAGAGCCATTAATCAGTGTGTCCCTTCGAGTGAAGTTGGTGCGTGGGTGCCTGTGATCAGATACGTTCCGTCGTCTACATGTGAAAATTATCGCCGAGATACATCTTGCGCGCAACCGCGCTTTGGATGATATCGTCGGCAGCGCCGCTGGTCAGGATTTGACCGCCGTTCATAATATAGGCGAAGTCGCAGACCTGCAAGGTTTCGCGAACATTATGGTCGGAAATCAACACCCCCAGCCCTTTGTCCTTGAGATCACGGATGATTGCCTGGAGGTCCGCCACCGAAAGGGGGTCGACGCCGGCAAAGGGCTCGTCCAGCAGGATGAAACGGGGCCTGGTGGCCAGGGCCCGCATGATCTCCACCCGGCGACGCTCGCCGCCGGAGAGTCCATGGCCTTTGTTGCCGGCCAGGTATTCCAGCTTGAGTTCCGCCATCAATTCAGTGATCCGATGATTGATTTCACCGCGGGAGAGGCCAAGCGGCTCCAGGACGATGCGGATGTTCTCCTCCACGGTCAGCTTCTTGAATATCGACGGCTCCTGGGCCAGATAGGTGATTCCCCGCGAGGCCCGCTTGTGGATGGGCAAGGCGGTGATGTCTTCTCCGTCGAGCAGGATCGAGCCCTTGGTCGGGCGGATAAAGCCGACAATGGAATAAAAAGTGGTGGTTTTCCCCGCTCCGTTGGGGCCGAGCAAGCCGACCACCGAAGAACTGGGCACCTGCAGGTTGACCTGGTCCACCACTCGCCGGTGACGGTACTCCTTGATCAGTCCGCTGGTTTCGAGGAGTGCTCCTCCGTTCATGGCTTCTTTTTCGATTCCGGATGAATCACGGCCCGGACCCTGCCTTTGGATTTTTCATCCTGCTCCACCACCGACCGCTTCTGGTCGAGGTAATAGGTGATGGTCTTGCCGGACACCATGTTCTGCCCCTGCCAGGCCTTGGCATTGCCGCTCAGGACCGCCTTGCGCTCCGGGGCGAAATAGTCCATCCGTTCGCCGGTCCCCAGCCAGTCGCCTTGGGTGACCTTGACATTTCTTTTACAGATCAGTTTCTCCACCTTGTTCGAGGGGTTCGTCTTTGCTGGACCGGTTTTTTGGGGTGCTTGCTGGCTGTAGTACACCGTCATTTCATCGGAGCGGATGGTCAGGGTTCCCTGGCGGGCAACGACCTTTCCCTCAAAGATGACACTGTTTTCCTTTTCCTGCGATACCATCCGGTTGGCCTCGATGCTGATGGGCTGGTCAGCCTCCTCGGCGGCAAGGGCCGGACCCAGGAA
>JBFWIP010000235.1:0-3426 GCA_050255935.1 Desulfobulbus sp.
GGCAGGTAGATCCTGAAGGTCGTCCCGTGACCGGGTTCACTGTAGACATTGATGAACCCCTTGTTCTGCTTGACAATGCCGTAGACCGTCGCCAATCCCAGACCGGTTCCCTTGCCCCTCTCCTTGGTGGTGAAAAATGGCTCAAACAGGTGAGACAGGATATCTGCATCAATTCCGCAACCGTCATCGCTCACCGCCAGCAGGACATAGACGCCCGAATCAGCCTCGATATGATTGGCGCAATATCGATCGTCTATGGTGACCAGATCGGTTTCTATGGTGACCTTTCCGTTGTCGCCGATAGCATCGCGGGCGTTGACGAACAGATTCACCAGGATCTGGTCGAGCTGCGAAGGATCTATGTGTACCCGGCCCGAGTCGCTTCCCGGCCGCCAGACCAGGTCAATGTCTTCACCGATAAGTCGCCGCAGCATTTCCAGCATTCCTTTCACCGTCGCATTGATATCGAGGACTTTGGGGGCCACGGTTTGCTTGCGGGCGAATGCCAGGAGTTGCCGGGTCAGATCAGCCGAACGCCCGGCTGCCTTGAGAATGTTTTGGACATCGTTATAAAGCGGCTCCGTGTTCTCCAGCCCCCTGAGCGCCAGTTCGCAATGGCCGATGATAACACTCAGCATATTGTTGAAATCATGGGCAACTCCTCCGGCAAGCCGGCCGACGGATTCCATCTTTTGTGCCTGGACCAACTGGCCCCATAATTTCTCCCGCTCCTTCTCGGCCTGAACGCGATCAGTGATATCAATGGAGTAGCCGGCGAGGAGGCTCCTTTCTCCAACCCGGATGGGGAATTTGATGGTGGTGTACGTTCGTCCATGCAGAGATTCTTCACACTGCAGGATATTGCCCCGGGAGACGACCTGCCAGTCGTCGTCGGTGATTTTGGCGGCAAATTCCGGAGGAAACAACTCCGCCATGGTTTTTCCAACCATGTCGGCGGCCGATATTCCGATCATGTCCTTGTAATTGTCGCTGGCCATGAGCGTCCGGCTTTCGGTAGGGATTACCTCTTTGATGAAAGCGTAAATAGGCGAAATTTTGATAAATTTTGAGAGTAGCTCGCTGGTGTCCCTTGCTTCTTCCTCGGCTCGCTTGATAGCGGTGATATCGGTATGGGTACCGAACATCGACAACGGATTTCCTTCGGCGTCGTGCGTGAAAATCTGGCCGCGGTCGAGCATCCAGACCCAATGGCCGTCCTTATGCCGCATCCGGATCTCGCATTCATAATTGGCCGTTTTTCCCTCTACACACGAGTACAACATCTCCTTGGCCCGTTCCAGGTCGTCAGGATGGAGCAATCCTTCCCAGGTGGCATAGTCGTAGGGCTCCAGTTCCTCAAGGGTATAGCCGATCAGTTCCGCCCAGGTGTCGTTGAATACGGTTTTGTCGGTTTGAACGTTCCATTCCCAAACGCCGAGACGCGAAGCGACAAGCACGAACTCCAGACGCTGCCGTTCCTGCTGCAAGGCCTCCCGGCTGCTTTCCAGTTCGGCAGTTCGTTTCCGTACCGCAGTCCGTAACAAATGGTTCCAGAGAAAGAGCAGCAGTACAATCAGGCCAAGGCTGCCGCCGCTGATCAGGACCCCTGTTTGAGACACCCCTTTGAGGAGGGGGGCGCCGTACCATTTCTTTTCTATTTTTTCCAGTTCGCCGGGGGTGAGCAGGGAAAATCCCGCTTCGATTTCCCGCAGTAATGCCGTGTTCCCTTTTCTGACCGCGCGGTGAAATGCGCCGACATGGATTGGCTGAGACCTTTTGAAATCGTTTTGCAGGCCGTATTTATAGAGAAAATAGAGTGCCGGCGGGGTGTCGACGACAAAGACGTTCACCTTGCGGTCCTTGGCGGCTTGGACAACCGCCCCGTACCCCTTGAAAAATATCAGATTGTCGACACCGTGGCTCCGCAGCAAGTCGACGATGGCGTCCCCCTCCTTGACGGCGACAACGAATCCCCGCAGGGAATCGAGGGAGGTGATGGCACTGATGGCCTTGTCGAAATAGGCGGCTACCTCTATGCGGGTATAGGGCTTGCCGAAATCGAGCCAGGTTTTTCGTTGCTCGGTTTCGAAGATGGTGTCGATGACATCATATCGGCCGGACTGCATTGCTCCCAGGGCGTCATTCCAGTCGGTTGCGGTTATTTCCACCGAAATGCCGGTTTTCTTCTGCCACAGTCGCCATTGGTCGGCCAGGATGCCTTGGACATCCCCTTTGCCGTTAACAAAAACATAGGGAGGATAGTTGTTATCCATGACAACCCGGATGGTTCGGGACACCTTGCCTTCGGATGCTGCGACGTGGGCTTGAATCCATGGGAAGCCGCACAGGGTGAGCACGATGCAGGGGATGACTACACGGAATGCGACACGAAATGCCATCGGGGGGGACCTGAGAGAAAGAATCATACGTCGTTGCCGTGTCGATGGGGGGGAACGCAGGCTGTCTATCCTGCCGAAAACGCATGCAATCAACCGTCGCCAAAGTACTCCGGTCTATCTTTGCCCCGGACCAATCATGAAGAGGGGGACAATGCTGTAATCTCGAAATTTTCCAGTGGTACTTCACTTCCCCATTGAGGTAATCGGTCGGCCGGGCCTTCGATCCGTACAAGCGGGGGGACACGGTTGGCTAAAGCGTTTATCTTGGCCCAGAGTGTACTGTCTCCCCAAAATTGGGGTGGGGTATCCGCGGCGGCAACGGAAGCGAAAATTTTTCCAGGGGTATGGCTCCCATCGCGAATTGCCTGTAAAGCAAGGCGTTCAAGCAGTCCCAAACCGCTGGAGGAATCGGGCCGTTCCTGCAACCATCTTGCCACTGCGGCCGGGACCCACGGCAAGGGCGCGCAAGTCATTGCCGAGAGGTCGGACAGCGTGGACGAATCTTGAGTTGCCAATGCCCGGTCGACGGAGGTTGCGAAGTCGAATTGTTCCCCGGCGACAGGCCGCCGCTGACCGTAAAGAGATGCCAATTGTTCTGGCTGTAATTGTCCCAGTCCGTGAAACGGGTCGATCCCGGGGAAAGCGTCTACGCAAAGAAGTTCCACCTTGCGGATTTTTTTTTGCTGCAGGCAGCTGAGAATATGGACGAGCATGGCTTGATCGAAAAGGCAGGCATCAAACCAGAGGATGATCCGTTCGCAGGTTATCGCTTCTTCCAGCTTCTGGTACTGGTAACGAAGGGTTGCGAGGACGGATTCCATGTCCAACCCGCCTCCAGTGGTTGCTTCCAAAAACAGGGCCCTGGCATTGAGGGTTTCTTCGGTTGGCCATCCGGGGTTTCTGGGGCCATCGTATAAAATATCATGCCAGACAAATACTTCTCCGGGGAGACCGGCTTTTGCCAGGCTTCCACCGGCGATGTCGCCGCTTGTAATGTGAAGGGTGCCTGCCTTTTTCATCTCCATTT
>JBFWIP010000236.1:0-3353 GCA_050255935.1 Desulfobulbus sp.
TTCCTGAAGCCCATTTTTCTTTTGCGGGCAAAGGCGCGGACTTTTTTTTGCGCAGGCTCGAAAAAAACACGATCAATCCTTGCGGAGCAGAATGTGAAAGGCTCCCTCGCGCTGTTCGACACGTTCTGTCTGCCAGTGTTGGGCAGAGGCCGCGCGGATGACATTTTCCTTCGATGCCTCCGTATCGACGAGGACGAGGATTTCCCCCTGACGTTGTGCTTTAAGTTGTTTCAAAGTATCCAAAACAGGTTGCGGGCAGGAAAGTCCCCGCGCATCGACCGTCGTATTCATGCGTCGTTCTCCTAGATAAAATCCCCTGACAGAAAGGTTTTTGTGTTTTCCGCTTGATCGAAAAGAGATCTTCTTTCGGTCTTTCTTCAGCTTTTTTGTCGCATCGTGAAGCCGATGAAGAGACAGACCAGCAGCCCGACTAACAATGCGGTGATGCTGTGAGGGCCGAGTCCCTGGGGAGAACTGGCCAGGCCGAAGTTGTGGGCAAATCCGGCGCCCACAATCATTCCGAAGACAAAGACCGCAGCATCCCCGTCGCCCTCACCGGCCAGGAAGAGTTGACGACCGGGGCACCCGCCGGCCAACGCAAAGGACAGACCGGCCAACACCATGCCTCCGGCATTCCACAGGCCCAACGTGTGTGCGACAGGCTGTCCGGCAAATCCCGGGTTGAACTGCCCAACAACCAGATTGGTAATCAAGGCCGCCGCCACCAAGGCGATAACTCCGGATACCAGATGAAATTGCTTGAACAGGATCAGGTCGCGAAAAGCTCCCATGGTGCAGAAACGGCTGCGCTGTGCGATGAACCCGACGAAAAGCCCCACCGACAGGGAGATCAGGAGCGGCGCATGCATGGCCCCGGGGCCTTTTATGCTGTAAAACAACACTCCACTCCTGTCCGCGCCGGGAAGTTGCGGGTTGAGCAGAGTCAGCAGCAGAAAACCGGCCAGGGTCAGCGGGAATAACCAGCCGGCCGAAGCATAGGTCTTTTCGGTGCGGCCCAGGGTGTAGCCGTTTTTGAGAAAGAGTGTTCCAATCCAGATCCCGCCGACCAGCCCGGCGAGGCCGAACAGGGCGTTACCGTCGCCGCCGGCGAGGCGCAGCAACGCCCGCCACGGACAGCCTAAAAAGATGAGAGCGCCGATCATGGCAAAAACACCTAAAATGAAACGGACAATCGGCGCGGAGCCAAGTCTGGGACGGAACTCTTTGAAAAGGTAGGCTGCAATCAGCGATCCCAGAACAAAGCCGGGGATTTCTGGTCGCAGATACTGCACCACGTTTGCCCGATGGAGGCCGACGGCTCCGGCGATATCGCGCTCGAAACAGGCTACGCAAATGCCCATGTTCCCAGGGTTTCCCCAATATTGAAGAAGGGCCGCGAAAACGCCGATAATCGCTCCGACACAGATAATTCCGCTACGAGTGGCAAAAAAGTTTTTCATGGGAAGACATTTCTCCAATCCTTTTCCTCGATAGTTGTCGACGCATCCGGAATTATCCGGAGATTAAAGATGGATTAAATTTACCGTTCCCACCGAATCTTTAGCAAATAGCTAATTTGGTAAAAAATTGATAGAGTCTATTGATTTAAACGATAGGGAGGGGCAATGACGCTGAAGCAGATCGAGGTCTTCTTGGCTGTAGCCGAAAATCGCAGCTTTTCCAAAGGCGGGGAGGCGCTCTCGCTGGCGCAGTCTACCGCGAGCCAGCATGTTCGGGCTCTGGAAGAGGAATTGGGGGTTTGTTTGTTTGATCGCCATGCCTTGCAAGTCGGCCTGACCGAGGTGGGGCGCGTCTTCTATGAGCAGGCCGCACGCATTGTTACTCAGTGCGACGAAGCCGTCCGAGCAGTCAGACGTTTCCAGGGTTTGGAACAGGCGACCCTGCGGGTGGGGGCGAGTACCATTCCGGCGGTTTTTCTGATCCCCGACATGTTGGGCCGTTTCAGTGCCGACTGGCCTGGAATCTGTTTGGAGCTGCGTCAGGGAAGTACCCGGGATGTGCTGCGGATGTTGAATGATGATCTGGTGGAGTTGGCGGTGGTGGGAGGAAAACCTAACAGCGAAGCCGTCACGTTCCAAGAAATTGCGGTTGAGCGGATTGTTCTGGTCGCCTCGCCGAAACGCTTTCAAGTCGGGCGTCTGACCGTCGAGCAGTTGACCGGACTTCCGTTGATTCAACGGGAGCCGGGTTCGGCTACGCAGTTAGCGGCGGAGACCGCTTTGGCAAAAATTGGCGTCGAAATCCGTAAGTTGCGGGTGGTCGCACAACTGGCCGGCAGTGAAGCCGTGCGGCGGGCTGTTTTGAGTGGGGCGGGCTATGCCTTTCTTTCGGCAATGGCCGTGAGATCCGAACTGGCCGATGGTTCATTGGAAGAAGCTTCCATTGCTGGTCTGGATATCCGCCGGAGCTTTTATCTGGCCTGGAAACGTGGGCGACGACTTTCCCCCGCAGCGGAAAAATTCGAAAAAGCCATCAGCCGTTCGGCCGCCGAACAAAAAGGTTAATCGGCGCGATTCCGGGTTGTCCACGCCGTCCGGCCTTTTCAGTTTCGCAAGGTCGCCTTCAGTCGGCCATCCTTGCGGAACAGATCGAAGGCGTCGAGGATGCTGGTGCAGACGACGTCGGCGTTGAGCAGGGTTTCGACGCTTGCCCCCTCTTGCTGGATCAAGGCGATGCCGAGAGCGGCTTCCTTCAGCATCAGCCGGTCGTTTCTGCCGTTGCCGATACAGACGACGGTCGCTGGGTCCAGGCTTCGGACGTAGGCCAGTTTGGCGAGATCCTGGGGCGATGTGTCGACGATGTGGATGTGGCAGGGGATTCCGCGCAGCTGCGCGGCGACCGTGCCGTGGGTGTCGGCCGTGAGGACGTGCACCTCCAGCCGGCGGGCGATTTCGCTGATGCCTTCGGCGACGCCGGGAAGCAGGGTTCCGTCCACGGCGAGGGTGCCGTTGTAGTCGAGAACCAGATGGCGCAAGGCGAAGGTCGGGCCGTTGGGGATGTCGATATGCAGCATGGCGGGCCTCTTTCGGTACGGTGTGGGAAGATGGTAGGCGACAACGGGCGCGGATGCAAGCGGCGCCAAGCCGGTATTTTCTTGCCGGTCCTCGGTTTTATGCGGCGATGCCCGTTTCCGCCGGAATTAAGGCGATAAAAGGGGTGACAAGGCTGGCCAACCTTGATATAAGCATATTCGAATATATTTTGCAAAAGGAGCCGCCTGTGGTGATTGAGAAAGACTGGGTTGTTGTACTGAAGGCCCTGGCCCATCCCACCCGCCTGCGCATCGTCGCCGAGCTGTTGCAGGGGACCAAGTGCGTGACCAGCATGCAGGA
>JBFWIP010000237.1:0-3323 GCA_050255935.1 Desulfobulbus sp.
CCAAAAAGCCGGTTTCCCGGTGAAAACCGACGCAGAGGTTGGCTGCCGCCGCTGCCCGTGCATCGACCTCATCAAAGGCGCGCAGTTCACTTCTACGCGGAAATTCAGGTCCGTATTTTTCCTTCACTCCTTGAATGTAGTTGATGGTATACCCGATCATATCCTTGAGATATTTCTTGATCTGGGCAATGCCCTTTTCAATGTCGCGCAGTTCCTTTTGCTGGCGGTTGATGTCATAGCGCGAAATCCGCCGGATCTTGATTTCCAGGAGCCGTTCCACATCCTCGGGGGTGATCGCCCGCTTCAACTCCTTGACAAAGGGTTCCAACGATTCTCGGACCGTGGCCTGCACTTCCTTGTAGTTGGTCTTCTCCTCGATTTCTTTATAGAGCCGTTCTTCGATGAAAATCTGTTCCAACTTGCGTGCATGCCACTTATCTTCCAACCGACCCAGTTCAATGTTCAGCTCTTTCTCAAGATTGGCCAGGAGCCGGTCGGTATTGCGTTTGAGGACCTCCTCCACCTCCATCTGCCGGGGCATGTTGTCGGCAATGATGACCATGCTGGGGGAGACGCTCATTTCGCAGTCGGTAAAGGCGTAGAGGGCATCGATGGTTTCCTCGGCCATGATTCCTCGGGCGAGCTTGATCTCCACCTCCACTTTTTCCGCGGTATAATCATTGATCGAGGCGATCTTGAGCTTGCCGGCCTTGGCCGCCCTTTCCACCGATTCGATCAGGTTCTGGGTGGTGATGTTGTAGGGCAGTTCGGTGATGACAATGGTTTTGGAATCCGGCTGTTCGAGCTTGACCCGGCAGCGGATACGTCCGTTGCCGTGATCGTAGTCCGAGACGTCGATGATGCCGCCCCGGGGGAAATCCGGGTAGAGCACGATCTCTTTTTCCTGAAGATAGTCGATCTGGGCCTGGAGCAGTTCGTTCAGGTTGTGGGGCATGATCTTGGTGGCCATGCCCACGGCAATGCCCTCGGCGCCCATCAACAGCAGCAGCGGCAGCTTGGCCGGCAGGCGTACCGGTTCCTGCATGCGGCCGTCGTAGGAGTCGACGAATTCGGTCAGGTCCTTATTGAACAGGGTCTCCCGCGCCAGAGGGGACAGGCGGCATTCGATATAGCGGGGCGCGGAGGCCGAATCGCCGGTAAAGATGTTGCCGAAGTTTCCCTGGCGATCAATGAGATAGCCCTTGTTGGCCAGGTTGACCAAGGCGTCGAAGATCGACTGGTCCCCATGGGGATGGAGCTTCATGGTCTCGCCGACCACATTGGCTACCTTGTGGAAGCGGCCGTCGTCCATGTTGAACAGGGTCTGGAGGATGCGCCGCTGCACCGGTTTGAGCCCGTCATCCACATCGGGAATGGCACGCTCGCGAATGACATAGGAGGTGTAGTCGAGGAAGTTGGTGTCGAAAAGCTGGTGGAGTTTACCGCGCGGCTGTTCAGTGGTCTCGCTCATTCCGGCCTCACGATCAGATGGTCCATGATATACTGTTTTCGCTCCGGAGTGTTCTTGCCCATGTAGAATTTCAGCACCCGGCTGACCTCGCTCAAGGAATCGAGCCGGACCTGCTTGATCCGCATATCCGAGCCAATGAACTGCTTGAACTCCTTGGGGGAAATCTCGCCCAACCCTTTGAAACGGGTGGTTTCAACCGTGCGGTCGGCCTTGCTTTTGGCCTTGAGAGTCCGGAAGGCTTTTTCCATATCCTGGTCGGAGTAGCAGTAGATGGTCTGCTGTTTGTTGCGGACGCGGAAAATCGGGGTTTCCAGGATAAAGACCCGCTCGTGCTTGAGCAATTGCTCGAAATAGTGGAGGAAAAAAGTGAGAAGCAGATTGCGGATATGCAGGCCGTCGACATCGGCATCGGTGGCAATGATCACCTTGTCGTAACGCAGATCGCTGATCGATTCCTCGATATTGAGCGCCTGCATCAGCGAATACATTTCCTCGTTCTTGTAGAGCACGTCCAAGCGCTGGCCAAAGACGTTCATCGGCTTGCCCTTGAGGCTGAACACCGCCTGGACCATCGGATCGCGGGCACTGACGATCGAGCCTGCGGCCGACTGCCCCTCGGTGATGAACAGCATGTTCTCTCGACCCTGCTTGGAGGCCTGGCTACGGGATGGATGGTACTTGCAGTCCTTGAGTTGGGGGATCTTGAAGGCGATTTTCTTGGCCTTGGCCTTGGCATCGCGCCGCACCGACTGCAACTCGCGCCGCACCCGTTCGTTGCGTTGGACCTTGTCGACCAAGACTTCGGCGGTTTCGGGAAATTTATAGAGGTGGGTCGCCACCGCATCCTTGACCGCGTTGACGATTCCGGCGCGTATGTCGGTATTGCCGAGTTTGTTTTTGGTCTGCGATTCAAACACCGGCTCCTGCACCTTGACCGCGAGGATGCCGACAATACCGTCACGGACATCCTGACCGTTGAATTTCTTGCCGGTGAATTCATTGATCCCCTTGAGAATCCCTTCCCGGAAGGCGGAAAGATGGGTGCCGCCTTCACTGGTATAGGTGCCGTTGACAAAGGAAAAATAGGATTCGCCGTAGTCGTCGGTGTGGCTGAAGGCAAACTCGATCGACTTGTCGACGAAATGAATCGGCGGGTACATGGAGTCGCTGCTGACTTCACGGTCCAAAAGATCCAGCAGTCCGTTTTTGGAGAAGTAGACCGTGCCGTCGAGATTCAGCGTCAGCCCGGCATTGAGGTAGGCATAGCGCCACAGACGCTGGTCCACATATTCGGGATCAAAGCGGTAGTCGGGAAAACTGTCGGTATCGGGCAGAAATTCCACCAGGGTGCCGTTTTTCTCCCCGGTTTCACCTTCCTCTTCTTTGGCGAGCACGCCCTGGACAAAGGAGGCGCTCTTGAACCGGCCATCGCGAAAGGCGGTGACCGTGAAGCGGGAGGAGAGGGCGTTGACCGCCTTGGTGCCCACCCCGTTGAGGCCCACCGAGAATTGGAACACCTCGGTGTTGTACTTGGCGCCGGTGTTGATCACAGAGACGCACTCCACCACCTTCCCCAGGGGGATGCCGCGGCCGTAGTCGCGCACCCGGCAGAGGCCATCTTCGCCGATGCGGATGTCGATGCGCTTGCCGTGCCCCATGATGAATTCGTCCACAGCATTATCCAGGATCTCCTTGAGCAGGATGTAGATGCCGTCGTCCGGATGCGAACCGTCGCCGAGACGGCCGATGTACATGCCGGGCCGTTTGCGGATATGCTCCAGCGAACTCAGGGTTTTTATTTTGGATTCGTCGTATTGGTGTTCGGTCATGGGTGATTCAGGGAAAAGGAGGG
>JBFWIP010000238.1:0-3314 GCA_050255935.1 Desulfobulbus sp.
CCCTGGACATGGAATCGAACATCCGCTGGTTGAGCCGCAACTGGCCCGGGCGGATCTCCTGCGTGCCCAACCAGGGGCTGCCGGAGGTGGTTCAGGGCAAGACCTGCTATTCGCTTTCGCCCGAGCGTTATGCCCAGGAGATGAAGCGTTTTGTCTGCGAATACGGGGTCAGTGTGGTCGGCGGCTGCTGCGGCACAACCGCCGCCCATACCCGCGCGCTGGTGGAGGCCCTCCACGGGGTCAAGCCCGCCGTCCGGGAGGTAATCGCATGAAGCCCTCGGTTGCCAGCCTCTACCAGGCCGTTGAACTGCAACAGGAGATCCCGCCGCTGTTGATCGGGGAGCGGGCCAACTCCAACGGTTCGAAAAAATTCCGCGAACTGCTGCTGGCCGATGATTACCAGGCCTGCCTGAAGATCGCGGTCGAACAGGAGAACAAGGGCGCCCATGTGATCGATCTCTGTACCGCCTACGCCGGGCGGGACGAGCTCAAGGACCTGACCACCCTGGTCGGTCTCTGTGCCGCCAGCCTCAAGGCGCCGCTGATGATCGATTCGACCACCCCGGAATGCATCGAGGCCTGTTTGCGGATCTATCCGGGGCGGGCGATCATCAACTCGGTCAACCTGGAGGACGGCGGCATCAATATCCGCCGGGTCTGCAAGGCTGCCAAAAAATACGGGGCCGCCGTGGTGGCCCTGACCATCGATGCCCAGGGCATGGCCATGACCAGCGCGGAAAAGCTCCGCATTGCCAAGGCCATTCACGCCATTGCCGTTGACGAATGCGGCCTGCGTTCCCGGGATATTCTCTTTGACTGCCTGACCTTCACGGTCGGTTCCGGGGATGACACCCTGCGCGATGCCGCCATCCAGACCCTGGAAGGCATCCGCCTGATCAAGGCCGAACTGCCGGGTTGCCTGACGGTACTCGGCCTGAGCAATATCTCCTTTGGCCTGGCGCCCGCGGCCCGAAAAATCCTCAACTCGGTCTTCCTGCACGAGGCGGTTGCCGCCGGCCTTGACGCCGCCATCGTCGACGCGGCCAAGATCATTCCCCTGGCCCGCATTCCCGAGGAGGACCGGGAGGTCTGCCTGGATCTGCTCTACAACCGGAAAGGGGAGAGCGACAAGGATCCGCTGATGCGCTTCATCGATTATTTCAGCGGCAAGACGGCAAACGCCGGCCAGGAAGAGCAGGGCAAGGACCGCACTGTCGAGGAACAGCTCTTTGCCAAGGTCATGGACGGCGACAAGGACGGAGTGGAGGATCTGCTGGCCATCCTGCGGCAGCGGTTCAAGCCGATCGACATCATCAACCAGATCCTGGTGCCGGCCATGCGGCATGTGGGGATGCTGTTCGGCAAGGGAGAGATCCTGCTCCCCTTTGTCCTTCAGTCCGCCGAGGTGATGAAGACGGCGGTCTCCCTGCTCGAACCGTTCATGGAGAAAACCGATGGCGACTCGGCCACCAAGATTCTCCTGGCCACGGTCCAGGGCGATGTCCACGATATCGGCAAAAACCTGGTGGATATCATCCTCAGCAACAACGGCTACAAGGTCTATAACATCGGGATCAAGGTCCCGGTGGAGACCATTATTGAAAAGGCCAGGCAATACCACGCCGACATGATCGGATTGAGCGGGTTGCTGGTCAAATCCGCCCTGGTGATGCAGGACTCCATGCCCCAATACCGGGAGGCGGGGCTCAACGTGCCCATTCTTCTTGGCGGTGCGGCGCTGACCCCGAAGTTTGTCGCCGAATCCTGCGTGCCGGCGTACTCCGCACCCGTTGTCTATTGTGCCGATGCCTTTGCCGGTCTCAAGGCGGTTCAGGAGTTTGAGGCCGGTACGCTGGTCGCAACCGAGTATGACAGTGCCACGGCAAGCAAACCGATGAAGCCGGGGGTCAAGGTCCTGGAAATTAACCGGTCCAACCCGGTGCCCACGCCGCCTTTCTGGGGCCGGCGCTCTGTGGAGGATCTGGACCCGGCGGTGCTCTTCCCCCTGGTCAATGAGCAGGCCCTTTTTCGCGGTCGCTGGGGATATCGGCGGAGCAAAATGGAGGCCGGGGAGTATGAAGAACTCATCAGGGGAACGGTGCGCCCCCTGTACGAGCAGCTCAAAGAACGCGCAATGGGTGAGGGCTGGCTGCAGCCAAAGATCAGCTACGGCTATTTCCCCTGTCATGCCAAGGAAAACATGCTGCTGGTCGAGGCCGACGGTCAGGAACACTGCTTCAACTTCCCGCGTCAGGGCGAAGCCCCGTTTCTGTGTATTGCCGATTATTTCAAGTCGGCGACGGAGGGGGGCGACGTGGCCGGTTTTTTTGTCGCCACCATCGGCTCCAGGATTGGCGAGGAGATTGCCAGACTCTACCAGGCCAATGCCTACCATGATTATCTGATGGTGCACGGCTTCAGCGTTGAACTCACCGATGCCCTGGCCGAATATTGGCACCTGGTGATGCGCCGTGAATTGGGCCTGGAGGAAGAGGGGGGGAGCGATGTCCGTGGAGCGGTTATGCAGAAGTATCAGGGCTCCCGCTATGGCTTCGGCTATCCGGCTTGCCCGGATCTGGAGGCGCATAAGCCGCTTTTTGCCTTTCTCAAGCCTGAAGACATTGGCGTCAGCCTGACGGAAAATATGCAGATGGTTCCCGAACAGACCACCTCCGCCATTGTCGCCCACCATCCCCAGGCCAAATACTTTGCGGTCTGAGCGGACGCCCCGAAACGGATCGTTGCATCTGTGCCCACAACGACTCGACCGATGATTCGGCGGTAGGCGGTCAACTCGAGGGTGCCTTGCGAAGAACTGCCCTTGACGAACTCACGGACGAGTGGAAGGCTTCTGGTTTAAATCGGCAAGGCCCCGTTCCCCGGCTCATTGGCGGCGGTCATGACCGGTTGGCCGATCAGTTCTTCCAGGGGGACGACGAGTTGCCGCTGTTCGAAGACCTGAAAGAGATGGTCCAGTTCGTCCAGCCAGTACGCGGTTGCCCCTTTTTCCGGGGGACAGTCGTGCAGCAGCAGGATATCCCCCGGCCGTATTCGTTGGAGGACCTTGGCAGCGAGATGACGGACATTCCTGTTGCCGCGATCGAAGATGCGGCAGCTGAAGGTGAGGGCCCGGAGCCCTTGCCGGTTGAGCACCGCCCCCAGCTTCGAGTTGCTGATGCCCACCGGCGGCCGAAAAAAGAGCGGCCGTACGCCGGCCCGGGCAAGCACCTGCTGGGTGAGCCGGATATCCTGTTCCAGGGTCCGGGTCGTTTTGAGCATGAGCAGGTTGTCATGGAAGTAGGAGTGGTTGCCAA
>JBFWIP010000239.1:0-3307 GCA_050255935.1 Desulfobulbus sp.
GAGGATCACCTCCTGGCGAAAGGCCGCTTCGTTACGAAAGGCGGCGACGATTCCGCTTTTCGAGCAGATCATTGCCCGAAGTATCCTCGCCAGGCCGTTGCCATTGATTTTTCCCTGCTCAGTCATGATAGCTGCCACTCCAGGTGCTCAAGACGTGAAAATGAAGAATGCCGTTCCCGCAAAATTCCGCGCTTTACAAAAAAACCGTTTTTTCACTGCACGATTTTTCAAGACCCGGCGTTTCCGAGTGCATTCAGGATAGAGAAAAAAATACACCATTCTCCACCTCTTTTCCAAAGACTTTTCCCCTGTTCCAGCCGACGGTCACAACGCTGCCCGGCAACGCCGCCACAGGAAAATGGATTGCTCCACTCCGCACGGTGTGGTATCTCTACGGAAAGATTTTTCGCAAGAGGCAGAATCATGAATCGTGATACCTTCTCACAATTGCGGGCAAAATTGGGAAAAACACAGAAGGCGCTCGCCGAGTTGCTCGGCGTTTCCCTTAAGGCCGTGCAGAGTTATGAACAGGGATGGCGGGCTATTCCCATCCATGTCGAGCGGCAGCTCTACTTCCTGGCGGTCAATCAACGGGGGGAAGGGCGTAATAAACGCAAGGATTGCTGGGTTCTCAAAAAATGCGATCAGAAAAAAGAGTGCCCGGCCTGGGAATTTCAAGCCGGCCATCTTTGCTGGTTTCTCAGCGGCACCCGCTGCAAGTGCACGATCGATAAAAACTGGAAGGAGAAGATGGAAATCTGCCGCGACTGCGAGATTCTGACCTCCCTCCTCTAAGCCGGCCGATACCGTTGCCGCCTTCTTTCTCCCCGATGCCATCCCTGCCGTTTTTCCCATCGATTCATTTTTCCCTGAGACGGTCATGACAACACCGGTCGTCGGCGTCGCCATGAGCGGCGGGATTGATTCCACCATGGCCGCTTCCCTGCTCCTGGAACAGGGGTACCGGGTCCATGGATTTTTCATGCAATTGCCGCTTGCCCGCGAACAAGACCTGGAGGCACGGGCGCGGCGGGTTGCCGGGCACCTGAATATCCCCCTGACCCTGATCGATCTGCGCCACCAATTCAGTGAACAGGTGATCCGTTCCTTCATCCGCACCTATCGCGCCGGCTTCACCCCCAATCCCTGCATCCACTGCAACCGGACGGTCAAGTTCGGCCTGTTCGCCAGGGCCATTCGGGAGGCGGGCATGGATCTGGTCGCCACCGGCCATTATGCCCGCCTTGTCGACGATGGCGGAAAACTGTGGATCGGCCGCGGCCTGGACCCGGTCAAGGATCAATCCTATTTTCTCGCTCGTCTCGATGCCGACCAACTGCAACGGCTTCTCTTCCCCCTTGGCCGGTGGACCAAGGAGGCGGTCTGTCGACGGGCCGAGGACCTGGGCTTTTCTTTCGGCGGCGAAGAGAGCCAGGATGTCTGTTTTCTCGAGCAGGATTTGCCCGGCTTTCTCACCCTCCATGGTCTTGGCGGGCACAAAGGCGCGGTCGTCACCCTGGAGGGCCGCACCATCGGCGAACATCAGGGGGTGTGGCGCTACACCATCGGCCAGCGGCGGGGCCTGGGCCTGCCCGATGCCACCCCCTGGTATGTGGTCGGCCTCGACGGTCCGGGCAACCGGGTGATCGTCGGCAAAAACGAAGATCTGTTCACCCGCCTCTGCCCGCTCCATTCCCTGCTGTGGACCAACAATGCCCCCCCGCTCCCCTGGAAGGGACCGGTGCAGTTGCGCTCGCGCCACACCCCGGCCCTGGCCGTGCTCAGCCAAACCGGGCCGGATGGCTGGCAACTCGAGTTCGACCAGGCCCAACGGGCCATCACCCCGGGCCAGTATGCGGTGCTCTATGAGGGCGACCGGGTGCTCGGCAGCGGGATCATCGGTAGGGGCAATACGGAGGATCAGCCATGAAACGGGTCGCCATCACCACCTTGGGATGCAAGGTCAACCAGTTCGAGTCGGCCGCCTTTGCCAGCGCCTTCGAGGCCCGCGGCTGCCGGATGGTCCCCTTCCGGGCCGAGGCGGATATCTACGTCATCAACACCTGCACCGTCACCGCCCGGGCCGGGCAGCAGTCGCGGCAACTGATCCGCCGGGTGCTCAGGCTGCATCCCGGTGCGCGCATCATCGTCACCGGCTGCTATGTCCAGATGGACCCGGAAGCCGTGCTCAATCTCGGCGAACATCCTGTGGCCGTGGTCGGCAACGGCAACAAGCACCGCCTGGTCGATGCCGCCCTCGCCGACAATCCGCCGGACCTGATCATGCTCATGGGCCGCATCCGTGACAACAGGGAAATCTGCGACCTGCCGGTGACCCGGGTCCCCGGCCGCACTAGGGCGTACCTGCGCATCCAGGACGGCTGCAACAACTTCTGCTCGTACTGCATCGTGCCCTATACCCGTGGGCCGAGCCGCAGCCTGCCCCTGGCCAAGGTGCTGCACCAGGTGGCGGTCTTTGCCGAACAGGGCTACCGCGAGTTGGTGATCACCGGCATCAATGTGGGCAAGTACGGCCAGGACCTGGATGAAGGGGAAACCATCTACAGCCTCCTGGAACGGCTCTGCCGTGATTTTCCCCAACTGCGCCTGCGCTTGAGTTCGATCGAGCCCACCGAGGTGGACGATCCCCTCCTCGATCTGATCAACCAATACCCCAACTTCATGCCCCACCTCCATATTCCCCTGCAGAGCGGCGACGACCAGGTCCTGGCGCGGATGAACCGGCGCTACACCCGCGACCGGTTCGCGGAGATGATCAACCGCGTCCATGCGGCCCTGCCCACGGCGGCCATCGGCTGCGACGTCTTGGGCGGCTTTCCCGGGGAAACCGAAACCGAGGCGGACAACACCTATCGACTGCTGGCCGATTTGCCGGTCAACTACCTCCATGTCTTTCCCTACTCCCGCCGTCCCGGCACCCTGGCGGCGACCATGCCCGATCACCTGTCCGGGCCGGTCAAGGAGGCGCGGGTCCAACGGCTCCGGACCCTGGACGAGGAAAAACGCCGGGCCATGTACGCCAGGGGGGTGGGACGGGTCCACCAGGTACTGGTGGAGCGCCGCCACGGCAATTCCGGTTTGCTCCAGGGATTTTCCGAAAACTATATTCCACTTTTGTTTCCCGGTGGATCCGGCCTGATCCATACCGTGGTGCCGGTGCGGCTGACCGGTATCGAGAACGATCAGCCCATGGGGAGGCTTGCCGAGGACTTTGTTGAGGAAAATCGCCAAACCAGGTAAGCTGCGTCCTCAACCTGCGAGGACATTCCATGATCGGAGAAATTAT
>JBFWIP010000240.1:0-3306 GCA_050255935.1 Desulfobulbus sp.
GGACACGACGGATTTTTTCAGTCTCGTAATAGGTCCGGTTCATCATCCGCGAAGCAAGTTCCATGCTGATATCGCCCCGCAACAGGTCTTCTTCACTCAAGGTCACCGTGTTTGTATCCCGATTGAGACGATGTCCATCAAAGGTGAAAATAGTTTCCTGAACCCCATATTTTTCGGCATTTTCACCGAAAAGGGTCTCGGCGCCTTTCAAACCGCCGTGATACAACGTGCAGTCCTGTGCATTCATAATGTTTTTTCCTGTTTGAACGTTCTAAGGGAAGTCGGTTGAGACCAATCAAACCAGATGGCGAAATTGGAATAACCGGTCGGATATGCCATCCGTGATGGATTCGTACCGTCAGGAAACGAAGATCCGTGCATCGTCAAAAAAACGGAGGGTACGAAGCACGAAAGAGCGCTTTCCCGGAATGACACTTATTTGGTTGCCTTGAAGAATACCCGACGGGGCGCCGGATACCCTTCTATAGTAAGCCCAGGATTGTCCTTGTCAATGAAATCTTGGTAGGACTCGAACTCCATCCAGGGAGTCCGGCGTTGTTCCTCGCTGCTCATGTCGTGTTGGCAGAAACATTCCACCTGGTTGAATCCGGCCCGATTGAGCCAGTGGTGCAGGCAGGCGGCTGTGGGCACGAACCAGGTTCCCGGTACCTTGGCATAGGTGTGTTCGGGAAAGAGCGCAATCGATTCCTCGCCGGGGATGGCCTGGGATTCGACCAGCAGCCATCCCCCGGGCTTGAGCGCGGTGAACAATTCCTGCAGTGCGCCGATGGGCGAAGGGCGGTGATAGAGAATGCCCATGCAGAAGATGACGTCAAAGCTCTCGGGAAAAAGGGGGAGATGTTCAATTCCCAACAATTCAACCCGGAGGTTTGGCTGTCCGGCAAAGGTATTGAGCAGATTGAAGGTGAAATAGTGGTGCACATAGGGTTCGAAACCAAGGACGAATGCAGGAGCGTGCGGCACCATCCGGAACATGTAGTAACCGTTGTTGCAACCAATGTCGGCGATTACTTTTCCAGATAGATCAGGGAGTTGTGGAAGGAGTCGGTTCCATTTGCGTTCACTGCGCCATTCGGCGTCAATCTCTATGTCGAAAATTGAGAAAGGTCCTTTGCGCCATGGCATCAACCCACGCAGGACCGCGTGCAGACGCTGCTGTTCCATCTCGCTGATGTCGCTTGCCCTGCCGATGCGGACCACGTCGCCGCGAAAGTCACAGCAGGACGCCCGTAAATGGGCAATTTTCTCCAGGGGGCGGCGGTATCGGAGGAACCCTTTTTTCTCCTGGCGGACCCACGCATTTTTTTGCGTCAGTATGCAGTCGAGTTGGACATGGTCGGCTTGAGGGAAGAGATCAGAAAGTCGCATATCAGGCATGTTTTACGGCAACAAGGGCGGTAAAGTTGAACCATTTGAAATAGGGCTCAATCTCTGTGAAACCGGCATCCCGGAGGAGGGCGATGTTTTCCTCGAGGGAAAAGGGGATCAGGACGTTTTCCAACGCTTCGCGTTTGGCGGCGATTTCGAGCTCGGAGTAGCCCTGCTGGCGCTTAAAATTGTGATAAATATCAATGAAATCGCGATTGAGCCGCTTGGCATGGGAAATGGTTTTCTCGCTGAGGAAGAAGAGGCCGTCTTCGGGGAGGGCGGCATGGATCCGTTTGACAAAGGCCAGCCTGGTCATGGGTCGCAAAAATTGCAGGGTGTAGTTGCAGATAACGGCCGCTGCATCGGGCAACGGGCAGGTGGTGATATCGTCTTCACGAAACTCGATCAGCGTGCTCTTGCTGAACATGGCGCTTTTTTTTCGCGCCTTTTCAAGCATGGCCGGGGCATTGTCAATGCCGACGAAGTGGAACTGGTCCGCAGGCAAACGGCGACAGAGTTCAAGCAAGGTCGTCCCGGTGGAACAACCCAGATCGTAGATGGTCACTTTTTTCTGCGGCCGACGGGCCAGCAGTTGTGTCATTCCCTCGATGACACTGCGGTAGTAGGGAATGGAGCGGCTGAGCATGTCGTCAAAAACTTCAGCGACCCGATCATTGAAGGTGAAATCCTCAGCGACCTTTTCGATTGCGTAGAGGGTGTCTTCATTCATGGTTTCCGGCGTATATCATTTCTAGAAAACAGCAAAAAGCCTCTTGTCATGCAAGTCGGCAATCAGTATAAGGCTATGGATACGAGCTCATGTCCTTACCATAGAGCCTCTCTTCCTGGATAGCGAAAAAAATCGCGGAAACGACATTCCGTGCATCGTGGCATCTGTTTTTGTGGGCCATTTTTTCGATGGGGTGCCTTTTGGCCGGTCTGTGAAACGATCAATCGGGAACCTGGTGGGAGGGGGGATTAACATCCTTGAATTTGTCCAGCTTGGGAAAGCTGCGTGCAGAGGAGGGCGCATGAACCGACAGCCGTTTATCCTGGTATTGCTGGCGACATTTTTTTTCGTGGTCAACGGAATGGCCGGTGATCGAATCTCTGTCGAAAAAAATGTCGACCAACTCATCACCGCCATCAAAAACGGCCGCGATCCGTCCGGGGTCGCCCCTGATGTCTACACCCCCTATGTTTTTGTGATGGAGAAGAACGGGCTGTTGCTTGTCCACCCCACCTTGGCCGGTGAAAATCTCAAGGACAAGGCGGCGCCGATTTACCAAGCTCTTTTACGGGCCACCGCAGAAGGGATGTGGGTCCACTACACGTGGCGTGGAAAGGAGAAGCAGACCTTCGCCAGGAGGTGCGGCGACCGCCTGATCATCGCTAGCGGCTACTGACACCTTTTCCCCGAACCAAAGCCCTCCGGGTTTTTCGTCTGCCAGCGCCAACTGTCGGCGCACATCTCTTCCAGGCCGTACCTGGCCTGCCATCCAAGTTCCTGCCTTGCCTTTGTCGGGTCGGCGTAGCACTGGGCAATGTCCCCGGGTCTTCGACCGACGATGGTATACGCAACCGGCTTGCCGCAGGCCCGGGAAAAAGCGGCGACCATCTCCAGCACCGAATATCCCTGTCCCGTCCCCAGGTTGTAAACCGCCACCCCAGGGTTCTGCTCGAGTTTTTTCAGGGCGCTCAGATGCCCGCGTGCCAGGTCCACAACGTGGATGAAGTCGCGCACGCCGGTACCGTCGGGGGTGGGATAATCATTGCCAAAGACGGAGAGCCGGGCAAGTTTGCCAATGGCGACCTGGGCAATATAGGGCATCAGATTATTGGGAATGCCATTGGGATCTTCGCCGATCATGCCGCTGGGGTGGGCGCCGACCGGGTTGAAATAGCGAAGCAGGACAA
>JBFWIP010000241.1:0-3248 GCA_050255935.1 Desulfobulbus sp.
TGCGTCCCTCTGTTTCGGCGTGAAATGGGTTTCCGTCCCTGAAATTTCTCCAAGACTATCATAATGTCAGAGTACATTTGCGTGTTTTCTTGACAGCTCCATTCTTTTTCTGTATAAAACTGAGTTTTAATTTTCAATTTTTCGAGACAGACTCGTAAAAATCCCATAAGAGGGAAATCGGGCTTCATTCAAACAAAAAAGGTTAGACGAAGCCCCACACATCGTTCACGCGATTTTTACGGGAATGGCAATCATCAGAGATGCTTTTTTTATAAAGGAGTAAGAAATCCTCATGGCAAATCATAAGTCCGCAGAGAAGAGAGATCGTCAGTCTAAACTTCGTCGTTTGCGTAATCGGATGAACAAATCGGCTATGAAAACAGCCGTCCGCCAGGTTGAAGATGCACTGACAGCCGGTTCCGAGGAGCAGGCCAAGACTGCTCTGCAGGCTGCAATCCCGGTCATCTATAAAACCGCCGCCAAAGGTTCGATCCACAAAAAGAACGCTGCCCGCAAGGTATCCCGTCTGACCAAGAGGGTGAACAAAATGCAGCCCCTTGCCTAAGGTGGACGCTTTTTTTCCTTCGAGTTTCGAGAAGTGCAAGGCCATGGGTGCAGTCTGCGTCCATGGCCTTTTTTATTGCTCCCCCCTGGTTTACCCCGCTGTCGGCTCCCCGGCGCATGCCGAGGCCACCCGGCAACCCACCTGAACGGTCATCGCACCGTTTCCGATCGGAGCCAACCCCAAGAGGAGCCCAAGAGCGTCCATCAACTCTCGCCTTTTTTCAATTGTTACAGGTCTTTCTATGTACAGTCCCGAGCAAAACGCCTTTGTTGACATGATCGCCAACTCCGATCTTGTCCCGGTGCACCGCACCATCGTTGCCGATCTGGATACGCCACTGACACTCTTTGCCAAGGTTGCGGCCCTTGATCCCCACGCCTTTCTCTTCGAATCCATGGAAGGCGGCGAAAAATGGGGACGATACTCCTTCATCGGCCTGGATCCACTGGTCACCTTCACCAGCAACCGTGACCAGGTCTGCATCGAATATCCGGGACTGGCCGACAGCGGCGAGGAGCGTTCCGGTGTCAACCCCCTGGCTGAACTTCGCCAGCTCCTGGCATCGTTCACCGTGCTCGACTCACCTGGGTTGCCTCGATTCTACGGTGGCGCGGTCGGATTCCTCGGCTACGACATGGTCCGTTTCATGGAGAAACTCCCGGACAGGCACCTGCCGATGAACCTGCCGGATTCCTCGTTCATGATCCCGGGCATTGTCCTCATCCATGATGCGGTGCAGCAGAACCTGACCATCGTCTGCAACGTCTGGAAACGAGGCGCGGAGAGCGTGGAACAGATGTATGCCAACGCCTGCCAGCGCATCGAGGAAATCATCGGCCGTCTGGATGAACCGATTTCCCACAAGTTCGTTTCCCAGGAACAGGCCACAACTCCGCACACATTCAGTTCCAACATGAACGAAGCCGCGTTCCGGGCCATGGTGGAACAGGCCAAGGAGTATATCCTTGCCGGCGACGTCATCCAGGTGGTGCTCTCCCAGCGGTTTCACACCGAATCTTCGCTCAACCCCTTTGCCCTCTACCGCGCCCTGCGCCACATCAACCCCAGCCCCTATCTCTTTTACCTCCGTCAGGGCGATATGGTGCTGATCGGCTCCTCGCCGGAAATCCTGGTTCGGCTGGAGAACGACCATATCGAACTCAGGCCGATTGCCGGTACCCGCAAGCGTGGCGCCACTCCCGAAGAAGATCAGCGGCTGGAAAAAGAACTGTTGGCCGATCCCAAGGAACGGGCCGAGCATTTGATGCTGGTCGACCTGGGCCGCAACGATGTCGGCCGGGTGGCGGAAAACGGTTCGGTGGTGGTCCGCGACCTGCTGGTGATCGAGCGCTACAGCCATGTGATGCATATCGTCACCGGTGTCCACGGCAGACTGGCCGCGGGGAAGGACCAGTTCGATCTCCTCGAGGCCTGCTTTCCTGCAGGCACGGTGAGCGGTGCGCCCAAGATCCGGGCCATGGAAATCATCGACGAACTCGAGGTCAGCCGACGCGGCCCCTATGCCGGAGCGGTTGGCTACTTCGGTTTCTCAGGCAACATGGATTTCTGCATCACCATCCGCACCTTCATCATCAAGGGCAAGGATCTGTGGATTCAGGCCGGAGCAGGCATTGTCGCCGATTCCGACCCGCAGAAGGAGTTCGAGGAAACCATCAACAAAAGCATGGGATTGCGCCGGGCGGTCGAACTGGCGGAAAAGGGGTTTTAAGCCGTGATAGTCATCATCGATAACTACGATTCGTTTACCTACAACATCGTCCAAACCCTGGCCACGGCCCCGCCCTCGGCAGAGGCCGACTGGCAGGCGCCGGAGATCCGGGTTTTCCGCAACGACGCCATCACCGTGGCCGATATCGAGGCCATGCGTCCGGACCGGTTGCTGATCTCCCCCGGTCCCTGCACCCCCTCGGAGGCGGGCATTTCCATTGAATCCATCCGCCATTTTGCCGGCCGTCTTCCCATCCTCGGCGTCTGCCTCGGCCACCAGTCCATCGGCGAGGCCTTCGGCGGCAAGGTTATCCGCGCCTCACGGCTGATGCACGGGAAGACCAGCCCGATCCACCACGATAACCGCGGTGTGTTCACCGGCCTGCCCGTTCCTTTCGACGGCATGCGCTACCACTCGCTGGTGGTCGAGGAGCCCCTGCCCGACTGCCTGGAAGCCACCGCCCATACCGATCAGGGCGAATTGATGGGAATCCGCCATAAAACGCTGCCCATCGAAGGAGTGCAGTTTCATCCGGAATCGATCATGACCGGCCCCGGAAACATCCTGCTCCACAACTTCCTTCGCCCCGACTACGAACAACTGCTGCGTGCCACCACCTGAGCGCGGAACCAACGAGGTTGACCATGATAAAAGAGGCCATAGCCAAGGTTGTCGCCCTTGAACATTTAACCGAAACCGAAATGATCGGGGTGATGCAGGAGATCATGAGCGGAGAGGCCACTCCCGCCCAGATCGGCTCGTTCATCACCGCCCTGCGCATGAAGGGTGAAACCATCGACGAGATTGTCGGTGCGGTCAAGGTCATGCGCGAAAAGGCCACCTTTATCGACACCGGAATCGATACTGCCGCAGGCGAGGTGCTGATGGATATCGTCGGTACCGGCGGCGACGGTTCCGGCAGCTTCAATGTCTCCACCACGACCAGCTTTGTGG
>JBFWIP010000242.1:0-3247 GCA_050255935.1 Desulfobulbus sp.
CCACTTCGATGGTATCGCCGTAGAGGTTGAGCACATAGTCGCCGTTGGCTCCGGCCAGTCCGCTCAGGCGGCTGTCGAAGGAGGCCTTGTCGTAGCTCTGGCGGGCATCCGGGGTGGGGTTGTCCAATGGCCCCGGCGATCCGGATTCCGAGGTGAAGTAGCGGCCGTTGATTTCCAGTTGCCGGTTTTCAGCCAGGTCCCCGTTCCAATGCAGCAGAAAACTGCCGCTGTCGAGATCCTTGTTGGTTCGTTTGCCGTCGCGGTGTTTGCCCGTGGCCGAACCCATGACCGTTGCCCCTGATTCCAGTTGCAGCTGATGGCTGGCACTGCCTTCGAGCGTCCCATAGGAGCCGACAGCTCCGCGCAGCTTGGAGATATGGCGTTTGTTGGCCTCTTTCTTGCCGCTGATGCCCTTGGTGACGATGCTGATCGCGCCGTCACTGGCACCGGCGCCCAGCCAGACCGGAACCGGCGGTTTGAACACGGTGATCGATTCGATGGTTTCCACGGGGATACCCGCGAGGTCCACGCTGCCGTACTGGCTGCTGTTGAGCGGCCGTCCGTTGAGCAGGACCAGCACCCCACCGGATTTGCCCGATCCACGGATGGAGATGCGCGAACCCACGCCCATGGATTGCTTGACCTCCACCCCGGCCATACCGTTCAAGGCCTCCTCCAAACTGAGCATGTTGCGGTTGGCGATTTCCTTCCGGTTCATCACCTCGACCATGGCGGGATTGTTCTCGGCATATTCGCCGAGGCGATCGGCGGTGACCACCATGGTTTCGAGCTTGGTCGGCTCTCCGGAGTGGCCGGCCGTTCCCTGGTCATGGGCCGCTCCGACCACGTGCGGGGCAAGAATCAGGGCTCCGCACCAAAGGGTGAAACAGGTGCGAAACAGCAGGGGCAGGGAACGGGGTGGTGCGGGCTGATCGGTCATCGGCTGACTCCTTGTTTTGAGGTAGTGGGTTGGCTGGTATCCGGGACATAGACCATGGAACCGTCTTCCAGGCGGTAGGCGACTCCCAGACGGTTGCCCTGGCCCTGGGCCGCCTCCCGGGTGACTCGGGTGGCCTTGATCTGGGTGCCTTTCTTGACGATGATCTCCATTTCGCCGGAAGCCTGTTGTTTCATGATGGTCATCTCCGAGTTGCGGTCAAACAGGTCCTGGAGCCGGTAGGCGCTGAACAGGGTCAGGAGCAGTCCGACGATGAAGACTAGGCCGATATCGAACAGGTTGGCCACCCCGGTCATGGGATCGTCGTCGCGGAAGGCCGGATCACTGAATCCCTTACGGGCCTTGCTCGTTCTGCGCGGACGGAAATAGTGCATCTCAGTCCTCCGCGGGGTCGCCCATCAGCAGTTCGGTGGCGAGTTCCATGTTCTTGATGTCCTCCTCCAGCCACCGGCGGCGCACGGTGTAGAAGCAGAAGGCCACCGTGCCCACGGCCATGCCGACCACGGTGGTGGTGAAGGCGATGACCAGGTCCGAACTGAGCTTGGTCATGTCGCCCTGGCCCAGGGCCGCGAGTCCGGTCCCCATGGGAATGAGGGTGCCGAGCAGACCCAATGACGGGCCGGTGCGGACAAGGATGCGGAGCCGGTCCATGGATTTCCACAGTTCCATGGTGGTCGACTGGAGCAGGTTTTCCACCGCGATCACGGTGTCGTCCTGCTGGGATTGAATGCGGGTGAAGGTCTGCAGATACCGGTTGACCCGGTGAGAGATCACCCCTGCGGCCTGGCCGGTCCGCAGCAGACGGGGCAGGTCCTCGGAGGGGCAGGGGGTAAGCCGCATTCGTTCCAGCCACTCGGCAAAGAAGCCGCCGGCCTGGACGATGATCACCAGGACCAGCAGGCTGAGTGCCAGCAGCACCGGATAGAGCAGGGAGGAGGAAACCAGGTAAATGAAGGTTTTGAGCAGGGCGCCGACATCCATTAGCATGAACTCCGAATTTTTTTATGGGTGAGGCCGAAACCGGCCGTGAACATCAGCAAAGTCAACACCAACAGCGGCAGCAGGGTGGCGAGGTTTTGCGGTTGTCCTGGCGTTTGATAACGGGCCAGGCGATAGATCTTGTCGATATCGGTGAATTGGGGCAGCACCGCCATGGAGAGGAGAAAATAACCACCGAGCAGGACCATGGCCCCGCCGAGCAATATTTCCGCGGACTGGTGAGAGACCCGGCCAACGGCGATCATCAGGCCCATGGCCGCCAGGCTGATGCCGAGAAAAGCGAGATAGAGTCCGCTGACCACCTGGGGAAACCGGTCGGGAAAAAGGGAGAGGCAGAAGGCGATACTGAACACGATCACCGTGGCACAGACCGGACAGGGCAGGGTCAGGAGCAGCCAGCCGCGGCTGGTGGTTTGATGGTGATGGGGCTTGCGCAGGAGGAGCAGCCCCCAGGCGATCATCACCCCGGCCATGAGCAGGTGCACCTGCATCCCCGATTGGAGAAAAGCCTGGATACCCTCCAGATGCTCGAGCGGATCGAGCACCCGAAGCCCCGCGGCCACCAGGGCAAACAGCATCCCGTAAAGCAGGGCAAAGGCCAGCAGCCGGACGATTTTCCCTCCCATGGATGGGGTGCGTCCCAGCAGATAGGCCAGGCCCACGCCGCTTTTGCCGGCAAAGATGCCGATACTGAAGAGCACACCCATGATCAGGCTTTTGTAGACCATTGTTTATCTCCCATGCATTTTTTTTCTGCAGTGCGTCTTGTCTTTTCATTGACCTGCCGTTATTCCCGGGAATGCGCATCAATCCGGCAACACGCCCCTCTCTTTCAACGTTTGCGCCGCAAGCCCCAGATGAACAGCGCCAGCACCATGAGCACAAACACGCTCGCCGCCCACTGGATGCCCGATGAACTGATCTCCGTAGACTCGTCCTTGGTGTTCAACTCCTCCATCTTGTAGCCCTGGACATTCTCCGGCTTCTTGCCGTCCTCGGCGGCCTTGGCATCCTTTTCCGGCGTCTGCTGCTGGTTTATGTCCGGGGGGGGCTGCGCCTGTTCCGGCTGCGGTTCATTCAACGGTTTTTGCTGCTCACCGGCCGGGGCCTCGTTGAGCTTGGCAATGAGCTGTGCCCGGTCCGCGGTCTGCTGTTCAAGCGACTTCTTGGCCATCTGCTCGATGGCCAGCTTGAACTGTTCCACCATCTTCGGGCTGAGCACACCGGGCATGGAGATGATGTTGACCACCATCTGGTTGAGCATGGGGTTGTTGCAGGTATGGTCGCAGC
>JBFWIP010000243.1:0-3239 GCA_050255935.1 Desulfobulbus sp.
ATGGCCCACCCAAGGGCATCATGCCCAACCAGGCCAGCTGCCTGGGCAAGCAATGGATTGCCGGGCAATTTTTCCGCCCAAAATTGGCCACAGACCCCGGAAGCCGCACAAAGATGCGCCAAATCGGTGGCCAGACCGTCGGAGAGATCCATCATCGCATGGACCAGACCACTTGCCCCCAACTGTTCACCCAGTTCAACCCTGGCCCGCGGATTCAGATGTTTTTCCAGCAGGGGCAGAAACTCATCGCCTTCTCCACCCATCCCCCGCTGGAGCAATTCCAGTCCGGCGGCAGCCCACCCGAGGGGACCGCTGACCCAAATGGTATCCCCGGGCCGGGCACCACTCCGGTAGACCACCCTACCCCTTTCGGCCTCACCGATCAGCGTCAGGGAAAAGTTGAGTCCCTGGGGACTTGCCACCGTATCCCCACCGATGAGCAGGCAGCCGTATTCCCCGCAGGCGTCGGCCACTCCCCGGGCAAAGGCACGAAACCAGGCAGGATCAAACCCATGTGGCATTCCCACCGACATCAGGGCAAAGAGTGGTTTCCCTCCCATTGCCCCGATATCACTCACGTTGACCGAAACCACCTTGCGCCCCAACTTCTGCGGCGGATGGAAAGCGCAATCAAAGTGGACCGACTCGATCAGGGTATCCAGGGTCAATAACCAAACACGGCGGCCATCACGATCCACAACGGCACAGTCATCCCCTATGCCCTTGATCAGGCCACCGGTATCCGACGAAGCGGTGATTGATGCAATATGGGCGATGATCTCTCGTTCATTCATAGATCAAAAAACTCCCTGGGATACGACTGGGCATAGGTGTGCATAAGCAGATCGCGTACGTCCTCGCTGTCTTCACATCGCAGGACCCGGGCACTCATCCGGCGCAGGTCATCGCAGTTTGAATGGCGGAGCAACCGTTTGATCCGGGGAATCACCACCGGCCGCATGGAAAGCTCGTTGACGCCAAATCCGATCAAGAGGGGGGCACAGAGCGGGTCACCGGCCATCTCCCCGCACAGCGAGACCGGGACATTGGCGTTGCTGCCGGCTTGCACGGTTTGATAAATCATCCGCAACACCGCCGGATGAAAAGGCTCGTAAAGATGGGCCACGTACTGATTGCCCCGGTCAATGGCCAGCGAGTACTGGATCAAATCGTTGGTGCCGATGGCAAAAAAATCGACTTCGCGGGCAAAAATATCGGCCATGATCACCGCGCTGGGGACCTCGACCATCATACCGATCTCCACATTTTCCGCAAAGGCGAGGTTGTGGGTCCGGAGTTCCTTCTTGACTTCGGCGATCAGTTCCTTGGCTTCACGCAACTCGGAGAGAGCAGACACCAACGGCAGGAGGATGCGCAACCGGCCATGAACCGAGGCACGCAGCAATGCTCTGATTTGGCTGCGGAACAGATCCTGCTCAAACAGGGAAAAACGGATCGAGCGGAGGCCAAGGGCCGGGTTGCGTTCCTGATCAAGCCAGGCGGTGTTGCCGGGGAAGCAGCTGAGCACCTTGTCGCCGCCCACATCCAGGGTTCGCACCGTCACCGGATAGGGGTCCATGGTTTTCAGCAGCATCGCGTAGGTTGCCAGCAGTTCTTCCTCGCCCGGCAATCTTCCCTCAGAAAAATAGCCGAACTCACTGCGGAAGAGTCCAATACCTTCCGAGCGGTAACGGAGCACCGAGTCCAGTTCCCCGCACATCTCAATATTGGCGCTGAGCCGCACCGATACCCCATCACGGCTGACCGCTGCCAGCGGAATATACTGATCAAGCTGATCGCTGAGAGCATGTTTCCTGCGTTCATTCTCTGCAAACTGCTCTATTTCCTCGGCATCCGGATGAATGATCACCTGCCCGGAGGTACCGTCGAGGATGACGCGGTGGCCATTGCGGACAATGGAAGTGATGTGTTCAAGGCCGACCACGGCAGGGATATTGAGGGAACGGGCGATAATGGCGGTATGAGAGGTAAGCCCCCCTTTCTCGGTGAGAAATCCGCAGACATTACCGGCCTGCATCCGCAGGGTGTCTTCCGGGGAGAAATCATTGGCCACCAAAATGATCGGGTCCCGGGTTTCCGGCGGAGAGGAATTTTCCCGTCCGGTCATGAAACCAAACACCCGCTCCGCGACGTGCTTTATATCCACGTACCGTTCACGGATATAGCTGTCACCGATCTGTTCGAAGCGCTCCTTGATTTCGCTCAGCGCCTGTGCCAGTGCCCATTCGGCATTGACGTTGTTGTGACGGATAAGGGCTTCGGTACGGGCCACGATCATCCGATCCTTGAGCATCAACAGATGGGAATCAATGATCGACACCGCCTCGGTCAGATCACCTGCCAGCCTTTGGCGCAGTTGACGCAGTTCCTCCTCGGCACCGGCAATGGCGCGTTGGAAGCGCTGCACCTCCTTTTCGATATGTTCGGGAGGAAGATGATACCAGCCGGCCCGCCAGTTTTGCCGTTTCACGACCACGACGTCGGCGGTCACGATACCCGGAGAAACCCCTGTGCCCTTGAGTTTGCGGGGCGATTCCGGCGATTGTCCATTGACGGGAAAAATTTCGCTCATCGAGGATCTTCCTGAGCCGTTAACAGTTGCTCCACGGCCTGAATGGCCTCCCTGGCAGCCTCTCCTTCGGTTACCACCCTCAATCTTTCCCCCTGAATCAGACCAAGGGCAAGAACATCAAGGATCATGGAACAATCCGCGGTTTCCTGTTCATTACTGATGATCAGGCGGACCTTATGCTGGGTGCAAATTTCCGCGAGGCGAGTGGCAATACGGCTATGGATTCCCCGCTCGTTGCCCACGGTGATATAGACGGAGCACTGCTTCATTTGACGATCCGCAATCCGGACGGATGCCGTTTCCCCTGTTTCGCCCCCAGGGCCGGTGGTTTTGATTCGGCAGGTTGTGATTCGGCAGGGAATTCTATTGCCTGGATAAACCGCCCTTCCCCACCCATGGTGAACACTTCCTGACCGGTAAACTGGGGGGTACGCAGGGTCCACACCACTGTCTGCAGGGGAAGGGACAACAAGTGGAGGGTTACATGCCACCATTCCTCCTTCCGGCTCGAATCCCGTTCTATGCTACCGACTCTGGCATATACCAGCATTTGCGGAGTCTTCGCGGCAATAATCACGATATCGCCTTCAAAGGTCGTCGATTTCAGCGGCAGGATTTTTTTTAATTCGGCAACCAACTGTTCCAT
>JBFWIP010000244.1:0-3228 GCA_050255935.1 Desulfobulbus sp.
AAGCCGGTTTATCCTGCCTGGTGAAGGCTTCAAACAGGCAGGATAAACCCAGCATATTGGTTCCCTGGACGCAGGCGTCGAGGATATCGCTGTCTTCCCAGCCGAGATCCCGCAGCCGCTGCACCTCCTCTTCGCCTATCCTTTCACGGTGCAATACCCGGGAAACGGTCTGCAGCAGGGCATTTTCCGCCTCGCTGAAGGCTTGTACCTCTTTTCCTTCGGCAAGATCGCTCAGGTCCTGCGACGAAAGGCCGGTTTTACTCAGCCAGGTCCGGTTCAGGGTGGTGCAGTGTTCAAAGCAGACCTGTTGGGCGGTGAGAAAGCGGATGGCCGCCAGCAAGGGAAAACTCAGCTTTTCATGGTGCATGAAATAGCTGATCTGCGAAAAGGCCCGTTGCAGCAATCCCGGACTGGTACTCATCAACTGCAGGGGCGCCGGAACCGGGCTTCTTTTTTGCGCAAACACATTGTAGACCTCGGCAACCGCCTGTTCCGGGTTTTCTTCCGGTTTCTGATATTTCAGCACAAACATAGTCTTTTCTCCTTGGAATAGTAGACTGGTCGTCTAGTTAATGGCGAACAAACAACACCACCCGTCGATCTCCCCACCGGGTTCAGGCGAGGAAGATCTCGAAGACCATGGTGTGAAAATTCTCCAGCGGCTCCGGACCGGCCACCGCCTTCATCCGGATCAGGGCCCCCTGCCAGGCGGAAATGATGAAAGCCGCCGCCGGCTGCGGATCGATCCGTGCAGGCAATTCGCCCCGTTCCCTGGCCTCGCCTAAAAGCCGTGTCACCAGGTCGATCAGACGGTCCAGGGACGCCCGCAGTTTTTCCCGAAAGGCCGGATTGACATCGCCCAATTCCTGGATCAGGTTCCCGATGGGGCAGCCTTTGATGTATCCTTCCCCGGCGAAATAGTGCTGCATCCACCGAAAAAAACCGGACAGCCGTTCCAGGGGAGGGCGCGTTGCATCCTGGACGATCGGTCGCACCTGTTCGGCGAACCAGCGGCGGTAATGGTCCACCAGGGCAAGCCCGAATTCCTCCTTGCTTTTGAAATAAAAGTAGAAGGAGCCCTTGGGGACACCGGCCGCCTGGAGAATCTCCTGGAGACCGGTGGCGGTGAATCCCTTGTGATGAATGATCGCCCCGCCACAGGCCAGGATATGTTCACGGGTCATGGTACGCATGGGGATTATAATAGACCGGTCGTCTTGAGGGTGCAAGAGAAAAAAGAAGGGCTGTTGCCAGCCCGTTTTGTTCAACAACCGATCAGCCCGGATTTCCCTGGGTCAGGACAAGGCCTCGGCGATTTTTTCACCGGTGATCCCGCTTTGGCATTCAAGGAAAACACGGGCGGTGCATCGTTCGCAAATACGGTGATCAAGCCGTGGGTAGATTTCGGAAATGGCCTCGGGTTTGGTCTCAAAAATGTTTTCCGCGCCGATCTCGAGAAAATATTTAAAGAGCCGGAAGTGGCTGCAGATCCCTTCCTTCACGCCAAGCAGGTAGAGGCAGCCACCGTTGTTGCGGATTTCTCGCATGAGCTGCAGCAGGTATTCGGCACCGGCCATGTCAATGAAATTCATCCCCTCGGCAACGATGAGGAGATTCTTTTGCTCCGGGGATTGCTGCAGAATTCGCTGCAGTTCTTCCCGTACATGGTTGACCGCCCCGAAATACAGGGAACCGTCGATGCGCACGATCTTGAGTTGGGGGCATTCCGGGAGGTTGGGATCGGTGGTGAAGGGCCGGTAGGAATAACGGCTATCCGGGACGCGGACGAAGACGTGCGGATGGGAGGTGCGGTTGAGATAGATGACCAGGGAAAGCATGATTCCGAGCAGAATGGCAAATTCCAGGGCCAGGACCAGGGTGCCGACAAAGGTGACCGTCAAGATGACCGCTTCGGTAAGGCTGGTGCGGTAGATCTTGAGGATATGGGGCAAATCGAACAGGCTCCAGGCAACCAGGAGTAGAATACCCGACATGACCGCATTGGGCAGGTAGGCGGTCAGCGGCGCAACCAGGACGCCGAGGGCAATCAGGATGCCGCCGCCCAGGATTGCCGCCATCGGGGTCTTGGCGCCGGCCTGGTAGTTGAGGCCGCTCCGGTTGAACGAACCGGTGGCGACATAGCCGGAGAAAAAACTGCCGACAATATTGGACAGGCCCTGGCCGATGAATTCCTGGTTGCCGTCGAGGTGCTGGCCGGTCCGATCCGCCAGGGACCGGGCAATGGAGACCGCCTCGGTCAGGGCAAAGAGAGTGGTGGCCAGGGCCACCGGTGCCAGCATCTGAAAAATATCCAGGGTGAAATGCGGCGCGGACAGCGGCGGCAGGGTGGCCGGCAGGGCTCCAACCGTGGCGATGCGGACGGTTTCCGCACCAAAGATCCATCCCAGGATCAGGGCAAAAAAACTGCCGATGAGCATGGAGGCGATCATGGAAGGGAATTTGGGGCACAAGCGGCGGCAGGAGATGCCGGCGACAATGGTGACCAGGCCGACCGAACAGGCAAAGGGGTTGAGGTCGTTGAGGTTGAGCAGCAGGGCGTGGATGGTTTCGTGAAAATGATGGGTGCGCGGTATTGCCAGGCCCAGGAAGTGCTTGAGTTGGCTGGTGGCAATCAGCAGGGCGGCTCCGGCGGTGAATCCGACCACCACGCTATGGGAAATGAAGTTGACCAATGCCCCGAACCGGGCCAGCCCCATGATGAACTGGATGATGCCCACCATCATGGTCAGGGTGAGCGCCAGTTGCACATATTCCGGGGTGCCGGGGACGGCATGGGCGGAAAGGGCGGAGTAGAGCACCACCGAGGCGGCGGTGGTGGGGCCGGAAACCAGCAACCAGGAGGAGCCGAACAGGGCCGCGATCACCGCCGGAATCATGCCGGTATACAGCCCGTATTCCGGGGGCATGCCGGCAATGGTGGCAAAGGCCACGCCCTGGGGCAGGGCGACGACCGCCCCGGTGAGCCCGGCGAGCAGGTCGGCCCGCAGGGTCTTGCGGTTGACCTGGGGCCACCACTTGAGAAAGGGGAACAACACGTTGCGCCAGCCACGTTTTTCAGGAATATCGCAACCCTGTGGAACTGCTGCCATGATTATCCCTCCTCAAGTCGTTCAGGTTGGTTGTCTCTACTTGTTGGGAATAATTGTCGTCTCCTTTTTGATGTAGCACATTTTCCGTATTCAGCCAACCGGAGCTGCTTACAAATAC
>JBFWIP010000245.1:0-3225 GCA_050255935.1 Desulfobulbus sp.
TCGGTCTGCACCAGGGCGATGGTGGCGGCAAACAGGGTGGTGATGGCCGCGAGGATGGTGATCAGGTTGAGCGCGAAATGGGAGAGTGCGAAAATGGGATGGCAACGGGCAATCAAAAACACACCGGCGGTGACCATGGTGGCGGCATGGATCAGGGCGCTGACCGGTGTCGGCCCCTCCATGGCGTCGGGCAGCCAGACATGGAGCGGAATCTGGGCGGATTTACCGATCGCGCCGCAGAAGAGCAGCAGGGCGATCACGGTCGCCATCCCCACCGGTGTACCGAACAGGGAGAGGCTCTGGTTCTCCAGCAGCCCCACCTTGGCGAAGATCTCCTGGTAATGCAGGCTGCCGAACTGGGTGAAGAGGAGAAAGAGGCCGAGGATGAAGCCAAAGTCACCGAACCGGTTGACGATAAAGGCTTTCTTGCCCGCGTCCGCGGCCGATTGCTTGTTGAAGTAGAACCCGATCAGCAGGTAGGAGGACAGGCCCACCGCCTCCCAACCGAAAAAGAGTTGGAGAAAATTGTTGCCCAGCACCAGCATCAGCATGGAGAAGGTGAACAGGCTCAGGTAGGCGAAAAAGCGGGAATAGCCGTCCTCGCCCTTCATGTAGCCCACCGAATAGATGTGCACCAGGGAGCTGATGCTGGTGACCACGATCAGCATTACCGAGGTCAGCTGATCGACGAGGAAACCGACGGAAACGCTGAGGTTACCCGATTGGATCCAGGTGTAGATATCCTGATTGACGATCTCGCCGGAGCGCACCCGGTTAAAGGCCGCCAGGGAGCAGGCAAACGAGAGCAGCACGGTGATGATCGGCAGCCAGTGGGCCCTGGTCCCCCAGCGTTTGCCCAACAGCAGGGTCAGGACGAAAGAAACCAGCGGCAACAGCGGTATGGCGAGCAGAGAGGCCGGCATAGCTTATCCTTTGAGTTGATTCAGCGTATCGACGTGCACCGAACGGCGGCTGCGGTACAGGGCAATGGCAATGCCCAGGCCGATGGCGGCCTCGGCGGCGGCAACGGTGATGATGAAGAAGGTGAAGGCCTGGCCACGGACACTGTCCATGAAGTGGCTCAGGGCGACCAGGTTCAGGTTCACCCCGTTGAGCATCAGTTCCAGGGAAAGAAACATGATGATCACGTTGCGCCGGGTGAGGAAGCCGCAGACCCCGATGCAGAAGAGGACGACGGCCAGGGCCATGTACCAGGAAAGAGGAATCATTGCATTCCCTCCTTGCAGGCGGCTCCGTCGGTTCCGTCGGATCCGCCGCTCATGGATTCGCCGGGCTCCACCGGGATATCCGGGTCACGGCGGGCAAGCACCAGACCGCCGACAAGGGCGACCAGGAGGATGAGGCCGGCAATTTCAAAGGGCAGCAGATAGGTTGAATACATTTCCTGGCCCATGACCACGGTATGGGTCAGTTCACGCACCGCATCCACGCTCCAGGTCCCCTTGGCGCCCGGGGTGAAGGAAGGCAGAACAGAGAGCAACCCCAGGGCCAGTCCGGTGGCGATCGCCCTGCCCAGCCAGGGGTTGGGGATGAAGGCGTCCATGTGCAGTTCCTCCCGCAGGCTGACGAGAAAGAGCACGAACAGATAGAGCACCAGGATCGCGCCGGCATAGACGATGATCTGTACCGCGGCCAGGAACTCGGCGTTCAGGGTCAGGTAGAGGCCGGCCATGTGGAAAAAAAGCACCAGGACCATGAGCACGCAGTGGACCGGGTTGCGCAGGCTGATGGCGAGAATGCCGCTGAACACGATCATCAGCGCACAGTAGATGAAAAACAACTGGAGAAACATCGATAGCCTCTTTGTTCAGTCTTGGTGTCCAGGATGATGCTGCCGCCATTGCCGCCCCACGACCTGCTCCTCGCCCCGCCACTCGGCGGAAACCGGAAGGCGTTTGGGTGCGGGCAGTTCCGCCTCGGCCAGGCCGCGCGGCCGCCAGAAGGGGTTGACGTAGTTATCGATCTCCGCCCCCTTCTGTTCAACGAACCGGTCCCAGTTGGCCAAAAGCTGCTCACGGGTGAAGAAGAGCGTGGCCCGGTCGTATGCGCCGTATTCGTAGACCTCGGTGAGGACGATGGCATTGACCGGGCAGACCTCCTCGCAGTAGCCGCAGTACACGCAACGCAGGGCCTCGATCCGGTAGCAGTCGATCACCCGGCGGCTGCCGGGCTCCTTGTCCTTGTGCGAGCGGATGCGGATGCAGCGCGACGGACAGGCCATGGCGCAGCGCATGCAGCCGATGCACTTGCAATCGCCGGTTTCCGGGTCGCGCACCAAGGCGTGCTGGCCGCGGAATCCGGGTTGGATCACCGGCTTGACCTCGGGATACTGGCGGGTAATGGGCTTGGAAAAAAGCCGCTTCAGGGTCAGGGCCATGCCCTGGAGGATCTCCACCTGGAAGATGGTCCCCAACCAGCCGCGTTTGGGTTTGTATTGGACGTACATTCTTTGCAATCCCCCTTCCCTTCTCACACGAGGATGGCCCGAAAGCAGGCCGTGAGGACTATGTTCACCAGGGCCAGCGGGATGAGCAGTTTCCAGCCCAGATCCATCAGCTGGTCGTAGCGGTAGCGCGGCAGGGTGGCCCGGATCCAGATGAAAAGGAACATGAACAGGTAGACCTTGAGCACGAACCACAGGGGCGGGAAAAACGGGACCGCAAAGGGCCCGTTCCAGCCGCCGAGAAAACAGATGGTGGCAATGGAGGCCATCACCATCATGCCGATGTACTCGGCCATGAAGAAGATGGCGTAGCGCATGCCACTGTATTCGGTGCAATAGCCGGAAACCAGTTCGGTTTCGGCCTCGGGCAGGTCAAAGGGAACGCGGTTGGTCTCGGCCAGCATGCTGATGAAAAAAACGAAAAAGCCGATGCACTGGGGCAGGAGGTACATGCCGAAAAACGAGTCGCCCTGGGCCTCGACGATCCGGCTCAGGTTGAGCGAGCCGGCCATGAGCATCACCCCGACCAGGCTCAGCCCCATGCTGATCTCGTAGCTGATCACCTGGGCCATGGAACGCAGGCCGCCGAGGAAGCTGTATTTCGAATTCGAGGACCAGCCGGCCAGGACCACGCCGTAGCTGGCCAGGGAACTCATGGCAAAGATAAAGAGCAGGCCGATATCGATATCCGCCAGGACCCAGCCCTTGGCAAAGGGGAGCACCGCCAGCGAGGTCATCATCGCCGCCAGGCAGATGATGGG
>JBFWIP010000246.1:0-3198 GCA_050255935.1 Desulfobulbus sp.
AACCGCTCCATTACCGGGATGTTGTAGATCAGGCTTTTGCCGCTCGCGGTCGGGGTGGCGGCGATGACGTCCCGGCCGTCACGGATACGATCAATGGCCTGCTTCTGGTGGCTGAAAAAATGGGGATAGCCCGCCTGCCGCAGGGCCTTGCCTAATGTTGCGGGAAGGGGACGGGCCAACCCGGCGAAACGGGCGTCGCAACCGGTGAGCTGCTCGTGATGCACCACCTGCGGCCCGAAGCGGGGCGAGCCCTTGAGCGCGGAAATGTACTCGGCAACCCCTTGGATGAGTCCTATCGCCACTGTTTTCCCGGGTTGGCCCAGTCTTCACTGTTGGCGCTGCCGACCGACCAGCCGGTCTCCGCCATCCAGCAGAGCAATTCTTCATCGTCGCCGTCCGGACCGATGCCAAAGGTGTTCTTGTTGTGGGGATCGAGTCCCACGCCGGACTCGAGCGCATCCGGGACGAGGTCGCCGTCCTTGTCCAGATCCTGTTCCTTGCTATCCAGGATCCCGTTCCGGTTGGTATCCTTGAACTTGTCCGTGGTGCGGTACTGTTTCCACCAGGTCTGGAAGTGCGAGTAATGCGCGTTTTCATGACGGCAGGCAACCGCGAAGGTGTCGATCCCCTTGACGCTTACATCACCCAGGGCGCCGTTGTTGTCTTTCTTGGCGATGAACGGGAAATCGTCGCCGAGATTGCGGAGGTTGCAGATATAGAAGACGGAGTCGAAGACGGTGCTGCGGTAATACCCCAAATCACGCGAGGCGCCGGTCGAACAGAGGGGGGATGCGCCGCCGTAGCGAACCGGGCCCACAGCGGCACTGGTCTGCTTCCAGTAGTAAAACCAGTTCGGTTCGCTGCCGCCGGGATTGTTGGTGGCGAACGCCGGGAAAAAAAGCCGGACATGCATGTTCGCCTCGGCCTCGCAGTCATCGACCTTCAAGTGGACGGAGAGTTTTTTGCGGCCAAACCCGCTGTTTTTTGGCGGCAGCTTGACATAGGTCACCTTGATGGTGGGGCCGGTGCGGTTGACGGGTTCCACCACCATTTGCGAACCCGGAACCTCCTCCACGTCCCAGAGCAATTGGCTGCTGTAACTCGCCGGCGTGGCCCTGGCCGTGGCGGTGAAGCTCAGGCGCCCCGGTTTGTCTTCGGAAAAACTGTAGCGTTGGTCGTCCGACGGCGAGGTGATCTCAATCTTGATCCGCTCGCCCTGGAGCGTGACGGGGCCGGTCAGGGTCGGTTCGGTCGGGCTTTCCTTGTGCCACTTGAAGGTTGCCTTTTTCCCGCTGATGGCGCCGCACCAGACGTTGGTGCCGATATAGCCGATCCGATTTCCCACTACGTCCAGGAGAATGTTGTTTTTGACCAGTTGGGTGTGCACGGTATTGCCGCTGATGACCGAGCGCACGTCCATCCACATTCCATGGCCCAGGTCATGGTGGTCCACCTGGTTCATGGGAAAATTGATCGGGCGCGGATAAACGAGGATCTGCTCGAACGCGGCTACTTTCCATTTGCCATCGGCCCCACCGGATTTTTTGACTTTTTCCAGAATCACATGTTCGGTGTACGAAACCCCGAACATCACGGTGGTGCCCTTCAGGTTCATCTTGTAGCTGTCGCACTGAACGGAGGCGCTCGGATTGGCGGACGCGGCCCCGGGCCGGAACACAACCAGGAAGAGAATCATTCCAATGAACATGAGCGGCTTTCTCATCACATGTGCTCCTCTGTAAAATTCGGAAAATTCCGGGGACGGTTTATTCAATTCGATCGGATCGTTTTCCTTTCGGACCCGGTTTTTGTGGCCGCAAAACACGGGCAAGAGTTGTCTCCAAGGTGTCGACAAAGTTGTCGCTCCCCAGGGGGCGGCCCGTACGTTCATGGCGCTGAATCCTTTCGACTTCCTCGGACGGGGTCAGTTGCAGGAATTCGGACCAGTCGGGAACCAACGAAAGCAAAGGGGCCGTTTGGACGAGTTTGTCATCTGTGCCGTCAAGATGTGCTCTGGCACTACTCCAGGAATAATCACCCGGACGGCGAACCAGTTTTGCCGCCACAGGATTCATTTCAATATACCGTGCCGTGGCTAAAAGATAGCGTTCATCCATGGGGAAGGAGGCAAATCTTTCCTGCCAGAGATGGCCCCGCCATTCTTCCCGGGAATTGATGCGGCGAGTATAGCGCCGATGCGCTTCGCCGATGGCGCGGGCGAGTCCGTTTTCGTTGCTCGGTACGGCGATAAGATGCACATGGTTCGGCATCAGACACCATGCCCAGATTGCAACGTTATATTGCTGGCACCACTCGGCCATCAGGTCGATATAGGCGTGGTAATCATCGGTGTGGAAAAAGGTTCGCTGCCGGCGATTCCCGCGTTGGGTTATATGATGTGGATAGCCAGGAACTATCACTCGTGCCATTCTTGCCATGATCAGGAACGTACCAGGGGGAATTGATCAGTGTCAATATTTGAATATACTGTCCCCGAAATTCCCGTTGCTGCTTCAATCCAAAGGAAGCAGAAGTGCTGGCAATCGCATCCATCCGACAGATCTAAACGCGGTGATCTGTCCGAGGGCGTCACTGATTCAGGTATAGATCAATTGTGGCTGCATTTTTTCAAAAGAGCACAATTATCCAATACAACGACATTCCCATCCGTTAGCATGGGAGCATGAAACATGATTTTAAAGATGGCTTTTTCGCCACGATTCCCATCAGTTTCAGTATTGTTTCATTCGGTTTGGTTTGTGGAGCGTTAAGTGCCCAAAACGGAATGACATTATTTGAATTACTGCTGATGAATGTGTTTGTGTTTGGTGGAGCCGGTCAGTTCCTCATGGTGGAGATGTGGGGAAGCCCCCTTGATGTCCTGGGGATTTCAATGGCCGCACTCCTGATCAATCTTCGCTATTTTTTGATGTGCATGGCGCTCCACCCATTGTTTACCTACTCTCGGATGATCGAAAAGCTGACCTACATCCATTTGATAGCAGAACCCAACTGGGCTTTGAGTCTTTCCCGTCTTGAGGCACAGCCTACTTCACCGTTGTTTCTATTCGGTGGTGGCGTCTGTATGCTATTCGCTTGGTCGGCGGGAACAGTATCCGGTTTTTTTCTTGGGGCATCATTGAGCAATCCAGCCGTCTACGGTCTCGACTTCGCGCTGATAGCCATGATTATTACCAT
>JBFWIP010000247.1:0-3177 GCA_050255935.1 Desulfobulbus sp.
TGTCAGGAGGAAACTGGACATGGAGAGTGGATCGAAGGGATCGCGTGGACTCTAAATCCGTGCAGCCGGGTGCGACTCCCGGACTCTCCGCCATTTATTTGAGGAAAGCCATGCAGCACACAGTCATTTTTCAACCTGACGGCCGCCGCGGCGTTTGTCAGGGACCGACCAACCTGTTGACCATTGCCCGTGAACTGGGGGTGAACCTGGAGTCGCCCTGCGGCGGTTCCCAGGTCTGCGGCAAATGCGCCGTCCGCCTCGAGTCGTCCGGGCAGGGGCCGGCCGAACCCTGCGACCAGGAACGGGAGCATCTCTCCGTCGAATCCCTGGCCCAGGGGTACCGTCTCGCCTGCTGCACTGCGGTGGAGAGCGACCTGACGGTGTTCGTGCCCGAGGAAAGCAGACGGGGGCAACAGATCATTCTCGAAAACGGCAGGGGCGGGGAGATAACCCTTGATCCCGCGGTCCGGCTCCAAGTGGTGGAACTGGACAAACCGAGCATCGAGGATTGTCGGGATGACTGGCAACGGCTTTCCGAAGGGCTCCGCGCCTTGGGCGTGGGCGGCCCCCTTTGTTGTGATTCCGTGGTGCTGCGGCAATTGCCGGCCACCCTCCGCCAGGGCAAGTGGTGCGTTTCGGTCGCTATCCGCCACGGAGGGGAAGTCGTGGCCGTAATGCCGGGCAGGGTGGAGCACCTTTATGGCGCGGCCATCGACATCGGCACCACCACCATTGCCGGGTTCCTGGGGGATCTCACCACCGGTTCCCTGGCGGCCCAGGCGTCGCTGACCAACAGCCAGGTGCAATACGGCGATGACGTCATCTCCCGCATCAGTTGCTGCATGCTCGAGGACGACGGCCTGGAGCGGTTGCATGGCGCGATCTTGGAGGACATCAACCGCCTGCTGGAACGGCTGTGCGACCAGGCGGGGATCAAGCGGGAGAAACTGGTCGATCTGGTGGTGGTGTTCAACACCGCCATGCACCATCTCTTTCTCGGGATCAGGCCGGATTGGCTCGGCCGTTCCCCCTTTGTCGCCGCCATCCGCGAACCGGTCGATATCAAGGCCCGGGATCTCGGCATCGCCATCCACGGCGGTGCCTTCATCCATTGCCTGCCGATCGAGGCCGGATTTGTCGGCGCGGACAATGTGGCCGTGCTCCTGGCGGAAAAGGCCTGCGAGAGCGAATCTATCCAACTGCTGATCGACATCGGCACCAACGGCGAGATCAATCTCGGCAACCGCGAACGGATGCTCTGTGCCTCCTGCGCCACCGGTCCGGCCTTTGAAGGGGCCCAGATCAAGCACGGCATGCGCGCCGCCGAAGGGGCCATCGAACGGGTGTGGATCGACCCGGCGACCAAGGAGGCCGCCATTCAGGTGATCGGTTCCGGCAACGAGAGCGGCAGAGCTGTGCGGGCCAAGGGCATTTGCGGTTCCGGCATCATCGATGTGGCCGCGGAACTGTTCAAGGCGGGGCTGCTGCTGGCCGACGGCCGGTTCTCCAAGGAGGTTGCCTGTCCCCGCCTGCGGCCCGACGCCAAGGGCAAGCTCGAATATGTGCTGGCCTGGGGGGATGAATCCGCCACCGGCCAGGATATCGTCATCACCCAGAAGGATATCCGGGCCATCCAGCTGGCCAAGGCCGCGCTCTATGCCGGAGTTACCTTGCTGATGCGGCGGCTGGGAATCGATCGCATCGAGCGCGTGATTCTTGCCGGGGCCTTTGGCAGCTATATCCATGTGGAAAGCGCCCTCGTCCTCGGCCTGTTCCCCGATTGCGCGGTGGAACAGGTGGAGGTGGTGGGCAACGCCGCCGGCGAAGGCGCCAAGCAGGCCCTGTTCGACCACGGTCGGCGGGAGGAGGCCGCCCGCATCGCCCGCATGGTCGAATTCGTGGAAACCGCCACGGATCCGGATTTCTCGACCGTCTTTGCCGATGCCATGTATTTCCCCCATCGCACGGACGCCTTCCCCCATATTCAACCCATCCTCGATGCGGCTGCCGGTGCCCGGGGCGTCGCTGCGGGAGGTGTGCCATGCAACCCCTGACCTGTTACGCCTGCTCGCGCGACGACGCCGAGAGTATCCCCCCGGAATTGATCGAGGAACTGGGGCTGAGTTTTTATGCCGCCCACACCGAGGCAAGCGCCATGGCCCGGGTCGCCATCCGCCGCATGCAGTTGGCCGGTGATGTGGTCTGCCGGGTGCCCTTCTGCGTGACCGTGGAGGCCGAGGCCTTGGGTGCCAGGATCAAGGTGCCGGACGACGAAGGCGGGCCGCGCTGCTCCGAATATCGCTTTCAGCGGATGGAGGAGCTCTCCGGACTGCAGCCCATGGACCTGACCCGGGGCCGCATCGCCACCGTCCTCGACAGCCTGCCCCTGTTGCACGGGCAAGGGGGCGTGGCCACCCTCAATGTCGAGGGCCCGTTCACCATCCTCAGCTTCCTGATCGATTCGGCCACCCTGTTTCGCGGCCTGATCAGCCACCGCCCGATCCTGGAACAGGCCTTGGCGCTCATCGAGGCGAGCCTGGTCCGCTACATCCGCGAGGGGATTCGCCGTGGCGCCGGGATCATCTCCTACGCCGATCCCACCGGTGCGCTCGAGATCTTCGGGCCGAAGTTGTACCGCGAGGTGGTCGGCGCCAGCACCTACCGCATTCTCCGGGAACTGGAAAAAGACAGCGACAGGGCCCTGATCCATCTTTGCGGCCAGAAATCGCGCAGCCTGGAAAAGGTCGGCCTGTGTACTGCCCAATCCGTGCCTGCCCCCGCCGGCATGACCTATGGCGACAGTCTCTGCCATTTCGTGCAGGCGAAAACCCCCGCCTTTCTCGGTCATAACTGCATGAAAAGCTCCAACCTGGCCCTGAACCGGCCAACCCTGTGGCAGATCCGGTTGAAGGAGGAGCGATCATGACGTTGACCTGGACGGATTTGCAGAAAAAACGGTTGCAGGAACTCAGCTGCACCGATGCCCTGGAAACGCGTTGTTTTGGTTCCGCCGAGGAGCGGGATACCGCATTCAAGCAGGAGGAAACCAACCTGAAGCGGCAGGCCAGGGAGCATCTGGCCCACCTGCGGGAGGTCAGCAGGCGCCCGGCCCTGTGTCGGCTGGAAAGCACCCTGGTGGAGGCGCTCACCGGGGCGGGCTTTGTCCAGGTGAGCACG
>JBFWIP010000248.1:0-3129 GCA_050255935.1 Desulfobulbus sp.
CTGCGCCAGGCGGTGGGAGAATTATCTGTGGATCACCGCCGCCAGGACGTTGATAAGACTTCAAACGGTTAAGCCCCAACCGCAAAAAGCCCCCCGCATTCGATTCATGCGGGGGGCTTTTTTACTTGAGTAATTTTAGAGGTTATTTTCTGCGGCGGTAGCCAAGCAGGCCCAGGCCGACCAGACCGCTGCCGAGCAGCAGCAGGGTGCTGGGCTCGGGAATCGGAGGCGGGGGGATTTCACTTTCCGAAGGAATGATAAACAACTGCTCATAACCGTTGCTGATCCCCTCAAGCCGGAAATCCAGGGAAAGGGTATCATAGCCCAGGGTGGACTCAGCGCCGGCTACCCAGTCATTCAAGAAGTCGTTGAGTTTGGGGGCCGTCACGGCATAGGCGACCTGGTTGGCACCCAGGTTGTGGGGGATCAGTTCAACATGAGGCGCCGAGCAGGGGACCAAGAAACCGGCGGCGCTTACGCAGACATCACCACCCGACAGGACGTACTCGCTGGGATCGGTGAACAGGCCATCGGTCGTGCCGTTGGTGAACTCGTACTGAATAGCCGCCTTACCCGGGTCGGCCGAACTCCAGACCGTCACCAGCGCCCAGACCAGGATATCCTGGTTGTTGTCCTTGTCGGTCTCGTTGTTGTTGAACATCCAAAGCAGGTTTCCGCCGTCAAGGAACGCGGTCAAGGCAGCGAGGTCAGCATCCCAGGTGCCGGCCTGATCGCCGACAGGATTCGCCGTCGTGGTATTGACCGGATCAGGAAATGTTCCGGTGGTGAAAGTTGTCAGCTTGTTGTTGTTCGGCGTCGCGTAGGCATTTTCGATGCCATCGATGTTGGTGGTTACGTCGGTTCCCGAAGATCCGGTAGCGACAACGACCTGGTTCATGATTGCGCCGGGCGTGGAGGCCACGTAAAACGGGTTGCCCGGGCCGGTTCCGCCACCGTTTTCGTAATCGTACCAGTAGGCGAGGACAGGCAGGGAGTAGGAAATAAAATCACCGTACGGCAATGAGATGTCCCCATAGGTGATGTCACCCACAGTAGGATGGGTGAAGGTTTCATCGAAGGGAAGAGCCTGGGCCTGCACGTGAATACCGAGCGCGGCGACAGACAACAACAAGCAAACCAACAGGAATTTACTGACATTTTTCATTGAACCCTCCATGATCAATTTGTGGGGATCTGGCCTGTGCCTCTGCCTATCCCTTATTGCACAAAATAGGCCAAATGCAAAACATTGATTTTGTTGAACTTTACATATCTGCTCATTTTTTTGTCTTTTAGGGTGTAAACTTGGCCGACGGCTCGCCAGTGAAACGCATAAAAAAACGCCTCAACGATCCGAGGTTGGCAGGCAACCACTTGGAATTAAAAGAAATTTCACAAAAAAACAAAAGGCGAATCGTACTTCGTTATTAAATTTTCGCTGGAAGGAAAACCGACATCGTGTAAATTTTTCCGACAGAAAGCCGTTTTGTGGGAAGAATAAGAGGGGGAGGAAGGGTGAAATAGGTAGGCGAAATCAGGCCAGATCCTGCCGGCAACGCCCGCAGAGGAGTTCGTTGTCGCGGTAGCCTTTCAGCAGCAGTTCGGGCTCGATACGACCGCCTCCCCGGCAGTCGCCGGTTCCGGTCGGCCCGAGGCAGGGGACATCGAAGAGGAGGGGTTTGAGGAATTTATCAAAAGTGACGCGCTGTTTGGCGGTGAGCAGGTCGACGTTGCCGTCCTGATCCAGCAGGAAGGTGCCGACGCCAACCACGGTGCGGGGCAGGTGCTGCTGCCCTCTTACCGCCGCCTCGATATGGTGGACGCCCTTGTGGCAGAGATAGTCGAGCAGTTCGAGATCGATTTCCATCATCCCTCCGAAATAACGAAGGCCAGGCAATGCCTGGCCTTGAAAGAATCTTGTTTAACCATTCCCGGCGCCGATCTGCGCCCCTTCCTCGGTTCCATCCTCGACCTCATCGGTGACGGTAGCCTGCATCCGGCCAGAGAATTCGTCCAGATTGAGATCTTCCGAACTCAACGACAACCCGAGACGTTTGGCTCCGATAAAACGTTTGCGGAAGTAGTTGGAGTTGATACTCGAAACCACGACTCCCCGGTTGCGACTCGAAGCGTGAATCATCTTGTCATCGCCCAGATAGATGCCGACGTGGGAGGGGAACTTGGCATAGGTCTGAAAAAAGATCAGATCACCCAGTTGCAGTTCCCTTTTGGATACTTTGGTTCCGCGGGTGAATTGCTCCCGGGCGGTGCGCGGGAGTTTCAAGTCAAACTCTCTGAAGACCTTTTGCACAAAGGCGGAACAGTCGATACCGTTTTTGCCGTTTCCACCGAAGCGATAGGGGGTGTTGAGAAAACTGAGCGCGGTCTTCTCAAAAATCGAGGCATTCACCTCGGTGGGAACATCCCGGGTCAACTGACGGACAATGGCGCTCTTCTCCGTCGAGGGGGTTTTGGCCACGACCGCCTTCTCCACGGTCACCGGCTTGGCGCCAACTACCAGAACCTGTCCCAACTTGATATTGTTGCCCGAAAGTTTGTTCAAGCGCTTGAGTTCAGCCACGGAAGTTTTGGTTTTTCTGGCGATTTCGTAGAGGGTATCCCCTCTTTTCACCTTGTGGGTCAGGGTTTGCATCTTGACCGCAGCAGTATTTTCCGTCGGCGCAGACGTTTTTTTGGAAACGACCAGAACCTGTCCCAATTTGAGATTGTTGCTGGAGAGGTTGTTCAGCCGCTTCAGTTCAGCGACGGAAATCCTAGCTTTTTGGGCAATTTCGGAGAGGGTGTCCCCTTTTTTCACCTTATGGGTGGCGGATGCCGTGGTTGCCTGCGTTTTGCCGGAGGATACAGTCCCCTTCGCGGCTTTGGCCGACCCGGTAGATTTGGCGACGACCAGCAGCTGACCCGACTTGATATTGTTGCCGGAGAGGTTGTTCAGCCGTTTGAGTTCGGCCACGGAGATCTTGGCCTTTTGCGCGATGCCAGAGAGGGTGTCCCCCTGTTTCACCTTATGGGTGGCGACTGCCGTGGTTGCCTGCGTTTTGCCGGAGGATACAGTCCCCTTCGCGGCCTTGGCCGATCCGGAAGATTTGGAAACGACCAGAAGCTGGC
>JBFWIP010000249.1:0-3120 GCA_050255935.1 Desulfobulbus sp.
AAATTCCTGCTTGCAGCGCCTGCTCCAGGACAAAACAGGCATAGGCGTGCCAGGTGGTGACCCCTGCGGCCGTCAGGTTGTAGAGGCCAAAAGGAATGGTGTCCAGCCCCTCACGTTGCGCGCGCCCGATGACTTGGGCGGTCACGTCCGCCAGGAGGGCGGCTGAGGTCGGGGCACCGAACTGATCGGCGACTATGCTGAGACCGTCCCGTTCGGCGGCGAGGCGGAGCATGGTTTTGGCAAAGTTGTTGCCATGGGCACCGACAACCCAACTGGTGCGAAAAACAAGGTGTTGGGCGCAGGCTTGCTGCACGGCAACATCGCCATCCCGCTTGGTCAGGCCATATACGTTGAGCGGGTTGGTGGCATCGGTTTCTTGGTAGGGGCGGACACTGGTGCCGTCAAAGACATAGTCGGTGGAATAATGGATGATCCAGGCCTTGATCCGGTTGGCTTCCTCGGCCAATACCGCCGGTGCGGTTGCGTTGATCGCCTTTGCCAGCTCCGGTTCGCCCTCCGCCCGGTCCACCGCGGTGTAGGCCGCCGGGTTGATGATGAGCGCGGGTCGCACTTCCCGCACCAGGGCCCGGACAGCCCCGGGATCGGCCAGGTTGCATTCATTCTGGTCAACCGCATGCACCTCTCCAAGAGGGGCCAGGGCTCGTTGCAATTCAAAACCCAGTTGCCCGTTTTTTCCGGTAAGCAGAATTTTCATAGGCATTCTCCATAGTGGCGGGTCATCCAGTTGCGGTATTCTCCGCTAGTGACACGGCCCACCCACTCCTGGTGATCCAGGTACCATTGCACGGTTTTGCGGATCCCCGACCCAAAGGTTTCCGCCGGCCGCCAGCCGAGTTGCCGTTCAATCTTGCGGGCATCAATGGCGTAGCGGCGGTCATGCCCGGGACGATCGGTGACATGGGTGATCAGGCGACGGTAACTCCCTGCCGGATCCGGCTGCAACTCATCAAGCAGGGCGATCACCTGCCCGACAATCTCGATATTGGCCATCTCGTTCCAGCCGCCGATATTGTACACCTCCCCAACCTGACCTGCCTCAAGAATGCGACGGATGGCGGCACAGTGATCCCGGACATAGAGCCAATCGCGGATCTGGCGGCCGTCGCCATAGATCGGCAAGGGCTTGCCGGCCAGGGCATTGGTGATCATCAGGGGGATGAGTTTCTCGGGGAAGTGGTACGGGCCGTAATTGTTGGAACAGTTGCTGGTGGTAACCGGCAGTCCGTAGGTGTGATGCCAGGCGCGGACCAGGTGATCGCTGGCCGCCTTGCTGGCCGAATACGGACTGTTGGGTTGATAGAGGCTGGTCTCGGTAAACGGCGGTTCCTCCGGCTGGAGCGAGCCGTAGACCTCGTCCGTGCTGACGTGATGGAACCGGAATTCTGTTTTGGCGCTATCCTTCAGTGTGTTCCAATGGTGTCGCGCCGATTCGAGCAGGGTGAAGGTCCCGTCGATATTGGTGCGCATGAAATCCTGGGGGCCATGGATGCTGCGGTCCACGTGGCTTTCCGCGGCAAAATGGACGATGGCACGGGGACGGTGTTGGCGGAGTAGCCGATCGATCAGTTCACGGTCGCAGATGTCGCCCTGGATGAAAATATGGCGGGCATCCCGGTCAAGGGAGGCCAGGTTTTCCAGGTTGCCGGCATAGGTCAGCTTGTCGAGGTTGACGACGGGTTCATCGGACTGGGCCAGCCAGTCCAGGACAAAATTACTGCCGATAAAACCGGCGCCTCCGGTGACCAGAATGGACATGAAATACCTCGCGGACGATTCGTTGTTGCAGACAAGGGGCTCAGTCGGAGCAATGACGAATTACTGCAGATTCATCGCAAGTTGCTGCAGGGTCGGAACGAGAAAGCTCTGCAGGAAAATGATGACCAGGATCAGGATCATCGGGCTGAGGTCAAGGCCGCCCATGATGGGGATATACCGGCGGATATACATCAGAACCGGGTCCGTGACCTGGCGGAGAAAACGGACAATCGGGTTATAGGGGTCCGGGTTGACCCAGGAGATGACCGCCCGGGCGATGACGATCCAGATATAGGCACTGAGGACAAAATTAATCAGTTTGGCCACGGCCATGAGGAAATTACCAAGCATAAACATCGCGATACCTATGGGCTAAAGAAAAGGGTATTGAATGAGGCGCGGTACGAACGGATCATGCCACTGTGCTGCCGGGGGCGATATCGCCGGCCACCGTGGTGACCACCAGTTTTTCGCTGCCGTCGGCCAGTTGCTCTTTTGCGGCCAGGACCATGCCTTGTGAGGGGATACCCATCAGTTTGGCCGGTTTCAAATTGGCCACGATAATGACCTTTCTCCCCACGAGGTCCTCCGGCGCGTAATACTGGGCAATACCGGCGACAATGGTCCGTTCCTCCGGCGCCTTGACCGTCAGCTGCAACAACCGGTCCGACTTGGCCACCTTCTCGGCGGCAACGATTTCCGCCACCCGCAGTTCAACCGTCTTGAACTGGTCAAAACTGATCAGGCCTTCGGCAAGAGGCGATTCCGCCTCCTTTTTTTGGGCCTTTTTTCCCTTTTGGGGCGCCGCTGGCTGTGCGTCCTTCTTTTTATCAATCCGCGGAAACAGCTGGGTGCCCTGGTTGATAACCGTACCGACCGGGATGTCGCCCCAGTCCTGAACCTCATTCAGGGTGGCGTGCGCATGGCGGGACTGCATGCCCAGGGCCGCAGCCATTTTCCCGGCCGTGGTCGGCATGACCGGCCCCAGGACCAGGGTTATCTTCCACAGCGATTCGGCCAGGAAGTAGAGCACGGTGCGCAACCGGTCGGCCTGGCGGGGATTCTTGGCCAGTTCCCACGGAGCGTTGGTGACGATGTAGCGGTTCAAGAGGCCAATGACCTCCCATACCGCCTGCAGTGCCTTGTGAAAGCGGAACGCATCCATGTTTTCACGGTACTGGGCCACCATGGCGGAAATTTCACTCATCAGTTCACGATCATCCGGGGTATAGGTGAAAACAGATTCACGTTCAGGTATTTGGCCGCCGGAGTACTTATCAATCATGGCCAGGGAGCGGGAAAACAGGTTGCCGAGGTCATTGGCCAGGTCGGCGTTATGGCGGG
>JBFWIP010000250.1:0-1497 GCA_050255935.1 Desulfobulbus sp.
TCATGAATCATGACAGCAGGAAATTATGTCCGAAAAAAAACAGATAAACACGATCTCCAGACGTATTGCCCTCCCGTCATTTTGTACCATTTTACTTTTTGTCACCGCAATTTTCCTGATCATCCTGCCCGAGCTCGAAAAGAGTCTCATGGCACGGAAAAAGGAAATGATCCGGGAACAGACCGAGACGGCCTGGAGTCTCCTCAACGATTACCACGATCGAGAGCTTTCCGGCGAACTCAGTACAGGCGAAGCCCAGTTGCGGGCTATCCTGCGCATAGGAAAACTGCGCTATGGTCCGGAAAAAAAAGATTATTTCTGGATCAACGACATGACGCCGCGGATCATCATGCATCCCTACCGGCCGGACTTGGTCCAAAAAAACGTTTCCGGTTTCAAAGACCCGCACGGCAAGCGGCTTTTCCTGGAAATGGCCCAACTGGCGCAGAAACAGGGAGGGGGATATGTCGCCTATATGTGGCAATGGAAGGATGACCCCGAAAAAATCGTGCCGAAGATCTCGTATGTCAAAAAATTTGAGCCATGGCAATGGGTCATTGGCACCGGCATGTATACGGATGACGTCCATAAGGAGATCGCCGCAATCCGCCACAAGCTCTCGGTAACGTCCACCGGGATACTCTTCATCGCCACCTTGCTGGCACTCTACTCCATTTACCAGAGCCTCATCTCCGATCGCGAACGTGAACAACTGATGAAATCGCTGTCAGAGAGCACGGCGCGATTCCGCAACCTGGTCGAGACGACCAGTGACTGGGTGTGGGAAATCAACAAATCCGGGAAGTTAACCTATTCAAGCCCGCAGGTGACCGACATGCTCGGTTACTCGCCCGAGGAAATACTCAATACCCCTTTGACCAGCTTGGCCTCGCCCAACCAAAAACCTCTGTTGCTCAGTGATTTTGAAAAAATCCTGGCAGAACGCCAGGCCTTCAAGGGGTTTGAAATCACCTGCCTCGGGAAAAAAGGACAAGTCGTGGTCTTTGAAAACAACGCCGTCCCCATTCTTGACGACGGGGATCAGTTCCAGGGGTTCAGGGGGGTGGCAAGAGATGTTACCGAACGGAAAATCACCACGGAAACATTGAAGAAAAGCCGTGACGACCTCCATACCAGCCTTGAGGAGACGGTCCGATCGCTGGCCTCGACAGCGGAAAAACGGGACCCCTACACCGCAGGTCACCAGCAACGGGTCGACATCATCGCCTGTGCCATTGCCAGGGAGTTGGGGCTGCCTGAAGAACGTATCGAGGGCCTGCACATTGCGGCACTTCTTCATGATATCGGCAAGATCACCTTGCCCTCCGAATATCTGACCAAGCCCGCCAACCTTTCCGGTGAAGAAAAAGACATTATCAAGTGCCATCCACGGATCGGGTATGAGATCCTGCGGAACATACATTTCCCCTGGCCTGTCGCTGAATTTGTCTATCAGCACCATGAACATCTCGACGGGTCCGGATATCCGTTGGGATT
>JBFWIP010000250.1:1597-3119 GCA_050255935.1 Desulfobulbus sp.
TTGATCTGGTCAATCGAGGCCGAGGCGTCCTGCACGGCCTTGTCCACCTCTGCCATTTCGCTGGTGATTGAACCAACAACCACGGACCCCTGGCTGACATTCTGATTCACTTCCTGAATACCGGCCGAGGTCTGGGAAATGTTTTCCGCAATCTCTTGGGTCGTGGCGGCCTGCCCTTCCACCTCACCGGCAATCGAGGCCACGTTTTCGCTGATATTGTTGAAAATTTCAAGAATCTGCCCGACCTCGGTCACGGTGTCGTTCGTGGCTTTCTGAATATTTTCAATCTGCGATTGCACCACCTGCGTGGCCTCAGCGGTCTGCTTCGCCAGTTCCTTCACCTCGGAGGCAACCACGGCAAAGCCTTTGCCCGCCTCACCGGCCCGGGCAGCTTCGATGGTGGCATTGAGCGCCAAGAGGTTAATCTGATCGGAAATATCGGAGATCACCTCGGTTACCTTGCTGATCTCCAGCGTGCTCTGCCCCAGGTGCCCCAGCTTCTCGGAAACCTCACCGGCCTTGGCCACCGCTGACTCGGAAATGGAACGGGAGGTTTCCGCCTTCTGCGCAATTTCCCTGATGGTCAGGGTCATGCCATCGGTCGAGGAGGCGACCATGTCAACGTTGGTGGCGGCCTCCTCACAGGCGGACGCGACACCGCTCATGGACACATCCATTTCTTCGGCACCGGCGGCCACCGAACGGGAACGCTCGGCCATGGCATTTGAACCGCGTTGCATTTCCCCGGCAATGTCTGACAAGGTGGTGGAGGCGCTATTGAGCGAACCGGCGTCTTCAACGATCTGGGCAATCAACTCACGAAGTTTCTCCATGAACAGGTTGAACCAGGTTGCCATCTCGCCGACCTCGTCTTTCACCTTGATGTCCAAGCGCTTGGTCAGGTCCCCTTCACCTTCCGCAATATCTTTCAACATATCGGCAGTATGACGAATAGGACGCACAATACTGCCTGAAGCGTACCAAAGCAGTATAATCGCCAGAACACTGGTTACAGCACCGGCCGCGAAAAGCATGTACATCGTTGTTTGTCCGGCATCGGAAAGTTCCGTATCCAAGGCAATGGCATCGGAGAGGACGGTTTCCTGTTTTACCCGAATCATGACCGACCAGGGTTTTCCGGTACGTCCCAATTCTATCGGGGCGATCACTTCAAATTGTTGGTTTTTCTCATTGAGGGCGGCCGCAATTTTTCCCGCCTGAATATCCTGAAGCGTTTGATCGATCCCATCGGTAATGACATCTTTCAGCGGCCCGCCAATCAGCTCCGGTTTTTCGCTGTGGGCAACGATCAGCCCCTGGTTGCTGACAATGATGATCTCGCCCTGGCCTTCAAAGACTTCCTTATCAACGTTTTTAGATAACTTCTGCACAAAGTCGAGGTTATAGTCGGAACCGGCCACCCCGTAAAACCGGTTGTTGACCAAAATCGGCACCGACATGGTGGCCAACCATACCTGTTTTCCCTGAACGATATAGGGCAAAGGGCCAAGCACACTTTCCG
>JBFWIP010000251.1:0-3104 GCA_050255935.1 Desulfobulbus sp.
TGACAGAAGAAAGCAAAACCCGTAAAAATCTTCAGGAAGCCTTTGCCGGGGAGTCCCAGGCCAACCGTACCTATCTGGCTTTTGCCAAAAAAGCCGAGCAGGATGGTTATCCGCAGGTGGCCAAGCTCTTTCGGGCAGCGGCCGATGCCGAGACCGTCCACGCCCATGCCCATTTGCGGACGATGGGCGGTATTTGCGACACGGCGGAAAACCTGCGCACCGCCATCGGTGGGGAAACCCACGAATTCACCAGCATGTATCCGCGCATGATCGCCGAAGCCGAGGCGGAAGGGGAGCAGGCGGCCCTGCGCAACTTCAAGTTCGCCAATGCCGTCGAGCAGGAGCACGCCGCTCTCTATCAGAAAGCCTTGGACAGCCTGGGCCGCAACGAGGCCGTCGACTACTATGTCTGTCAGGTCTGCGGCCATACCCACGAGGGCGAACCCGCCGGTTCCTGCCCGGTCTGTAACGCCGCGAAGAGCGCTTTCAAGAAGATCGACTGATTTCCCTCCAGCCGGAACGCCGGGGTGGTCCGGCGTTCCGGCCCTCTCCTCCCGAGGCCTGCATTCAGGCCTGCTCCTCGCCGTGAAGGAACATTTTACCCCGATGTCATGCTCGGGCCGAAAACCGGTTCCCGGGAATGCCGCGATCAGGTATTTCCGCGTTTGTCATTGTCCGGAAAGGGAAGAAGAGAGGTTTTATGGAAAAGTGTCCGGTATGCAAGGAAGAACAAAAAGGCAAGTACTGGTGCAAGGCGTGCAAGACGGTTTTTCTTTGCCCGGCGCCGGGGTGCGGAGCGGAAATCGGCAAGCCGGGGGTGGAGGTCTGCCCGCGGTGCGGGCTGCTCTTCAAGGAGTATATGGAATCCCGCAAGATGTATCGGCAGTGTCCCAAGTGCAAGAAGAAACAGGGTCTTTCCGAGCCCCAGTGCAAGTTTTGCAAATATTGGTTCAACTGCCCGACCTGTGGGCACAAGGTGCCATCCACCAGCATGTTGACCTGCCCACGCTGTGCCACCCCTTTGCGCTGATCTTCTGCAAAGGGCACCAAACAAATGAAACGGGCAGCCTAAGGGCTGCCCGTTTTGTTATTGGATTGGTTTTCCTTCCGCACGGGAAGGCTGCATGAGTCGGAGAGTCAGGTTTGTACGCCCAGTCGGGGCAAAATCCAGCGGTTAATGACATACCACAAGGCGATAAGTCCGATAAACCAGAGAAAATCCATCGTCGACCTCCTTTAATTTGATTTACAATATATATCAAGAATAAGTTTAAAGCAAGGTGTCTCGGTATTTTCCTCCGTTGATTCCCATCGGCATGGATCGACCCAACCCTTTGGCAGGGATGAAATCAGGAGTAGGCGTCAAGATCTCCGGGGATTTAAAAAAAAAGGCGTCGAGGCGACGGTGTGTTCATGGGAAACGAAAAAGGGCGACCCCCTCGGAGCCGCCCTTTTGAAACTCAATCGACGGGGGTGATATCCCCCCAGCCGGTGATGTTTCTCACCACTTCGCTCGGTTGCCCGGCGTAACGGATACTGCCGACGCCGCTGATGTCCCCCTGTAACCGCTTGCCGGCATGGACCTCGGCAGAACCGGCGCCGCTGATGGCCACGGAAACCTGCTGGGCCTTCAATTTCCCGGCGACCAGTCCCGAGGCCCCGTCGATTTTGGCATCCAGTTCGTCCACCGTCCCGTCCAGGGTCATGGTGCTGGAGCCAGAAAGTTCGACTTCCAGGGCGTCTCCTTTAAGGTTTTGAACTTGAAACTCGTTGGCGCCGCTGGAACGGATCAGGTCGAGGGTTTCTACGCTGATTGTCAGGGTCATGGGCGCGCTGGCACAGATCGATTTCTTCGAGGTGACGCGTAAGATTCCATCTTGAACCTCGGTCAAGATCACGGGGAGGAGGTTGTCGTCGGCGGAGATTTCGACGCTCTGATCCTTTTGACAGGCAATCCGTACGGTGTAGGCGCCTTCGACTTCCAATGCGTGAAAGTTCGACAGAGAGCGGCTTTCCTTCTTGGCGGAGCCGCTCCCCTGAACGCAGCCGCTGACGTTACCGGTATTGACGATATTCGAGCCGATATTGATTTCCACGGCCGACCAGCTTTGTCCAGCGGCGAGCAGAATTCCGGCGCAGGAAAGGGTCAAGAACGTTTTAAGATGTCGAGCGCTCATGGCAGCTCCTTAAGGTCTGTGTGATTGGTCATTTACTTGCACTTGTGGTCGGTGACTACTTGATACTGCCAAAGGACTTACCCAGTTCATCTTTTTTGACTTCGCCGTTGCCGACCTCGCCGAAAACCCGGCTGTAAACCAGTTTGGCTTCGCCGGTCGCGGTGTCGGCCATGAACAAGCCGAAGCCGCCGCCTTTATCACCGAAGTCGGAACTCCAGGAAGAGATCTGATAGCGACCGTAGTTCGGGGGGCCGAAATTGTTGGCGCCGACGATGTCGCCGGCTCCGGCCAACAGCATCACGGCCAGGGCGGCGAGCAGACCCAAACAGAAATATTTGAAACGACCTTTTTGCGGCTGAATATCCATGGGGTCTCCGGAAATCATCATTTTTTGCCGTTGGCGGCGGTGAAATCATCAACTTGAGCGCCCTGCCCTTCGACGTCGATAATTTCCCGGTCGGTGATGATGTTCTGCCCCAGAACCTCCGAGGCCTCCTTCAGGTTAAGCTGCATCTTCACATAGGCATCCCCTTCCGGGGTCCAGCCGTATTCAGTGAGTTCCGCCATGAAGAGGGTCGCCATGACTTTGGTTTTTACTACATCCGAGGTCAACATGAAGTTTTCCACGGTGGTGTGGCTTTCCAACTCGAAGCCGACCAGTTGTTTGATCAGTTCCTTGTAGGCGTCGAGTTCCGCCGCCCGCAGAGCCTTAAGGGGACCGGCCTCCTTAGGGGTGGAGGTGGCGAAGCCGACACGCCGAAAGACCTTGTTGGCGAGGTTTACCGTCTGGCCATCAATGTTGGTGATGCTCGGCATTTTTACCGAAGCCGTGACCTGGGCGATATCCTGCTTGGCGTCGTAGATGACCTCCTCAAAGACAATTCCCTTGATCTGAGCGGCGGTTTTCGATTCGGTATTGCCGATGAA
>JBFWIP010000252.1:0-3067 GCA_050255935.1 Desulfobulbus sp.
TGTGCGAGAACCCCTTGCTGCTGACGCGTTTCGGCCTGGATGCGGGGCTGCTGCCCCGGCTGCATGCCTGGGTGGAGGAGTCGGGGATCCGCTGGGGACTGGATGCCGGCCATCGGCACCAATTGGAAGTGGAATCCGGTGCCGGGCATAGTTGGCGTTTTGGCCTGGACCGGTTGCAACTGGGTTATCTGATGGGGCAGGGGGATCGCACCTTTGCCGGGGTCTTGCCCTATGGGCATCTGGCGGCGGGCGAGGCGGAGGCCCTGGGCGGTTTCTGCCAACTGCTCGCCACCCTGGCCCATTGGCAGCAACAGATCCGCGCTGACCGGCTGCCGGAACAGTGGTCCACGGATCTGCTCCGGATGGTGGATGATTTTTTTGCCGACGACATCGAGGATCAGGGCCTTACCCTGCTCAAGGAAACCCTACTCCGCCTGCGGGCGGACTGGCACCTGGCCGCATTGGAATCCCCCCTGCCCTTTGCCGTCCTCAAGGCCCAGCTCCAGGAATGCCTTTCCCAAACCAGCGGCGGCCAGCCTTTTCTCAGCGGGCGGGTCACCTTCTGTAACATGGTGCCCATGCGGTCGGTACCGTTCAAGGTCATCTGTCTGCTCGGCCTGGGCGATCAGGACTTTCCCCGCAGCCAGCGCCCCCCCTCCTTTGACCTGATGGCCGCCTCGCCGCGCCTGGGCGACCGCAACCGCCGGAACGACGATCGCTATCTCTTCCTCGAGGCACTGCTCTCGGCGCGCGAAGTCCTCTATCTCTCCTGGGTAGGGCGCAGCCAGCGCGACGAGGTTTGGATGCCGCCTTCGGTGGTGGTCTGCGAGCTGCGCGATTACCTCGACCAGAGCTGCACCCTCGAAGGAAACCACGGACAACCGGTGTCCGGGTTGCTCACCACCGAGCATCCGATGCAGCCCTTCAGTTGGCGCTGTTTTACCGGCAGCGCCGCCATCGGCAGTTACAATCCCGCCTGGCTGCCGGCATCGGAGCAGGACGATCCGGACCCTTTTCTCCGCGCGCCCCTGCCCGCCGCCGATGACAGCTATCGCGAGGTGGATCTGGCGCAGTTGGTCCGCTTCTGGCGCCACCCGGTTCGTTTTTTCGTGGAGCAGCGCCTCGGCCTCCGCCTGCGCGCCGATGATGCCTCCCTGGCGGAGAGCGAGCCGTTTCGGCTGGACCAGCTACAACGCTACTTCCTGCGCCAGAAAGCAGTCTCCGCCTCCCTTGCGGGTATGCCCGAGTCCCAGCTGTTTGCCGGATTGGAGGGCAGCGGCAGGCTGCCGCAGGCCGGGTTCGGCCGGGTCCAGTTCCAGGAGATCGAAGCCGAGGCCGCTTCCCTTGCCGGCCGGTTGCTGCCGCTGTTGGATAATCCCCTGGAACCGCTGGAGATCGATCGTCGCATCGGTCCCTTTCATCTCACCGGCTGGCTGCACAACCTCTATCCCGCGGCACGAGTCACCTGGCGGCCGGGGCGGATGAGAGGGGCGGACCTGATGGAGTGGTGGCTGATGCATCTTTGCCTGAATCTACTCGGTCCTCCCGTACAAAACGGCACCTCGATCCACCTTTCCTGGGAACGGCAACTCAATAGCCAATCCGTGCATCAGTCGCTGCTGCGCCCGGTGGCGGCAGCGGAACCGATCCTGGAGCGCCTGCTTGCCCTTTACTGGGAAGGCCTTTGCCGGCCCCTGCCTTTTTTCCCGGAAACCAGCTGTGCCTGGGTCGAGGCCAAGCCGGGTGCGGAAGAGGACGCTGCCGGCACGGTTTGGACCGGCGGCTTTCAATGGCAGGGTGAGGGCAATGATCCGGCCTATGGCTATTTCCATTCCGCCCGGGCATTGCCGTTCAGTGCCGAGTTCGTCGAGTTGACAACACTTTTCACCCCGATCTTCGACCACATGGAGGATGCGGATGCAGCCTCTTGATCCCCTGCGGCTGCCCCTTGAGGGCGGCTGCCGGTTGCTGGAAGCCAGCGCCGGAACCGGCAAGACCTATACCCTGGCCCTGCTTTTTCTTCGCCTGCTGCTCGAACAGGGGTTGGCGGTGGATCAGATCCTGGTGGTTACCTTCACCAGGGCGGCCACCGGTGAATTGCGGGACCGCATTCGCGGGCGCATCCGGGAGGCCTTGCTGGCGCTTGACCGGCAGGGCGACGATGATCCGTTGCTGCAGGCGCTGCTTGACCGGGTCCCGCCGGATTCGGCCCGGCAGCGGCTCGCGGATGCCCTGGTGCGCATGGATGAGGCGGCGATCCATACCATTCACGGGTTCTGCCAGCGGGTCCTCCAGGAGCATGCCTTTGAATCCGCCACCTCCTTTGCGGTGGAACTGATGGACGATGACCTGGCCCTGCAGCGGGAGATCATGGAGGATTTCTGGCGCAACCGGTTCTATGGGGCAAGCGATGCGGAGGCCGCCTGGGCCCTGGAGACCTGGGGCGATCCCCAAGGGCTGCTCAAGGCCCTGGGCAGGGCCGCCACCGCCGAATGCCGCCTGCTGCCCGAGGTGGACGTCGAGGCCGTGGAATCCCTGGAAGGCCCGGCCCGGGGCGCCTTTGCCGAGGTACAGCAAATCCTGCGGGAAGACCGGGCCACCGTCGAGCACATCCTCAGGGACAATGCCTGCCTCAAGCGAAACCAGCAGGACTATCGCCTCAGTGACCGGGTCCCGGAACTGTGCCGGGCCATGGAGGCGTGGTCCCAAGTGCCGGCAATGCCCTGGTCCCTGGACAAAGGCGTGGAGAAACTGGCCTGGTCGGTGATGGCGGGGAAACTCAAGAAGAAATGCGATGACCCGCCCGATCACCCCCTGTTCCATGCCTTTGACCGTTTTTTTCACCTCCATCAACAGTTTGTCCAGGGACGCAAGTTCCTGGTCCTTGCCCAGGCCCGCGCCTCGCTTCGCAGCGGGCTTGCCCGCCGCAAAGAGCGCCTGGGGTTGATGGCCTTTGATGATCTGCTCGCCCAACTGGATACGGCCCTTGCCCGTCCCGTGAGCGGCGTGCGTTTGGCCGCCCGTCTGCGCAGCCGCTATCCCGTGGCCCTGGTGGATGAATTCCAGG
>JBFWIP010000253.1:0-3009 GCA_050255935.1 Desulfobulbus sp.
TAAAAAAAGGAGTTACAGCAGGCTCTGCAACTCCGTGCGCATTGGGTTAAGGGATGCTGGCTGAAGGGTGGGGAGAAGTAAGAAGGAAAATCCTTCACTCTTTTCAATACTACTCGCCCGCAAACCTGTGTGCACTGCCATAGAAGGGTTGAAGGGGTTACCTTGACCGCACTTCGGTTAAAGTCGCTTTTTATAACGAAAGATTTTTTTCGAGTCAAGCATTTTTTTCCGGGTCCGTAAAATCCCGAGGCTAAAAACCACACACCATAAAAACAGGAACTTACAAGACGAAAACGCCACGTTCGGGGCGGTTTTCACCGGCAACAAGGCTTCATCCCTCTTGCCGCGGTCTGCATCACAGACGCTGGTTGGCCGGCATCTTCCGCGTCAGGAAGCCGGACAATTTTGTAAGGCAGCCGACACCGATTCACCTTTTTGTACAAGTCTTGCCGCACCGCCCGAGCCGCCCTTAGCCTGATAACGACGAATATGGCGATTTCACGACACAAATTCGAGCATAAAAAAACTGGCATCAATACTGCTTTAAGGATGTTCATAAACACAACTTGCACCAAAAAGCCCGCCCCCTGGCTATGGAATGAACACAGAATGAACCAAAAAAGGAGAAGATGATGTCAAAGAAAAACGTGGAAGAATTGTTGATTGCCGGTGGAGCTGACGAACAACTGCGCGGTAAGTATGACGCCCTGAAAACAAAGGAAGAATTTGTTGCCTTAGCCAAAACCGACGGATTTGAGTTTACCGTTGAGGATCTCGATGCCGTTCTCCGCGAATCCGGCGACTCCTTTGAATCCTTTGGCAATCCCCCCAAACGGATAATCTGGTGGCAGTAAGCACCGTATCGATCCAGAGAAATTTTCCCCTCCCGTCATTTGATTACTCATCCAACAAGCCCCCTTGGGATCACTGGTGGACCTTGGTCCCAAGGGTGGACACTTTCAAGCAGGACCGGGGTGCTCCTGCCGGCTTCGTAAAAAAATACAACCCGCCGTTGGCGTGGCTTGTTGCGCAAACAACGACCTCGCCACTCCGGCCAACCTGCGCACCTGTTCCTTTATCGCCTGCAGATCCACCGTTTGAAGGATGCCATCGCGAACAACTAGGCGGCCATTGACGATCACGGTGCGAACATCGGTGCCGCATCCGCTGTACACGAGAAGATTGGGGCCATGAAACGGCTGCAGCCGCGGCTGTTGCAGATCGACCAGGACGATGTCAGCCAAAGCGCCGGGTTCAAGCCGCCCCAGGTTCGGAGGGAGGTGTAACGCCCCGGCACCTCGGTAAGTCGCCATGGCAAGGATTTCTCGCGCCGGGAGCGCCGTTGCCCGACAGGGATCGACCTTGTGCAGCATCGCGGCGAATCGCATTTCCCGGAACAGATCGAGGCTGTTGCCCGAGGCCGCCCCATCGGTGCCAAGACTCAACCGCAGCCCCTGATCAATCATTTCAACCAACGGAGCCCGGCCCGAGGCCAGTTTGGCATTGCTTTGCGGGCAGGTGACCACACCCACCCCACGCCTGCGCAACCGCGCCCTGTCCTCTTCGTCCACCCAGACACAGTGAACACAGACCGTCCCCTCATCGAGGACACCCAGGGCATCTAGGTGCGCCACCGGCGTTCGGCCCATAGGTTGGGCAATCTGCGCCAGCTCCGCGCTGGTTTCAGCCACATGAATAAAAAAAGGCACTTGGTATTTTGCGGCCAGGGACTTGGCCCGCTTCAGGGTGGCATTGGAACAGGTGTAGGGCGAATGGGCAAAGACCGCCGGAGTCACCAGGGGATCACGCGCCTGCCAGTCCGCGAGAAACTGTTCCGTCACCTCGATATTCCTGGCGGGATCCTCGGCCCCCGGAGCGGGAAAATCGACCACCGCCTGCGCCGCCACACAGCGCAGCCCGGCCTCGGAGCAGGCTCGGGCCATTGCATCCTCGTGAAAATAGCCGTCAGCCACGGTGGTGGTTCCGCTGAGAAGCATCTCGGCGGCCGCCAGTTGAGCGCACCAATAGACCATCTCCGCTGAAACCGTTTTCGCCTCTGCCGGGAAAATATGCCGGTGCAACCAGGTCACCAGATCCAGGTCATCGGCCAGCCCCCGGAAAAGGGTCATCGGCGCGTGGCAGTGGCCGTTGACCAGCCCGGGCATGGCCAGCTGTCCCTGTCCGTCCACTTCGATCCCGACGCCCCCCTTGGGACAGGTTTCCATGGGACCGAGCGCCACGATACGGTTGCCGGCAATGGCAATATAGCCCCCGGGAATCAGGGTGTCCTCCCCGGGAACCGGAAGGATGGCACAATTGCTGATCAATAAATCTATTGTGCCGTTTTTGTAAGATATCTCGAGTGCGGTGGTCTTCGCTTCGTCATTCACTGTTTTTAGGACGCATGATTTTCGTTATTCCAGGTTGGCGGGCGGATGCCTGCCTTCAGAACTGCTTGCACAAAAACTCGAAGATAGTGTATCACAGAGCACCGGTGTATCCGACCGGCCAAAAAGAATATACCCGAAATGCCGGCGACGGCAAGAGGCTCCCGTGGCCAGCCGTTTCCGGATCCGCCTTGTTTCCGCCATTTTCTAGAGGACTCCATGGGATTTCGTTGTGGAATTGTCGGCCTGCCCAACGTGGGCAAATCGACCATATTCAATGCATTGACAGCTGCCGCCGTTGGCGCGGAAAATTACCCGTTTTGCACCATTGAACCCAATGTAGGCATTGTGCCGGTGCCGGATGCCCGGCTCGACAAGCTGGCCGAGTTGGTCAAGACCCGCAACAAGGTGGCGACCCAGATGGAGTTTGTCGATATCGCCGGCCTGGTCAAGGGGGCCAGCCAGGGTGAGGGATTGGGCAACCAGTTCCTCGGCCATATCCGCCAGGTCGACGCCATCCTCCATGTGGTCCGCTGCTTTGAGGACGACAACGTTGTCCATGTCGACGGGTCGATCGATCCCCTGCGCGATATGGAAGTCATCACCATGGAACTGGTTCTGG
>JBFWIP010000254.1:0-2998 GCA_050255935.1 Desulfobulbus sp.
GATGGCGATCGGGCAAAACGTTTGTTGGTCCGCAAGGGGCCGGTATGGGTGGATGTCATCTCGCCGGCTGATTTCAAGCAGAAGCGGCAGGTGGCGGAAGCGGTTCTCGAGTAAAGGGGGCCGAAGCAACAACGCGTGAAGAGAAAAATGATGCCGGCCGGGCCAGGTAACCAGCATCTGATCAATCGAGGCTCCCTGTTGGGGCGTTTTTGAGAGGAATGGGTTGCCTGGGGCAAGGCCGCACCGGTGGCGGTTTTTGTCCTCGTCACGCCGTGGCATGCAGGCAAGCCTGAAGTGTGCCCTAAGCCCCGGAAGTGGTACGGCGTCCGGCCTGGCCGTTTGCGGCGACATCTTCAGAGACGGAAATCCTTGACCCTGCAATCACTTTGGATATGGAGGGGTGTCCCATGGATGCATTACCGGAAAAAGTCAGCCAATGGTCCCGGAGAATAGCGGTTGAGATTGATCCTGACTATGAACCACTGGCTCCGATGTATCTTGCAGCCTATCTGCGTGGGGGAAACGAGCGAAGACAGCTTTTCGAGCAGGTCGCCACGGTGGGCGGTGTGGCCGCGGGTGGCGGCCGCTCCCTGCTGCCGTATGCCTTTGCCGTAGTCAGCGGGATAGCCGCCCAGGCGGCCCGGTTGTGCGGTGGTGGCGGTCTTGCCTTGCTCAGCGATCTGTTGACCTTATGGAAAAATTGGCTGGAACTGGTGCAGGTTCAAAAAGATTCCGCAGAAACCGCTGATGCCTCCAGGGATAAACCGGACGAGCTCATGGCCTTGCGCCGGGTGCTGGCGACAGTGCAGCGCGAGCTTGCTCAGCAGGGGTTGCCGGTAGAACAGTGCGAACTGATCACCTTCCGGGTTATGAAGGCATTGTTGGACAGGCCCGAGGAAGCGGCTGAACTGCTCACCCTGTTTCGGGACGGTACATCGTGACATCTCGCCCTCCCGCTCCCGAGCCTGGGCCAACAGGGGCCGGGGTGCCGCCCTGGCTGGTTGTCGCCCTGCTGCTGATGATTTTCAGATTGCCGCAGAGCATGGAGATGCTCTCGGTGGAAATCATGGAGTTGTTGCGTATTGAAGAGGCGCAACGACTTGAACTCGCGGTGGAGGGTATCGAAGACGGGGCAGGTCTTGGACCGGATTTCACCGCTGATTTGCCTGATCCCGCAAAAATGGCGCCTGAGGAACTGATGGCCGCCTTCAGTCTCGGGGCCAATGGCCCGAATGCGGCCATGCGTGATTGGTTGAACGGTGGGGCCTGTGCCCGGTTTCGGGCCGCGGCGGCCGGGGCGATTGCGGGCATCGGCCGGGCTCAATGGGTCGAAGGGCGGCGCAAGGAACTCCTGCGGCAGCTCATAGAGAACAAGAAGGAACTGATGGCCGCCAATTTGGCATCGTTTGATGACGCGGCCTTGCGCGAGGTGATCCGGCGTGAGATCGGCCCACCGCCGCCGAACCTGCCAAAAAACGAAGCCATCGCCCTGCTGCTTGCATTCGATCAGGAGAAAAGCGCCCGTCTGCGGACCCGGTGGGGCATCTCCGCTCCCGACTCGGGTGAGGGGACCGGCAACGGGGCATCCGGGGGCGACTCGTTTGCCCGCTGGCGTTTGCGGCTGGAGCTCGTGTTGACCTACCCGTTTTTCCTGATCGACATGGGGGTGGTCTTCATCCCGATCATGGGCTTGGTAACGGTGCTGCTGCCTGGGGTCCGGCAACGGTGGGTGGAAAAACGATTCGGCCTGCGGCCCGAAGAGGGGGGATTGGCCGAGATCGAAGCCATAAAAGTGTTTGCCGGACAATGTGCCGGCACGGTTGCGGTGCGTACCAACCTGCTTCGTCCCGGCATTGCCTTTGTCTATCCCGGGGGTGATATGCGCCCCCGCCTGGCGCTGCTCGGCGGCATGTTCGCCCTGTGGCGCCGTTCGCCAAAGCAAGCCCGGGCCGTGGTGCTGCACGAGTCCATGCATGTCCGCCGGGGAGATTATCTGCTGGTCGGTTATGGCAGTATTTTCGAGCGATACCTTTCCTGGCTTGTGGTCGGCTTTGCAGGTCTGTTGGTTCCCCTGCTGGTGCTAAACCAGATTTTTTCCGTGGGAAGCATCGGACTGCATCCGTTCCACCATTGCAAGGCCTTTGCGCTCCAACTCGGCAGATCGGTGTGCGCCGCCCTTTCGATTTTTTGCCAGATGCTTGCCAAGATCATTCTTCCCCTGCTGGCGCTTTGGGCGCTTGAACTGAATGCGGATTATGGTGTTGGCCGGGAGGCCCAATATCTCGAAAGTATCGAACAGGGGGGCGGCCGTTGGTCCTGGTTGTCTCGATGGGCCGGCTGGCTGACCCATCCCCCGCTGTGGATAAGGCGCTGGTTTATGCGAAAGGAGGACTGGCTGCGGGGCATGTTGCGCCAGTTGCTTTTTCCGGCGGCCTCTGTGGCCGGCCTGCTGATGCTGGTGCTCGCCGCCCTTTTTGCCAAGCTGGCGACCGGCGGAATCCGTTCGGAGGACCTGGCCGGTTTGCTGGATATGGGCCGTTCGTTTTTTTGCGAACACGCCTGGCTTTTTGCGGGCATGGCCATGCTGATACTCCTCTGGCCCCTGATGGCAAACGGGTGGGAGCGTCTCTTTTGCACGGCGGGCAGGAGGTATCGGCGTTGGGACAAGGGCGGCGCCCTGGCGTCGCTGTTCCTGGCAATTGCCGCGATCTGCGCCTGGCGGCTGGGGCAGGGCGTCTAGCCCGCTGGTCACATTTTGCCGAAATTGCGCAAAACGCTCGCTCATTGCGCGCATCTGTTTTTATGTGTTTTGCCCAATGCGGACACAATGTTCAGGAAAAATGCGGGCTGAACCCGAAACAACGGATATCTCCCAGCAGTGTCCGGTTAGAAAATTGCAGATAAAAAAATAATCTCAGGGGTGTTTTTTTCTTGACAATGAAGCGGGCGTTTTTTGCGCTCCTTGAAAAAATATTTTATTTTCAAGGAGATACAATGA
>JBFWIP010000255.1:0-2958 GCA_050255935.1 Desulfobulbus sp.
CTGTTCGGCTATGCCTTGGGTGCATCGACGAAGCCGTTGTTTGCCATGGCTCCCTGTGTCGGCATCGTCTTTTTGGCGCGTTTCCTGGACCGGATCGGCAAAGGGATGCGCGGTGCGCCGCGTGACGCGTTGGTGGCCGACATCGTTCCCGCCGAGGTCCGCGGCGCGGCATTCGGCCTGCGCCAATCCCTCGATACGGTCGGGGCGCTTTTGGGGCCGCTGCTGGCGACCGGATTGATGCTGCTCTGGGCCAATAATTTCCGGGCCGTCTTTTGGGTCGCCGTCATTCCGGCGGTGATCGCTGTATTGCTGCTGCTGTTGGGCGTCCAAGAGCCGGAGCGGCTCACGGAAAGGAAAATCGCCAATCCGATTTGCCGTGAAAATCTCAAGCGCCTGAGCCATGCCTACTGGTGGGTGGTCGGTATCGGCGCGATGTTCACCCTGGCACGGTTCAGTGCGGCCTTCCTGGTGCTTCGGGCCCAGCAGGGAGGGATTCCGCTTGCCTCCATTCCCCTGGTACTGGTGGGCATGAATGTGGTTTATGCGGGAGCATCCTATCCCTTTGGAAAGCTGTCGGATCATGTGGATCGCGGTGCGCTGCTGTCCCTGGGGTTGCTGGCCCTGATCGCGGCCGACCTGGTTTTGGCCGCCAACGCACATTGGCTGACTATCGTTGTTGGCGTGTCCCTGTGGGGCCTTCACATGGGAATAACCCAGGGACTGCTTGTGACGATTGTTGCCGATACCGCGCCGATCGATCTTCGCGGCACGGCCTATGGCATCTTCAACCTGGTCTGCGGCATATCCATGCTCCTGGCCAGCACCGCGGCCGGGCTGCTGTGGGAGCGTTTCGGCCCATCCTTCACCTTTTATGCGGGGGGCGTCTTCGCAACATTGGCGCTGATCGGCCTTACTCTCAGGGCCTCTCGGCGGGGGCGGTTTTCCGGGATGCCGCGATAAAAGCCGCCATCGGAATGTCCCGCCTCCCGCTTTTCCCGTTGAACCGGAACACGAGGTCGACCATGGCCAATACCAGCCAAACAGCAACCGAACATATATCCCGGCCCCTGCCGAGGATCTCTCTGCTTCTCCTTGCCGTGCTTACCGGCTTTATTGCCGGTTTCGGCGCCCTCATTTTCCGGGGCTTGATCGCCCTGGTTCACAACGGCCTGTTTCTCGGGACCTTTTCCCTGAGCTACGATGCCAACCAGCATACCCCGGCCAGCCCCTGGGGCGCTGCCGTGGTTTTCGTCCCCGTGCTCGGCGCCCTCATCGTGACTTTCCTGGTCACCAGGTTCGCGCCCGAGGCCAAGGGGCACGGGGTCCCGGAGGTCATGGACGCGGTCTATTACGGCAAGGGCATTATCCGGCCGGTGGTGGCCCTGTTCAAGGCCCTGGCCTCGGCCTTCTGCATCGGCACTGGGGGATCCGTCGGGCGCGAGGGCCCCATTGCCCAGATCGGGTCCGCCTTTGGCTCGACCATGAGCCAGGTCTTCCCCATGACCGCCAAACAGCGCATCACCCTGATTGCCGCCGGGGCGGGCGGAGGCATTGCCGCCACCTTCAACACCCCCATCGGCGGCCTGCTCTTTGCGATCGAACTGCTGATGCACGAGGTCAGCGTCTCCACCCTGGTGCCGGTGGCTCTGGCCACGGTCACCGCCACCTATATCGGCCAGTTGTTCTTCGGCGTGCATCCGGCCTTTGTCATTCCGGCCCTGGAACAACCCTACTTTTCCGCGCTCAGTCCCTGGGTGCTGCTCTATTACGCCATTCTCGGCCTGGGCATGGGCGCGCTTGCGGCCCTCTACATCCGCTCGCTCTATGCCTTTGAGGACCTGTTCGGCGACGTTTCCCGGCGCCACCCCTACCTGTGTCATGCCGGCGGCATGTTTGCGGTCGGGGTGTTGATGTACGGGATCATGCTGGTCACGGGGCATTACTACATCGATGGGGTCGGCTACAGTGCCATTGAGGACGCACTTTCCGGACAACTGCTGGCCATGGGCCTGATGGCGGCCCTTTTCGGGGCGAAACTGCTGGCGACCTGCCTGACGCTCGGCTCCGGTGGCTCGGGCGGTATCTTTTCGCCGGCCCTCTTTCTCGGCGCCACCGGTGGCGGGGCGTTCGGCGTGCTTTGCCACCAGCTGTTTCCGGGGATGGCGATCAGCCCGGCGGCCTTTGCCGTGGCCGGAATGGCCGGCATGGTCGGTGGCGCCACCGGTGCGCCGATGACCGCCATTGTCATGATTTTTGAAATGACCCTGGACTACAGCGTCATCCTGCCGATCACGATCACGGTGGCGCTCAGTTTTGGCCTGCGCACCTTATTGGTGAAAGAGAGCATCTATACCCTCAAGCTTGTCCGCCGCGGCCACTATATGCCCGCGGCCCTGCAGGTGAACCTGCTCCAGATCCGCTCCAGCCGGGACGTGATGCAGATCGGAGTGGCCCGTATCGACGGCAATGCCAGCCTGGATCAACTGCGGCAACTGGCCCTTGCCTCTCCGGCGCAACGATGGTTTCTCGTGGTGGAACGGGAAAAGGTGGTGGGTATCATCGCCCGTGACGGTGCCTGGGCAAACCGGGAGAACGGCGGGCAGGACGACCAGTTGGTGGCCGACTATATGCGCCACGATTTTATTTTTGCGGCAGAAAACGAAAAGCTGACCGATCTGGTCGAACGGATGCACCACCCGCACGCCAGCGTGGCGGTGGTGCTGGGGCGGGGCGGCCATGCCGCCTCCGAGGGGGCCGTGGTCGGCCTGATCACCTGGGAAGATATCGCCGAGGTGCTGGAAGAGTCGGCCGATCTGTTCAGCGAGTACCGGGAAGGCGGCAGGAAATGATCGTCCCCCGGATATAAGGTCTCCTATACGGTTCCGCGTTTTTTCAGTTGGCTGATTTCGGAGAGCTGTTCGACTTGCACTTCCTGAATCTGGACCAGCCGCTCCCATT
>JBFWIP010000256.1:0-2929 GCA_050255935.1 Desulfobulbus sp.
GCCGATGCAAAAAATCAGCGGGCCGGTCCAGAACAGGCCGACATGGGGCAAGGCCAGGGTCAGGGGCGCCACGCCGAAGATCGACCACCAGATCACCTGCTTGCGGCCAATACGGTCACCGATCGGACCGCCGAGCATGGTCCCCAGTGCCCCGCCGAAAAGAAAAACAAACAGGTGCACCTGGGCCGACTGCACCGAAAGCTGGAACTTGTGCATCAGGTAGAAGATGAGATAGCTGTGCAGGCTGGTGGTGTAGAAAAATTTGGAGAACATCAGCACCAGGAGGATCAGCATCGGGCCGACCGCGGCCTTGCGGTCGGCGGCCGGCTGTTTTTTCCGGGATGGAAGCGGTCCGCTGCCGCTCTTTTCGGCCTGACGGCGTTTGTACCACCTCCCCACCCGGGCAAGGATCAGCATTCCCAGCAGGGCAAAGCCGGAAAACCAACTGAGTGATTGGCGCCCGTACGGCAACACCACCAGGGCGGCCAGCAGCGGACCGGCGGACATGCCGGCATTGCCGCCGACCTGGAAAATCGACTGGGCCAGGCCGTACTGACCGGCCGAGGCCATCCGCGCCACCCGCGAGGATTCGGGGTGAAACACCGACGAGCCGGTCCCGACCAAGCCCACGGCGACCAGCAGCAGGCCGAAACTCGGCACCACCGACAGCGCCAACAGGCCGATCAGGGTGGCGGCCATGCCAAACGCAAGGGAATAGGGTTTGGGATGCAGGTCCGTGTAGATGCCCACCGCCGGCTGCAGCAACGAGGCGGACATCTGGTAGGCCAGGGTGATCAGACCGATCTGGGAAAAGCTTAAATGAAAACTTTCCTTCAACTGGGGATAGATCGCCGGGATCAACGACTGCAGCATATCGTTGAGAAAATGGCAAAAACTGATGGCCAGCAGAATCTTGAGACCGATACGTTCGTTTCCGGTGGAAGAGGACGGTGAGGTATTGCAGCGCGGCATATTGCGGAAGGTTCCTTGCCTCAAAAAAAGAAACCCGGCCGATGCAGGCCGGGAAGGTTGAAAAATATTGAATGTACCTGATGCTCCCTGCCGAGACAAGGGGATTGAAAAAACGAGGGCGACCGCATCAGCGAAAAAATGCGGCTTGGCCCCTTTCTCTCCCTCTTGTCTTCTCAGGTTTTCCCCGGCCTTGCCTATTGGGTTGCACGGACCGAATCCCGGAAAGGGCGGCAGATATCATCATCGGAACATCATGATCCCCCATCAGCCAACCCGAGGTCGTCCATTTCTTCGCCTTGAGGAAAGGACAAGCTTCAGGCAGACGAGATGCTCTTTTATCTTCAGCGAACAAAGGGCTCCATGCTATACTTATGACAAATTTATCAAACCGCACCATCACCGCATCACAAAATCATCCAATATGAACACAGAGACGCCAGGAGCGCTCCCATGATCCTTTCTTCCCTCGCTCATCTTTCACTGAAAAAAAAACTGGTGGGAGGTTTCCTGCTCACCTCCCTCATCACCCTGATCATTGGCGGCAAAAGCCTGACCACCCTCTCGCAAAACGCAAAAAGCCTGCACCGCCTGCAGGATGTTGAGTTATCCCTCCTGGTCACCGCCGAACAACTGGAAATTTTAGCCCTCAATCACCGCCGTTATGAAAAAGACGTCTTTCTGAATATCGGCAAACCGGAAAAACAACAGAGTTACCTCGCCAAGTTCAAGGATATTTCCGCCAGGACCAGCTCCGCCATCGATCGGGCAACGGCACTCATTGCAACGGGTGCCGACGTGAGCTTCGAGGTCAAACAAGCCCTTGACAGGAGCCGTGAGGCTTACGGGGCCTATATTGCAGGTTTTCAAGACATCGCCCACAAGGTGATCGCAGATCCCTCGGCAACACCCCAGGAAGCCAACAGGCTCATGACGCCCATCAAGGATCGCATTTATCAGTTCGAGGAGGGAGTGGGCCTGTTGACCAAGGAAGCGGAAGGCCTTGTTGAACATGTCACCCGGGAGATGGTGCTCAACGGCAACCGCACCCGTTCGATCATCGCCATCTTTGTCATTGCCGGCGTTGCCTGCAGTGTTGGGCTGGGTCTGGTCATCAGCCTCGCCATCAGCCGCCCCATGCTGGAGGCCACCTCGTTTGCCGAAACACTGGCCAAAGGCGATTTCAGCGGATCTCTACCGATTTCCCGTCACGATGAAATCGGACAGTGTATCAAGGCCCTGAATCGTATGAGCGGACAGCTGAAAACCACCCTGCGCGGGGTGGTTGACGGCGTGGTCACCTTGAACGAATCTTCAGCGGATCTTTCGCGGATCTCCGAGCAGATGGCCGGTGAAGCCCATACAACCTCCGGCAGTACCCAGGCCGTTGCCGGGGCAACCGAAGCCATGACCTCCAATATTCAGGCCGTGGCCGCCGCCATGGAGGAATCGTCGACCAACGTCGCCATGGTGGCCGCCGCCACCGAGGAGATGTCGGCCACCATTGACGGCATAGCGGCCAATGCCACCCAGGCCCGTTCCATTTCCGACGATGCGGTCAAACAGGCTCGGGATGCATCGGAGCTGATGTCGAATCTTGGCCAGGCGGCTCAGGAGATCAACCACGTCACCGAAACCATCACCGAAATCTCCGAACAGACCAATCTCCTGGCCCTCAATGCCACCATCGAAGCCGCCCGTGCCGGAGAGGCGGGCAAGGGCTTTGCCGTGGTCGCCAACGAAATCAAGGAACTCGCCAAACAGACCGCGGCCGCAACCATGGATATCAAAGCCCGGGTGAACGACGTCCAGGCCACCACCGGAAAATCGGTCGACCAGATCAACAAAGTGGCGGACATCATCCACCACATCAACGAACTCATCAGCGGCATGGCCGGTGCCGTCAGCGAACAGTCCACCGCGACCCATGAAATTACCGCCAATATCAGCCAAGCCTCCG
>JBFWIP010000257.1:0-2923 GCA_050255935.1 Desulfobulbus sp.
CGAAATGGTCCAGGCCGAAGGACTTGCCGATCTGAGCCAGCGGGTGCGCCACGGGCGGGACAGGGCCTGGCAGGCCGTTGCCGAACCGCGCCGGGGGACCATGCTCGATGTCTTTGACGCCTTGGCGGCGAATTTCCCCGAGTCCCCGCATATCCTCACCCAAACGCATGCCCTGCTCGCCGCCCTGGAACAGGCGGTGCGTTTAACCGACCAGGCCCTGCCGGATTTGCGGGAGGCCGGCGTGGTCGATGCCGGGGCCCTGGGCATGTACCTTTTCCTGGCCGGGTTTGTCCATGCGGTGACCGGCTCGGAGCGGCCCCTTGTTCCGCCGACCGAACTGTTCCCCGGCCGCCTGCGCGTTACCCCCACCTACCGGGCGGCGGCCAACTCCCTCCATTGCGTGGAAACCTTTCTCCATCCCATACCGGGACGGGAGCAGGCGCTCAAACACCTCTCCGCCCAAGGGGAGAGCGTGGTCCTTTCCGCCCGTGACTCGGGGGTAAAGCTGCACATACACACCGCCAATCCCGGCCGTCTCCATAGGGAGCTGCAACGCATCGGCGAGGTGGAGGGGTGGCGTGCGGAGCCGATTGCTGTCGGCGAGGGTAGTGCTCCTGCCGGCGGGCAGGGCGGTTGTGTGCATATCCTCACCGATGCGGCGGGTTCCCTGCCCCGGACCATGGCCATGGCCCATGAGATCACCCTGTTGGACAGTTATATTGTCGACGGACTCAGCGCACGGCCCGAGAGCCTGTGCCGCGCGGAAGAGGTGTACGCCAGGATGCGCCAAGGGGAGCGGCTGACCACGGCCCAGGCTTCGGTCATGGAGCGGCATGCAAGCTACCGGAGCGCATGCGAACTGTATGGGCCCTGTCTGTATCTCTGCGTGGGCAGCGCGTTCACCGGCAACTATGCGATTGCCCGCGATTGGCAGACGGCGCATGATGGCGAAAATCGATTGCAGGTGCTGGACACCGGGGCCGCTTCCGGGCGGTTGGCGCTTATTGCCCTGTTGGCCAACCGTTTTGCCCGGACAGCGGCCGACGCCGGAACGGTCCGGGCGTATGCGCAACAACTGGTTGAAACCTGTAGGGAATACGTGTTCATCGATTGCCTGCGCTACCTGACGGCCGGTGGCCGGGTCAACCGGGCCTCGGGATTTGTCGGCGATCTTTTGCAGATGAAACCGGTGATCAGTCCCATGCCGGAGGGGGTGCGCAAAATGGGCGTGGTCCGCACTCCCGGGGCTCAACTGGCCTTTGCCCGGCAACGGCTGGAGGAAGAGGTCGATGAGCCTGCAACCACCCTGGTGCTGGTGCAATATTCCGACAACCGGGCCTGGGTCGAGGAGCAGGTGGTGCCCATGGTCCGGGAATCGGCGCCGTCGGCGGAGTGTCACGTCGTTCCCCTGAGCCTTACTTCCGGCGTGCACATGGGACCCGGGACCTGGTCCCTGGCCTTTGGCCGGGGAGGGGGGTGAGATGCGGGCGGCAGTGGTTATTCCGGTGTTCAATCACGCCGGCCGGATCGCGGCGGTGGTGCGGGAGGCGCTCGCCCTCGGGCTGCCGGTTTTTGTGGTCGATGACGGTTCCACCGATCGGACCGCGGAAATACTTGCCCCCATAGAGGGCATCACCGTGCTGCGCCATCAGCGCAATCTGGGCAAAGGCGCGGCCCTGCTGACCGGGTTCGCCGCCGCCGCATCCACCTGTGACTGGGCCCTGACCCTGGATGGGGATGGCCAGCACCGGCCGGTTGACGGATGGCGCTTGCTCGATGCGGCACAACTGCGGAACCGGCGGGTGGTGGTCATTGGCAACCGCCAGGGGATGGCGGGGGAGCACGTTCCCTGGACCAGCCGCTTCGGTCGGCTTTTTTCCAATTTCTGGGTATGGGCCGTGGGCGGTCCCTGGGTGCGGGATTCCCAGTCCGGGTTCCGTCTCTACCCCCTGCCCGAGATCCTCCATTGTCCGGCCAGAGCCCGGCGGTACCAGTGGGAGGTCGAGATCCTGGTCCTGGCCCGGCGCCGGGGGCTTGGGGCCGTTGAAGTCCCGATTTCCGTGGTCTACCAGCCCAGGGGCGAACGGATCAGCCATTTCCGGCCCTGGGTGGATTTCTGCCGCAATTCGGCGACCTTTTCCCGCCTGTTGTTCGAACGCTTTTTCCCCTGGCTCCGCGCACGATGAGATGGGACGGCTATACCCTGCTGGCGGGAACCGCCCGGCTCATCGGACCCTGGATCTTTGTCGGTGTCTCCCGCACCATTGCTTTGGGCTATTTTCTGTGTTCCTCCAGGGTCAGGGAGAGCGTGCGTTTGTATCGCATTCTTTTCCCGCACCAACGCGGGTGGATGGCCTGGTGGCGCAGTTTTCTGCACTATCAGCAGTTCACCACCATCCATTACGACAGGTTCTTGTCGAACCTGGGCAGGCGGACGCGCCTTTCCTCCTCAGGGGATGAGTTGTTGCAGGGCCGGATCACCGGGACCGGTGCCATCCTGCTCATGTCGCACCTCGGCAATTGGGAAATCGCCGCCCGCCTGCTGATGGAGCATCGCCGGAATCTGCAACTGCTCCTCTATATGGGGATCAAGGAACAGGAAGGGGTGGAGCGAACCCAGAAGGAGCAGCTGCAACGCTCCGGCGTCACCATCATTGGCGTGGACCGGGAGAGCAATGTCCCCTTCAGCGCGGTTGAGGGAATACGGGTGCTCCGCTCCGGCGGCCTGGTGTCCATGGCCGGGGATATCGTCTGGCGCCGGGACCAACGATGCCTGAGGGTCCGTTTCCTCGACCGGCAGGCCCTGCTGCCGGAAGCGCCTTTTGTTTTTGCCCTGGTTTCCGGCGCGCCCCTCCTGGTCTTTTTCGCCTTTCGCGTCGGCACGAATCGCTACCGCGTCACCCTTTCCGAGCCGATCTTTGTC
>JBFWIP010000258.1:0-2913 GCA_050255935.1 Desulfobulbus sp.
CGGTCCCATAGGGCGATTGGTTGTTCGACACCATCATCGGCAGGCCGAGCTGGTCGATAATATCCGGGCTCATGGCCAGGCAGATCAAGCCACGGCCATAGGTGGCCATGAAGTTAATCGACTCCGGACTAACCATCTCCGCAGCCATGCAGAGGTCCCCCTCGTTTTCCCGGTCTTCATCATCGACGAGGATAACCATTTTCCCGGCCTTGATGTCCTCGATGACTTCCTCTATTGAACTGACTGACATACCATGCCTCTTTGAGCTGCCGCCGACGGACGGCCGCTTTGTTGTCGGGCCCCACACAAAGGCGTCAAGACCGACATTGTCGCAATTATCGCTGAAACCAACAGGTTACGGTGAATGTATACCCACAACGCAACCGTTTCCATTCTTCAATGCGGCTGGACGTTCCGGTCCACCCGTGGTGTTCACAAAAAACCGTGCTCGGCAAGAAATCCCGGGTTGATCCGGGATTGCGCGGGAGCGCCCGCCTTGTCGGCGGTCAGCAGTTTCTCCACATATTTGCCGATAATATCCACTTCAATATTGACCCGATCTCCCTCACACAGCATTCCCAGGGTAGTCACGGCCAGGGTGTGGGGAATGATGGACACGGAAAACCGGTCACGCTCGCAACTGTTCACTGTCAGGCTGACGCCGTTAATGGTGATCGACCCCTTTTCAACCACGTATTTCGTCAGTACAGAATCCAGGGAAAAGGAAAAAAGGGTAAAATCCCCCGCGCTCCGGCGTTCCTTGACCTGCCCCCGGGCATCGACATGCCCGCTGACCAGATGGCCGCCCAAGCGGTCACTCAAGCGAAGCGCCCGCTCGAGGTTGACCCGGCTGCCGGTCTGCAGGGAACCCAGCACCGTTCTCAGCAGGCTTTCGGGTGACGCATCAACATAAAACCGATTTCCCTTAATATTACGCGCGGTCAGACAGGCTCCGTTCACGGCGATGGACTCGCCTTCTTCGGGATCGGTCAGGTCGAAATCGGCTTCAATGCCGAAGATCATCCCCCCGCCGGCCGGACGTTGTTCAAAAAGCGTCCCCAGCCCTTGAATGATCCCGGTGAACATTCAGCCTTCCTGTCCCAGGGAAGCGGCCCGGCGCTCAAATTCCTCTGCCTGGCGCGAATGCTTGAACCCCTTATGAATGCTGGCAACCGACCTATAGGCATCGGCGGCACCCGCCTTATCGCCCTTCTCTTCGTATGCGTCGGCTATCAGTATCAGGACCTCAACCGCACCTTTGGGATTGTTGGTCAGACGGTAATGTTCGAGGATGTCGAACAGCAATTCAAGCGACCTTTCATGATCACCCAGTTTGCGGTAGGCAGCGGCCATCTTCTTGTGCAGGGACAACAGCGAGAAACTGTCGTCTTCCTTCTCGCAGATGGCATGAGCCTGCTGGTAGTTGGCCAGGGCCATGGCGTATTCACCCCGGGCAAGACAAGCATCGCCCAATCGGTCGGCCGCATTGGCCACGCCGACCTGGTCGCCCTTTTCCTCAAATGCGCGCAGGGCGTTATGAAAAGCCATGGCAGCCTGGGCATACTCGCCATCCTGGAAAAATTTACGGCCCTGGAGGTAATCTTTCTTGGCCGGATCATCCGGGTCGGTGTCCGGTCCCTTGGGCATCGGCCCAAGACTATTCAACGGTTGCAGGGGTTCACTCGCCATTGGCATCGTCCTTGTGAATGTTTCGGGTAGCCTCGACGCTCAACGCGGCCACGGTGGTTTCCACGGGCTGCCCTTGTTCATAAATGGTGACGGGGGTGTTATCGAATTGAAGGCCCATGATCTGCAGGCCCGCCTCCTTGGCCTGAATCCGTCCCATCAGACGCAGGGCCAACCCGCGCAATTCGGGAATATTGTGATTCAGCACCGGAAAGAGGGCATAAAAAGGCGTGGAATTGCGGATAAGCTCCGGCTTGGCGGCGGCAATTTCCCCCAGGCCCCAGAGAACGCCTGCGCGGGTACCGGGATCGCCCATGAAATTGAACAGGTGCCGGGAAAAGGCGCCGTATATATCTGGCCGGGCCGCAATGATGGCACCGATGGTTTCCACCATACCCCACGAACTGGAGGCCGAATCGGAACAGGCCTCAAATAAACGGTGGAGGAAATCGGCCACCGGCCCCGGTTCCCGGGTGGCGACCCGGCCGCATACCTGGCCGATGACCCAGGCCATCCGGTACTGTGCTCCGGGAGTGGGATCGTACACCAACCGCTGCAGATAGCGCAGGACCTTGTGATCATCGAAAAAAAGATCGACCAGGCCGTTGATGTCCCGGGCTTCGGCCATGGTTTTGACCACTTTTTTGTCTGCGCGTTTCTTCTTCCGTTTGGGATCGCGGGCCGGTTCGATGGCGGGTCCGGTTTCAGGAGGGGCATCCACTGCTTGCGCGCCACTGTCTTTCTGGGCTGCCAGCTTTTTTTCAAACCGCTTCACCAGCTCGGCCATCTCCCGATGAAGCCGCACAAAGTAGAGCACTCCACGAACCGCGCGGCCGTCCAGGTTCCGCTTGGGAACGACCTGATGGGTAACTTCGTCGTAATTTTCCAGAATTCCGGTGAGATAATCATCCTCGGGAATTAGTTCCCAGGCTAGATCCCACTCATCATTGCAGGCCGTGACCAAACACTCGACCATGGCCGCACCGATGTTGTGACCGGTGGGATCACAGACAAACACCGCCCCACACTCGCAGGTTCCCTGGGAGAACTCCCGCAACTTCCGCTGGGCACTCATTGTCGGCCGCCCGACATCCATGCCACAAAACGGGCACCAGGGCTTGAGGAGTGCTTCCGCCTTGCTGCTCATGATCAGGCCAGTTTTTCCTTGAGCGCCTCGGCGAAGCGGGCATCCACGCTGTATCCCAGTTCCCTGGCCTTCTCCATGTT
>JBFWIP010000259.1:0-2897 GCA_050255935.1 Desulfobulbus sp.
CGGTGACGGTCGGCCCGATAGATCTCGCCGCCAAAAATCGAACCGTCGGGGCTGTAACCGGTGCCGTCCAGGACCACCCCCAATACCGGGCCGCTCAAGCGCTGCTCCGCCAGCACCGCGCCCAGATGGGCATGGTGGTGCTGCACGGCCCGGCAGTCGCGGCTGCGGCCACGGGCGTAACGGGTACTGAGGTAATCGGGGTGGAGATCGCAGGCAACCTTTTCCGGCGCCAACTCCAGGACTGCCTGCAGATGATCGATGCTCTCCCGGTAAAAATCAAAATTTTCCGTGTTGACCAACTCGCCGATATGCTGGCTGAGATAGGCCTCCTGCCCGCGGACGATACAAAACGAATTTTTCATCTCGCCGCCACAGGCAAGGATCTCGTCGGTTGGCTGATCCAGGAGTACCGGCACCGGCGAGTAGCCACGGGCCCTTCGCAGCAGGCGCACCTTGCCGTCCATGACCCGGGCCACCGAGTCATCGACCCGGGTAACGATCTCGCGGTTATGGAGGAGAAAAAAGTCCGCCAGACCGCGCAGCCGATGCAGGGCCTCTTCGTTGCCGGTACAAATCGGCTCGTCGCTGCGGTTGCCACTGGTCATCACCAGTACCTCGGGGATACCCGGCTCACCGAGCAGGAGATGGTGCAACGGCGTATAGGGGAGCATCAGGCCGATCACGTCCAGGCCCGGTGCCACCGACTCGGCAATCCCACTCTCACACAGGCGGTCAACCAGGACAATGGGATGTTCCGGCGATTCCAGCAACCTTGCCTCAGCATCCGGGATGCGGCAAAAGCGGTTTGCCGTTTGCAGGTCCCGGACCATGATCGCCAGCGGCTTGGCCGCCCGGTGTTTGCGCTCCCTGAGCAAGCGGACCGCGGCCTCGTTAGAGCCGTCCACGGCCAGGTGAAAGCCGCCCAGCCCCTTGATCGCCACCACCCTGCCCTTGCCCAATGCCCGAGCGCAATGGTGCAGGCAGTCCCCGTCGATCGCTGTTCCCCGATCGTCATGCCAGCTCAATTGCGGACCGCAGACCGGACAGGCATTGGGCTGGGCATGAAAGCGCCGGTCCAGGGGATCGTGATACTCCCGACTGCAGTCTGCGCACATGGGAAAGACCCGCATCGAGGTGTTGGGCCGGTCGTAGGGAATGCGCTCGACAATGGAAAAACGGGGGCCGCAGTTGGTACAATTGGTAAAGGGATAGCGATACCGGCGGTCGGCAACATCGTCTATTTCCGCCAAACAGTCACTGCAGACGGCCATATCCGGGGCAATCTGGGTGGAGGGCCGTCCGCTGCCGGAACGGCTGGGAAGGATACGGAAGGCATCGGTCCCGGGGACAAAGTCGGCCGGCTGCACCTCCACTCGCGTGATGCGGGCAGCAGGCGGGGCTTCACCACGCAGCCTCTCGGCAAAGAAGTGCATCGCCGGTTCCGGCCCTGCCAAGAAGATCTCCACCCCATCGCCGTCGTTGATGACCGTGCCCGCCAGGTTCAGTTCATGGGCCAGCCGGTAAACAAAAGGACGAAAGCCCACGCCTTGCACAATACCATGCACAGTGATCCGCAAGGCCGCGGTTTCGATGGATGCTGGGTGCATGGCCGGAATCATGCAATCCTCACAGAGGGTACAGGGTGCATACAAGGGCAAGGGTCAGTGCCATGGACGTTATCCGTCACTCTAGCAGCAAGTGGCCCTTTGTACCATCTTTTTCTATAAACGAACAATTGGCCCAACCAGCACAACAAGATTCAAATCAACAAACACGAAAAAAGCAGGAAAACATCCAGGACGCAAAAGAATAGGCTGCAAAGCACGGGAACAAAGACGCTTCTGTGCGTTTTTTTTTGCGAAAAAGTTCGTCGGAAATGCCGGAACAACGTCACTTCCCTATCAACTCTCCGCCTCGGCCTGACGAAGGATCTCCCGGTATCGCTTGGAGTTGACCACCTTCTGCTTTTCCAGGTCCTCAATTTCCTCGCGGCTGAGATGAATCAAGCCGCAGACCGGACAGGAGAGGTCCATTTCCTCGTGGGCGGCCCGCTGCTTGAGTTCATCGGCGGTCATGTGGCCGACAAAACCACAGGCGCAGTTGGGGGCTTCCACACGGACTATTTTACGATGATGTTCGCTATTGTCGGCATGCATGGGCAATTACCTGCGTTGAAGTCAATGACGGCGGCGTGGTGAAAACATCATACACGAAAAACCTGCTGTATAAAAAAAAGGCGGTATCATAGGCCGCGCAACGTCGTTTCGCGGCTTGATCACGCAAGCGGCCAACCCGTGCATCAACGGCGCAGGGTCCGAATCGGATGGCCAAGGTGGTCGATCAGGTTCAGGGTCAAGGGAAGCCCGCCATCCAGGCGGTGCGTGGCGCAGGAAATTCACGGGTCATACGCCCGGACCGCCATCTCGATCCGGTTGAGGATATGGTCATCCACCTCCCCGTCGCTGATCAGCGAGGCGGCCGCCCGGTACACGCTCAGGTTCATCGGCGCGATGTTGTGGGTGGTGCCGACAATCAGGTTGGCGCGGGTGATGCATCCGTTGTCATCGGTGCTGTAATCGTGGATCAGGGTCCCGCGCGGGGCCTCGACGTGGCCGATGCCCCGGCCGGCACCGGGCTGGGCCGCATTGCGCACCGCCGGATCAGCGATGCCGTCATCGCCAAGCAACTCCACACTGCGCTCACAGGCATAGACCAGTTCGATCAGGCGGGCCCAATGATAGAGCAGGGTCGCCTGGGCCGGACGGCCGAAATGGTGACGAAACACCTCCAACTCCTCCTGCGCCCTGGGGGTGGCCATGGAGGCGCAGACATTGAGGCGGGCCAGGGTGTTGACCCGGTAAACACCGCTGGGATGCCCGGCATCAAGAGAAAATCCC
>JBFWIP010000260.1:0-2896 GCA_050255935.1 Desulfobulbus sp.
CAGACCTCGCCATCGGCCAAAACGCCGCTGCTCATGCCCAGGCAGGCGCCGCAGGTGGGGTTCATCACGCAGAAGCCGCTGTCCATGAAGATCTTGATCAGCCCTTCTTCCAGGGCCTGGGAGTAGACCTTGGGCGTTGCCGGCACAAGGATGCCGCGCACGCTGTCGGCAACGGTCTTGCCCTTGACCACCGCGGCCGCCTCACGAATATCCTCGATCCGTCCGTTGGTGCAGGAGCCGATGTAGACCTGGTCGATCTTGGTTCCTTCCATCTCGGTGACGTCCTTGACGCAGTCGGGTTTGTAACCGAAGGTGATCTGCGGCACCAGGGTGGATACATCCACGGTGAGGACGCGTTCGTAAACGGCATCGGCATCGGAACGCCACTGGGCAAAGGATTCGGCCGCGGCCTCGGGGCTTTGGTACTCGTCTTGGATAAAGGGCCAGAGATATTGGGCCGTGACCAGATCCGGCTGGCAGACCCCGGAGGTGGCACCGGCTTCCACCGCCATGTTGCACAGGGTCATGCGCGAGGCCATGTTCATGGCATCGATCACCGGACCGCAGAACTCGATCACCATGTCGGTCCCGCCGTTGACGGTGAGCTGCTTGATCACGTTGAGGATGATGTCCTTGGCCACCACGCCCTTGGGCAGGGTGCCGATCACCTCGACCTTCAATGACTTGGGGGCGCGGAAGGCGCAGACGCCCTTGAGAATCCCCACTTCGAGATCGGTGGTTCCGACACCGGCGGCAAAGGCACCGAATGCCCCGTGAGTGCAGGTGTGGGAGTCGCCCATGATGACCGTGTTGCCCGGGCGGATGAACCCTTTCTCCGGGAACAGGGCATGGCAGACCCCGTTACGGCCGATATCGAAGAAATCCTTGATGTCGTGGCGCCGGGCCCAATCGCGCATGATCTTGGCCTGGGTGGCGGTCTTGGAATCCTTGGCTGGAGTGACGTGGTCGATGACCGCCTTGATCCGGGAGGTATCGCAGACCCTGTCCATCCCTTTTTCCATGAGGTCCATAATGGCAATGGGGGTGGTGATTTCGTGGCACATGATGACATCGATATCGAGCACCATGTTGCCCGGTGTCGGGGTGTCCCGCAGGTGGGCCGCAAAGATTTTCTCAGTAATGGTCTGTCCCATTGATTGCACTCCAGAAAGCTGTAAAAAAGGGAAAAAAGGAAAGGAGATGTCCTCGAAAAAAACAAAACAACAAAAAGCCATGTCTCGAAAAACAGCACGTGACGAAACGGGAGGCACCGTTCTTGCGGCTTTTTCCGTAAACGACAAAGAGGACGGAGACCGTGGAATGCGGCTTCGCCGGTTTGTCGGATAAACTCGAATCAATACACCCGGTGACCGGGTTCGTCAATTTTTTTCAAGGCCGGCCGAAACAGGCAGTGAAACTGAACAACTGTACATTATTTCCACGATTGCGTATATTGGCCTGGTTAGTCGGCTGGTTTTCCCTTCTCTTTCATTCGAGCACGCCTATGCTGAACAATCGCCTGGGAATTTTTGTCGTTGTCTGTTGCCTTTTTTCCGCCATTTCGGGAGGAACGGCCGCTTTTGCCGCCCATGGGGTGAGTATTGACGGCCACCTTACATATCCCAAGGATTTTACCCGCTTTGCCTACACCTCACCCGAGGCCAAAATCGGCGGAACCCTGGTGCTGCATGACCTGGGCAGCTTTGAAAAGATGAATCCCTTTACCCTCAAGGGAGCGGCGCCCCAGGGGTTGACCCCCTATGTCTTTGAAACCCTGGCGGTTCCCAGCCTGGACGAACCCTTTGCCGAATACGGTCTGGTCGCCGAGGATATCGAATTGGCGGGTGACAGGAAATCGGTCACCTTCACCCTCAATCCCCGTGCCCGCTTTTCCGACGGCTCCCCGATCACGGCCGAGGATGTCCAGTATTCCCTTGAAATCCTGAAAAGCGATCAGGCCCACCCCTTTTACCAGATGTATTTCCACGACATCGAACGGGCGGAGATTGTGGGGCCGCGCAAAATACAATTTTTCTTTGCCCGGCCGAACCGTGAATTGCACATGATCGCCGCCCAGCTTCCGGTGCTGAGCAGGAAATTCTACACGAGTCATCCCTTCAATCCCCCGGACGGCAAGGGGGCCATGGATATTCCCGTGGGCAGCGGCCCTTATGTGGTCAGCGATGTGCAGCCGGGCAAATCAATCACCTATACCAAGAATCCGGATTACTGGGCCAAAGACCTGGGGGTGCGGCGGGGGATGTTCAACTTCAACACCATCGTCGTCAAGTATTTCAAGGATCCGGTGGTCAGTATCGAGGCCTTCAAGGCCGGTGAGTTTGATTTCATGATGGTCAATATTTCCAAGCAGTGGAACCGGGATCTCACCGGCCGCCGGTTCGATGACGGGGAACTGGTCAAGCAGACCTTTGCCCATAAAAACAATGCCGGCATCCAGGGCTTTGCCTTCAATATCCGCAGGCCCCTGTTTCAGGACCCCCGGGTCCGTCGGGCTCTCGGACTGGCCCTGGACTTCCAATGGACCAATAAAACCCTCTTTTTCTCCCAATACACCCGCAACAATTCCTATTTTTCCAACTCCACCTATGCGGCCCAGGGGCTCCCGAGCGAGGCGGAGTTGAAACTGCTCGAGCCCTTCCGGGCGCAACTGCCTCCCGAGGTCTTTACCCAGCCGTTGACCCCGCCTTCCACCGATCCCCCTTCAAGCCTGCGCGCCAACCTGCGTCTGGCGCAGCAATTGTTGGCCCGGGCCGGATGGACGGTGAAGAACGGCGCCCTGGTCAATGACCGGGGGGAGCCGTTTCGTTTTGAGATTTTGTTGGCGGACGGCGCCTTTGAACGGGTCATCGCCCCCTATGCCGCCAATCTGGGCAAG
>JBFWIP010000261.1:0-2879 GCA_050255935.1 Desulfobulbus sp.
TCTGTTGGCGTTCAAGAATATACATGTTGCCTCCTCATCAGGCCTTCCACGCCCAAACCATGTAAACCGGGTCGCTCAACCGGAATTCCTGGTGCGGATCGTCCGCAGGCCGGGGCTGTCCCCGTCGCGACAGGGTGGCCAAGTCACGGAACCCGCCTGTGGTGTGCAACAGTTCCGCCACCCAGCCCATGCGTTCAAACTCATGCAGTTCGGTCCAGATCCGGATCGCCTTGGGCGGAAACCAGCGGTTGGAAAAGGCAAAGGCCATCAGGCCGGAGGACGGACGGAGAATCCTGCGCACCTCGGCCATCACCGCCAGCGGATTCGTGAGGTACTCGATGGATCCGGTGCAGAGGACCGCATCAAAGCTGCTGTCGGCAAAGGGCAGCACCGGCTGGGCGTTGAGGTCCCGGACCAGGGTTTCACCGGCCCGCGGATTTTGTTGCAGTTCCTCGGCGTTCATCCCCAGGACGGTCAACCCGGAGACCTCCAGTTTCTCCGGCAGGTGGGAATCCCAACTGCCCATCAGATCGAGCACCTTGGAGCCGTCCGGGATCAGGCCGCCATAGCGGCCACGGATGGACCTCCGGGCAATGCTGTCCATGTGCTGGACCATGCGCGGCTCCCGGTAGAAATCGCTGTCCGGCCCTTCATCGCTGCGCTGCAAGTTTTCCTTTGTCAAATATCCCGAGGTATCGCCGCAAAATCGGGCCTGCATCCCCGGGCCGTCGCTGCTGATCCTCTCCAGCCAGTCCTCGCAGTGCCCTCCGCGTTCGTTGTGCCGGGGCTGCAGGGAGAGAATCTCCATCTCCAGGCTGAGGTCATGACCGGCCAGGGGGTGGTTCAGGTCAAACAGCCACCTGTCCCCCTCCATTCCGAGAAAGCGGCAGGGGCTGGTTGTGGTCCGGTAGACACCGCCCACGCCGCGCAGCATCCCCTGGGGGTAAAACCGGCCCGGAACCGGGATGACGGCGTGGCCCTGCATATCCGTGCCCTGGAACTGCTGTGGACGGACGAGGATTCGTTTGCCCGGGCTGTAGGGACTGGCGAGGCGATTGGCCGGAATCTCGATCCGGGCCCGCTCGCCGGCCCCTTTTCCCATGAGCTGCCTGACCAGGACGGGATCGAGTACATCCCGCCAGAAACTGACCGGATGGGCCCAGAGTTGTTCAATGTGTGTGGCCTCGTCGCTGTGCCAGGTGAGGGTGAATTCGGCGGTGATGCGACTCTGGGAATCGATGCGTTGCACGGTGTCTCCGAGAGAGGAATTCAGGCAAAGAGAGGGGGCTGTCGTTCGGACCAGGCGCGTATGTATTGCTGCACGTCGAACTTGCGGCGGGCGCCGGACTCGTTCATGTAACGGATGGTGCCAAAGATCGGGCGTTCGCGCCAGCCCCGGTCATGGACCCCGCCGATGGACCAGGCGATGCCGGTATAGCCGTTGCTGTCGTGGCCGTCCAGGGCATAGCGGTCATTGAGCAGGATGGCGATGCGCAGGGCCTCGGCGGCATCCGGGGTCCATTCGAGGATTTTCTTGGCCCAATACATGCGCATGTACCCATGCATGGTCCCGCTGAGAACCAGTTGGCGTTGGGCCGCGTTCCACAGGGGATCATGGGTCTCGGCCCGTTCAAACTGCTCCCGTCCGTACAGGAAGGATCGGGGATCCTTGCGGTGCTGTTCCAGGGTCCGCTGGGCCCAGTCGGGAAACCCGGCAACCTGGTCATAATCGGTCGTGTAGAGGCAGAAATTATCCGAGAGTTCCCGTCGTACCACCAACTCCTCGACAAAGCTGTCCACGTTGTCCCCTTGCAGGCCCCGGCTCGTCAGTTCCAGGACCACGGCCTGGGCGGAGATCATGCCGAAATGGAGATAAGGGGAGAGGCCGGAGCAGACCGTTTTGTTGGGGTCGTTGCGGTGGTTATATTCGGCAAGCCGTTTGCCGAGAAAGGTGTCGAGAACTCGCCGGGCGCTTGATTCTCCAGGCTGCAGCCGGCGCACCGGCGCGACCGAGGTGTCGACCAGCAAGGCTGCATGGAGGTCGGCGAAACCGAGGCTTGGTGGTTGCTCCCGCCAACGGTGGGGATGGGGCGGCGGCAGGGGAAAAGGAGTGAGGAATTCCGGCAGCAGGCGATGAATTTTGGGGCGGATGGTCCTGGCCATGAATTCCCTGTGGGACGAGGCGATCCAGGCGGGAACGATGTTTCGGGCGTCGACCTCGTGCACGGGGGCGGGCTGATGCTTGAGCAGCGCCTGGAGCCCTTGCCGCTTGCGGCGCAGGGGATCGAAATCAGTAACCACCAGGCAAGGCTGCAATTCGGAGCAAAGGCGAATGATTTCCTGTTCGGGTTCGCCGCTACGCAGGACAAGGGGAATACCGTCCTGGAGCAGTGATGGAGCCGTGTCCTCCAATCCCCTGAGGAGAAAATCAAATTGGCGCAGGGTGGCACCAGGAGAGCCTAGAGCCATGCAGAACGCTACAGCCAGCGGCGCCTGCAGGCGAAGGGCTTCCTCTCGGGCATGGAGCAGTGCCCAATTGTTGCGGGCACGAAATTCCCGGTGCATCCAGTAGAGCACCGGGCCCTGCCGGACGGTGCTTCCATTGTAGCGGCGAATGCGGCGCGGATCGACGAGTGGTACCATGGGCAATTATGATGGTCTCGTAAAAAGTCAAAAATGGCAAATTCGCTATTAATAAATTCAACTAGTTAGAGTGGTGAAAAAGCATAAATCGGACTTTTTACGAATGTATCAATTATGAGGACACAAAAAATCCCCGGTGACATGATCACCGGGGTAGAGGAAAAAAGGTTTACCAGCGCTCGGTGCCGATAAACTGATTTACGTTCATGCAACTGGCTCGTTCACGGTCGTTGAGA
>JBFWIP010000262.1:0-2874 GCA_050255935.1 Desulfobulbus sp.
ATGTGTCGGTCTATAACAGCAGCCGCAGTTCCTGCTCCAGGCCCGCAGCGGCGAAATCCCGGCGTAACCGCTGCAAAAGACGGCGGAGCCGGCCATGAGCCTGATGCCGGTTCCAGCCCAGCATCCTCCCTGCTTCGGCCACGGCGACACCGTCGCGGAAACAGAGCTTGAGCAGGAGACGTTCCCGCGGCTCCAGGCTGATCTCCGTGCGCAGCACCCTTTCCAGGAGTCGGGTCTTTCCGGCGACATGGTCCTCTTCAAAAATGATGCGTGCCAGGGCCGCCAGGCACTGCTCCCGCTCTTCCTGTTCCAGAGTTTTCTCCGGCATGGTCCCTGGGTTATGTTCATCCGTGGACGGCAGGTCGTCGGGAAGTTCGGTTTCTTCGCCGTGATAGCTCCCGCAGTTGGGAATTTCCCCCAGAAGTTGATAGGCGGCCTTTTCCGCCACCGAAGCGGCACAGGCTTGGCGGGTGGTGAGGATTTCCACCGCTTCCGCCGGGCTGAACCGTTCCAGGCAGAGGAGCCGGAACAGGGTTTCCCAGATGCCGCCGAGGCGCCGTATCCACAGGGGCGGTTTGATGCGCCCGAAACGCCGTCGGGCAAAGTCTTCCAACAGCCGGAGGGCCACCGCCGCCAGGTAGGTGGCCAGGGTGGATTGGCCACTGAAGGCCCGCAGGCGCTGCCAATCGTTTTCGGCCAGTTTATCCATCACGAACAGGGCCGCCTCCTCAGCCAGTTCCCCTTGGGGAAAACGGCGTCCGGCCAGGCGATTGATCGTCGGCCAGTGGGCCAGGGCCTGCTGCTGCCAGGAGGGGGAATTCATGGTTTGTCGCTATGCAGAAACATTGGACGGCCTTTTAACGATTGAAAAAAGATGAAAGTTAAACATATTGTTTTATCGTTATTTTTTTGGTTTTGCGGGGCAACTTTTGAGTAAGTTGTGCAACCGTTGCGCTCCGCCCGTTTTTTCCGCGACACATCCGGCCCTGGAAGCCGTCCATGGCAATAAGCACGGCGGATCAGCCGCCCAGGCAGTTTCCCTTATTCAAAGGAGTACCACCACCATGCAGAAAAAGACCGTTATGATGTTGTGCGCGCTGCTGCTCTTGGCCGGATGTTCGCCCACGCCTCCGGAAAGCAAGCAGAAGGGCGGCCAAGCCCTGGTCCAGGAACAGGAAGCCGTCCATGACCTGGTTCGGCCGCAGACCGATGGAAAACGTCGGGAAATGGCTCCGTCGCCGTTATCCCGGATGAAGGCGGTACCGATGAAGAGCGCAGCCCTCAGCGGCGCGCAGGCTTTCCTCGATCCATGGCCGAATTCGGCCCCGGCCTGGAATCGTGAATCCTACAATGCGGTCAAGGAGAACGGCTTCATCAACACCGGCCATGATCCCTTGTCGACCTTCAGTATCGATGTCGATACCGCCAGCTACGCCAATGTCCGCCGTTTTGTCACCGATGGCCGCTTGCCGCCGGTGGGCGCGGTGCGCATCGAGGAACTGGTCAACTATTTTTCCTATGACTATCCCGAGCCCAAGGGCACGGATCCCTTTGCCCTCAGTGCCGAGGTCGGCCCCAGCCCCTATCACCGGGACTATCTCCTGGCCCGCATCGGTTTGAAGGCCAAGGATATGGCCAAGGAGCAACTGCCGCCCTCCAATCTGGTCTTTTTGATCGATGTCTCCGGTTCCATGCAGGATGAGAACAAGTTGCCGCTGCTGCAGCAGGCCCTGCCCCTGCTGGTCCGGCAGTTGGGCAGCAGCGACCGGGTGGCCATGGTGGTTTATGCCGGTGCGGACAGCGTGGTCCTGCCGCCCACGGCCGGCAACCGTCAGGACGAGATCATCGCCGCCATCGACCGGTTGCGGGCCGGTGGCTCGACCCATGCCTCCAGCGGTATTCGTACCGCCTATCAGTTGGCGCGGCAAGTGTTCATTCCCGGCGGCAACAACCGGGTCATTCTCGCCTCGGACGGTGATTTCAATGTGGGCGTCACCAGCCGGGACGAGTTGGCGCGACTGATTGAACAGGAGCGCAAGGATGGTGTCTACCTGACCGTGCTCGGCTTCGGTATGGGCAACTATCATGATGATACCATGGAAATTCTCGCCGACAAGGGCAATGGCAACTACGCCTATATCGACAGCCTGCTCGAGGCGAAGAAGGTCCTGGTCAAGGAGATGAGCGGCACGCTTTTCGCCCTGGCCAATGACGTCAAGATTCAGGTCGAGTTCAATCCGGCCAAGGTGGGGGCCTACCGGTTGATCGGGTATGAGAACCGGGCCCTGGCCGATGAGGATTTCAAGGATGACAGCAAGGACGCGGGCGAAGTCGGGGTCGGCCACCGGGTCACGGCGCTCTATGAACTGATTCCGACCGGCAACAAGGCGATCCCCCAACTGGATCCGCTCAAATATCAGAACGTGCAAGCGGCTTCCCCCTCCGCAAGCGATGAGTTGATGACCATAAAACTGCGCTACAAGCCTCGGGGGAAGGCGAAATCCGAACAGATCAGCCTGGCGGTGGGCCAGCCGCTGCGGCAGGGGTCGGTTGACTTCCGTTTTGCCTCCGCCGTGGCCGGTTACGGCATGCTGCTCACCCATTCGCCGCATCTTGGCGATTTCACCTGGGAGGACTGCCTCCGGTTGGCCCGCGAGGGACGCGGCCGGGATGGTGAAGGATATCGGGCCGAGTTTTACCGGCTGGTGGAGATGAGCGAATTGCTCGCCAAGCAGGCGAAGGCCGCCGACACGCCTCCTCCTCCGCCGCAACCGATGCTCAGGTAAGCAGGTTTGACCAGTCGAGGGTGGGAAAGCTGGTGTGCAGCAGGTGATCGTCGTCCTCGAGCCGGATTTCCAGCGTGCCGAAGGTCGC
>JBFWIP010000263.1:0-2793 GCA_050255935.1 Desulfobulbus sp.
CCCTCATTCGAGGTGCTGTTGAACGGGGCGTCACCTTTTTTGACACGGCTGAAGTCTATGGCCCCTTTACCAACGAAGCACTGCTTGGCGAAGCCTTGGCACCAGTACGCGACCAGGTGGTGATTGCCACCAAATTCGGTTTTGACACCACGGTCGACCCCAAGGGGAGCAGTGGAGCGCCAGTGCTCAACAGCCGGCCGGAGCATATCAGGGCCGTGGTCGAAGCCTCCTTGCAACGTCTCAAGACCGATGTGATCGACCTCTTGTATCAACACCGGGTTGATCCGCAGGTGCCGATAGAAGACGTTGCCGGGACGGTTCAAGCCTTAATCGAAGAGGGCAAGGTTCGACACTTTGGCCTGTCCGAGGCCGGGGTGCAGACTATACGGCGGGCCCATGCCGTTCAGCCCGTGACGGCCTTGCAATCGGAATACTCGCTGTGGTGGCGCAAACCCGAGACGGAGACGCTCGCGGTTCTTGAAGAACTGGGCATCGGCCTCGTTCCGTACAGTCCCCTGGGCAAAGGGTTCCTCACCGGAAAAATCGACACGACGACCACCTTTGACAGTACCGATTTCCGTTTAGCCATACCTCGTTTCACTTCGGAGGCCTTGCGGGCGAACAAGGCCGTGGTCGATCTTCTCCACCACATTGCAGCCAGGAAAGAGGCCACCCCGGCTCAAGTAGCACTCGCCTGGCTGTTGGCCCAAAAACCCTGGATCGTCCCGATTCCCGGCACGACCAAGCTGGATCGATTAGAGGAAAACATCGGCGCGGTTGACCTTGAACTCTCTGCCGGGGATCTTCAGGAAATCGAATCTGCAGCAGCAAAAATATCGGTGCAGGGTGCGCGATACCCGGAAGTGGTCGAACAAATGAGTGAGCGCTGATCAATTCGGCACGCAAAATTCGCCCGGTTGAACAAAAAACTTACAAGGTGCACATTCCCAACCATCCCACCAACAAAAATGAAAATGAATGTACCGTTGAACAAGCCTCTACCCCGGATGACATAAGGCAATCGTATGATGCCAGAAAAAAATCGATATACCAGTGTTGCCGCAGCTCCCCTCAGTTGGCATCTGCTTGGCGTGCTCAGCCTGCTCATGGGCTTTGCCTCCATTTCCACGGACCTGTATCTGCCGGCAATGCCTTTGATGAGCCATTCCCTTGGAGCCGAAGCCGGCACCATGGAACTCACTATTTCCGGCTATCTCCTCGGATTCAGCATCGGCCAACTTTTTTGGGGACCAATCAGTGACCGTTACGGGCGGCGCCCATCCATTGCGATAGGGTTGCTGCTTTTTGTGATCGGTTCGGGTGGCTGCGCTGTCGCTGAAGATGTGTATACCCTGATTGGCTGGCGTATTGTCCAGGCACTGGGTGCCTGTGCCAGCGTGGCCCTGTCCCGAGCCATGGTTCGGGATTTATTTGAAGGCAACCGTGCGGCACAAATGCTGTCGACCTTACTGACGGTGATGGCCATTGCGCCTCTTCTGGGGCCGCTGGTCGGCGGCCAAATCGTCGTCCTGGCCGGTTGGCGGGCCATTTTCTGGCTTCTGGTCGGGATCGGCGTGTTTACCTTCGCCACCCTATGGACCATTCCGGAAACCCTGCCTGCCGCCCACAGGAACAGGGAGCCTCTCAGCCGGGCCGTGAACCGTTACGGTGCATTGCTCAAAAATCGCCAGATATTGGGATATGCGGGGGCCGGAGGTTTTCTCTATGCAGGGATGTTTGCCTACATTGCCGGAACGCCGTTTGCCTATATCAACTATTACCATGTGCCCCCGGAACGATACGGCCTGCTGTTCGGCCTTGTCGTTGTCGGCATCATGGCGGCCAACATGCTGAATTCACGGCTGGTCTTGCGCCACGGCTTTGAAAGGATATTGCTTTGGGGAGCACTGACCGCAGCGCTTGCGGCCGGAGCGACCGCCCTTGCAGCCCGAACCGGATGGGGTGGCCTTTGGGGATTGGCCGTACCGATTTCCGTCTTCGTTTCCAGCACCGGATTTATTGTCGCCAACTCCATCACCGGTGCTTTGGCCCATTTCCCCAAGCAGGCCGGGGCGGTATCGGCGCTGGTGGGTGCCATTCATTACGGCAGTGGCATTCTCGGTTCTGCACTTGTCGGTGCGTTGTCCGACGCAACCCCGTGGCCAATGGGACTGGTCATCGGAATCACCGGTGCCGGCTGCCTTCTTTCAACCCTGCTTATTTCACAACAGACCGGGAAAACGGACAAAGAAGAACAATGAGCCGCTTTGTCCGCCTGAAGGCCCTGCAGATATCCACCACAACCGACCTCCGGAGCATGGAGGTCTTTTTTGCACCAAGAGGGGCATTTGCCCAAAACTCCACGATTTCGACAACTGCGTTTTCCTAAAAACGGTCGAAAAGGAGTGCTGGGAGACTTCGGCCCGTTATCAGCACGTTTTCTCCGCCACTTCGACACGGTCAAAATCACCGACACCGGTGAAACGAGGAAAAAAACGTGCCCGACCAGATCATGGTTCATGGGGCACTGGCGAGTGGCGCAGCCCTGTCGATCCACTATCGCGGCGGCGTATCCCGGGGGACCAATCTTCTTTGGGAAATCAACGGAACAGAAGGCGACATTCAGGTCACCGGTGATCTGGGGCATGCGCAAATGATTCAACTGACTGTCCGTGGCGCCAGGGGCAAGGACAAGGAACTGCGTCCACTGATGCCTGAAGCTTCAGCCTATGCGGGAAGACCCAAAGCGGCCGCAGCCAGGAATGTGGCGCGGGTGTATGAGCGACTGTTTGA
>JBFWIP010000264.1:0-2735 GCA_050255935.1 Desulfobulbus sp.
TATGTGGTCAGCGACGTGCAGCCGGGAAAATCAATCACCTATACCAAGAATCCGGATTACTGGGCAAAAGACCTGGGGGTGCGGCGGGGGATGTTCAACTTCAACACCATCGTCGTCAAGTATTTCAAGGATCCGGTGGTCAGTGTCGAGGCCTTCAAGGCCGGCGAGTTTGATTTCATGATGGTCAATATTTCCAAGCAGTGGAACCGGGATCTCACCGGCCGCCGGTTCGATGACGGGGAACTGGTCAAGCAGACCTTTGCCCATAAAAATAATGCCGGCATCCAGGGCTTTGCCTTCAATATCCGCAGGCCCCTGTTTCAGGACCCCCGGGTCCGTCGGGCTCTCGGACTGGCCCTGGACTTTCAATGGACCAATAAAACCCTCTTTTTCTCCCAATACACCCGCAATAATTCCTATTTTTCCAACTCCACCTATGCGGCCCAGGGCCTTCCGAGCGAGGCGGAGTTGAAACTGCTTGAGCCCTTCCGGGCGCAACTGCCTCCCGAGGTCTTTACCCAGCCGTTGACCCCGCCTTCCACCGATCCCCCTTCAAGCCTGCGCGCCAACCTGCGTCTGGCGCAGCAATTGTTGACCCAGGCCGGATGGACGGTGAAGAACGGCGCCCTGGTCAATGACCGGGGGGAGCCGTTTCGTTTTGAGATTTTGTTGGCGGACGGCGCCTTTGAACGGGTCATCGCCCCCTATGCCGCCAATCTGGGCAAGCTCGGCATTACGGTCAACTATCGCACCATCGATCCGGCACTCTATGCCGACCGGGTGAAGAACTTCGATTTTGATATGGCGGTGACCACTTTCGGCCAGTCCCAGTCGCCCGGCAATGAGCAGCGTGATTACTGGACCTCGGCCGCGGCCGATCGCAAGGGCTCCCGCAACATCATCGGCATCAAGAACCCGGTGGTCGATGCCCTGGTGCATACCGTTATCTATGCAGAGGACCAGGACTCGCTGACCACTGCCTGCCGCGCGCTGGACCGGGTGCTCTGGTATGGGTATTACATCGTGCCCAACTGGTATCTGGCCAATCACCGCCTGGCCTTTGCCGCCAAGCTCAGACACCCCAAGACATTGCCGCTCTATTATAGTTATGACCAATGGCTCGATACCTGGTGGACCGATAACGAGCGATGAGCAGATTCGGGCAGCACGCTTTTTGGGCAGGAAGTGTATTTTTTTCATTTGCTCAAGGAACAAGATAAAGAGAAATATCTCGACAAGAGAGGCTGGGCAGTGCTGTGGTCGGACGGGCGGCCTTCGTACTTCCCCACCTCTCCTGCTGGGAATTGGTACGGCTGAGTGAATTTTCATTTTTCGGTTGGATGCGGTCTTTCAACTTTCGGTTTTTATTGTTTTTTCCCCGCAATTCCCCTAAACTTGCGGCAAGAATGGATTTTGGGTTGATAAAGTTTTGTCGGACGTAATGAGCGATTCTGCGGAAAAAAACAGCAAAGACCAGCAATGGATCTACCTTACGGGCAAGGAGATCTACCAGTTTTACAGCCGCATCAAGGGCCGGTTGCAGGGCATGTCTGTCTATGCCCTGGTGGGCAAGAGCGGTACCGGCAAGAGTTTTCGTGCCAAGCTGTTGGCGGAGAAGCTCGATGTCCCCTATATCGTCGATGATGGGCTCTTGATTTACGAGAATACCATTCTTGCCGGTAAGTCGGCCAAACAGGAGAAAAATTACATCAGTGCCATCAAGACAGCCCTCTTTGCCGATGAAGAGCATCGCAAGAGTGTGGTGGCCAAGATTCAGGAGAAAAAAATCAAGAAGATTCTCCTCTTGGGGACTTCGGAGAAAATGGTCACCAGGCTGGCCGATGTCCTGGAATTGCCGCCGATCAGCCAGGTAATCAAGATCGAGGAGATCGCCAGTCAGCAAGATATTGAAAATGCAATTAAATCACGTTTTGAAGAGGGTAAGCACGTTATTCCGGTACCGGCCATTGAGGTGAAACGTGACTATGCCCAGATCCTTTCCGACACCATCCGCATCTTTTTCAAGGGCGGGAAGGACAAGGATGGGGTGAAGCGATCGCGTTTTTTTGAAAAATCTGTGGTGCAGCCACAGTATCATGAGAACACTGTCGGCGGCACCGTGACCATCTCCGAAGCGGCGCTTACCCAGATGATTCTTCATTGCATCGATGAGCACGACGGTGAGATTCTGGTCCGCAAGATAAAGGTCAAACTCGGCCGATCCGGATACGGGATTGACCTCTTTATCGATGTACCCTTCGGCAAAACGCTCACAGGGGAGTTGCATGAACTGCGCAACTATATTCTCGAGAACATCCAGCGCTACACCGGCATTATGATCGATCATCTTGAGATCAGTATCGACAATATCAGCCAGCGGAAAAAGGAGGTAAAGACAAAGGCGAAGAAATGATTCCGTTTATAAACCCGATGCCTTTTGGAGCCATTCCCACCCCCAAACGGCGTAAGCGGTGTTTCGCGTGTCATGACGGAGGGTTTCTTGATTCCTTCTTTGAAGGGACCTGTCGCTGAATGACCAATTGGTAATTATTTGACCGGCAACCTTCAAATTTGTTGCTCGGCGAACACTGAATCACTCCTCATTTTTTCCCTGAATCCGGCTTCAGTTCCGTCCTGAATGGTTCTTCATTCCCCGAATCGATAGAGGCAAGTAACGTGGGAAATCCTCTGTGCTTTTTCTTTGAGGTCCCAATTTCCGCAGGTTGTCAATGGCT
>JBFWIP010000265.1:0-2734 GCA_050255935.1 Desulfobulbus sp.
CAGCCGTTGGCAAAAATAAGGCGGGCGTTGGCGATGTCGGTGTGTGGGGTGACCACCGGCGAACCGGCGGTGAGGATGGAGACGATCGGCGCCTTGACGATGGAGAGCACGATATCGATGTCGTGGATCATCAGGTCGAGCACAACATCCACATCCGTGCCCCGTTCCTTGAACACGGCGATGCGGTGGGCCTCGATGAACAGGGGATGGGTAAGCAGGGGCTGCATGGCCAGGACCGCCGGGTTGAACCGTTCGAGATGGCCCACCTGGAGGATGCGCTGCTGTTCCTTGGCCAGTGCGATCAGGTCGTCGGCCTCTCCCAGGGTGGTGGTGATCGGCTTTTCCACCATCACGTCGACCTGCGCCTGCAGGCAGGCCTTGGCCACCTCGTGGTGAAGACTGGTGGGCACCGCGATCGAGACCGCCTCCACCTGGGGCAGCAGTTCACGGTAATCGCCGTAGGCCCGGGCGCCCACCTCCGAGGCCACCAACCGGGCGCGCTCGGGGTCGGCATCCGCCACCCCGACGAGTTCCACATTTTCCATGGCTGCATATTTCTGGGCATGAAAACGCCCAAGATATCCAACCCCTATAACTCCAACCTTGACTGTCGTGCTCATGATGATTCCTTGTTGTTCCCGGCCGGGGCCGTAATCGTTGGCCCGTGTTCAGATGCCGAGATACGCTTTTTGAATGGCTGTATTGCTGAGCAGCGCCGCTGCCCGGTCCTGCATGACCACGCGCCCGTTCTCCAGCACATAGCCACGATGGGCCGCCTGGAGCGCCAGATTGGCATTCTGTTCCACCAGAAAGATGGTCGTGTGGTGTTCTTTGTTGATCGTCTGAATGATTTCAAAAATCTGCCTGGTTACCAGGGGCGCCAGACCCATGGACGGCTCATCGAGCAGCAGCAGCCTCGGCCGGGCCATGAGGGCGCGGCTGATCGCCAGCATCTGCTGTTCGCCGCCGGAGAGATTGCCGCCGGGCTGGTTGCGCCGCTTGGCCAGGATTGGGAACAGGTGATAGACATAATCGCGGTCACTGATGATCCCCGCGCTATCCTTGCGGAGAAAGGCGCCCATGTCAAGGTTCTCGGCAACGGTCAGGTCCGGGAAGATGTGGCGCCCCTCGGGGACCTGGCAGATGCCGAGTTTGACGATGCCGTCCGGCGCCAGGCCGGCTATTTCCCGTCCCTCGAAGCGGATCGTTCCCCCGCGGGGGGGCACAATGCCGCTGATCGCCATCAGGGTGGTGGATTTCCCGGCTCCGTTGGCACCGATCAGGGTGATGATTTCCCCTTGCCCGACCGTGAGGCTCACCTGGTGCAGCGCCTGGATGTTGCCGTAAAAGACATCGATATCCCGCAGTTCAAGCATGGATATCCTCCTCGCCGAGGTAGGCCTTGATCACCGCCGGGTTGTAGCGCACCTCGTCGGGAGTGCCCTCGGCGATCTTGCGGCCATAATCCATGACGAAGATGTGGTCGGAAAGGGCCATCACCATTTTCATGTCGTGCTCGATCAGCAAGATCGCCAGGCCGTCCGCCTTGATCGAGGTGATCAGCGCATTGAGTTCCAGGGTTTCCTGGGGATTCATCCCCGCCGCCGGCTCATCGAGCAGCAGCAGGGATGGTTCGGTGGCCAATGCCCGGGCAATCTCCAACCGGCGCTGTGCCCCGTAGGGAAGGTTCTTGGCAAAGACATTGGCCTGATCCGCCAAGCCGATTCGTTCCAGCAATGCATAGCTCGTGCCAACGATTTTTCGTTCTTCGCGCACCGTGGCCGGATTGCGGAAGACGGCGCCGAGGATTTTTGCGCGGGTACGGCAGTGCCGGCCGATCATCACGTTTTCGAGCACGGTCATGTTCTGGAAAAGACGGATGTTTTGAAAGGTGCGCGCCAGGCCGAGTTCGGTGATCCGGTTGGGTTTGAGGCCGTTGATCCGTCTGGGTGCCTTGTCGGCTCCGGCAAGGAGGATTTCCCCGGCGGTGGGGGTGTACATGCCGGTGAGGCAGTTGAAGAAGGTGGTTTTGCCGGCACCGTTGGGACCGATCAGGGCCACAATTTCACCGGGATGGATGCACAGTGCGAGCTGGTCCAGGGCGCGGATGCCGCCGAAATCCATGGTCAGTCCCTGCACGGTGAGTAATGGTTCCATGGGCTGTGTCTAATTTGCAACAGTTGAGCGGTCGAGTGTGTACGTTCGGCGCACCGTGGCGACAATTCCCTGGGGCCGGAAGATCATCATCCCCACCAGGATGGCGCCGAAGGCCAGCATGCGGTAATCGGCCAAGGCGCGCAGGTACTCGGGCAGAAGGATCAGGAACAGGGCACCGATTATGACGCCGATGATCGAACCCATGCCGCCCAGGACCACTATGCAGAGGATGATGGCCGATTCGAGAAAGGTGAAGCTTTTGGGGCTGACATAGGTGTTTTGCGCCGCAAAGAACACCCCGGCCATCCCGGCCCAGAATGCGCCCAGGGCAAAGGCGGTGAGCTTGGTGCGGGTCTTGTCGATGCCCATGGCCTGGCAGGCGATGTCGTCCTCGCGTAGGGCGAACCAGGCGCGGCCGATGCGGGAATTCTGCAGCCGGTTGACCACGAAGATGGTGAAGAGCACCATCAGCATCATCAGGTAGTAGGTGTAGATGATGGATTGATCCAGGGTCAGGTCCATGCCGAAAAATCCCGGCCGAGGGATGTTGGAAATGCCGCTCGGTCCCTGGGAGAAG
>JBFWIP010000266.1:0-2730 GCA_050255935.1 Desulfobulbus sp.
AATTTTTGAAGGCACCTGACGCCTACGGGAAACTCGGGGCACGGATGCCCAAGGGGATTTTGCTGGTTGGCCCTCCGGGGACGGGCAAAACTCTGTTGGCACGAGCCGTGGCCGGTGAGGCCGGGGTCCCGTTTTTCTCCATCAGCGGTTCCGAGTTTGTGGAGATGTTCGTCGGCGTGGGCGCCGCCCGGGTCCGTGATCTTTTTGAACAGGCGCGCAAATCGGCGCCGGCGATTATTTTCATCGATGAACTGGACGCCCTGGGGCGTGCCCGCTCCGCCGCCGGTCTGGGGGGGAACGACGAGCGGGAACAGACCCTGAACCAGCTTCTGGTCGAACTCGACGGCTTCGATCCCACCAGCGGCCTGGTGCTTTTGGCGGCCACCAACCGGCCGGAGGTTCTGGATCCGGCGCTGCTCCGTGCCGGACGTTTTGACCGTCAGGTGCTGGTCGACAGGCCGGATAAACAGGGGCGAATCGCCATTCTCAAGGTGCACATGAAGAAGGTGCAGTTGGGCGGCGATGTCGATGCTTCCCAGGTGGCAGATCTGACCACCGGCTTTTCCGGAGCCGATTTGGCCAACCTGGTCAATGAGGCCGCCCTGTTGGCGACCCGCCGCCAGGCAACGGAAGTCTGCATGGAGGATTTTACCCAGGCCATCGAGCGCATTATCGCCGGCCTGGAGAAAAAAAACCGGCTGCTCAATCCACGCGAACGGGAGATCGTGGCCCACCACGAGGTCGGCCATGCCCTGACGGCGCTGGTCCTTCCCGGCAGTGATCCGGTCTACAAGATTTCCATCATCCCCCGGGGGATCGGGGCGCTCGGCTATACCCTGCAGCGGCCCACCGAGGATCGTTTCCTCATGACCAAGGAGGAACTGGAAAATAAAATTTCCGTTCTTTTAGGGGGCAGGGCCGCAGAAAAATTGGTGTATGGGCACCTGTCCACCGGTGCTTCCGATGATATCGCCAGAGCGACCGACATTGCCCGCAACATGGTCACCCGCTATGGCATGGATCCAACGATTGGTTCCGTGGTCTACGAGGAAAAACAACAGAGTTTTCTCAATCAGCAACAGGGCCATGGCATCAACGGGTGCCAGATCAGCGATTCAACCGCGCAACAGATCGATGCCTCGGTCCGCAAAATTATCGATGACACCTTTGCCAAGACCTACGGCATTCTGGAAACCAACCGCGCCGTCCTCGAACGGTGTGCCAAGGTGTTGTTGGAGAAAGAAACGCTGCTTGAAAAGGAACTGGTCGAATTGACCGCAGATCTGCAGCGATAACTCCGGGGGGGAACCGGAATCTGCTTTCAGGTCTCCGGAGCATGACGTGACCGATCATGGGGTTTCTTCACGTTAAGCTCACGGATGGAGCCGTTCTTTCCCGATCCGGGAAAAGACGAGCGATCCGTCTTGAGGATGGCGGTAACGGATGGTCCCTTCGAGCTGGTTGAGCTCAACGGGTTGGGCGAACTGCATGTTCACTACGAACTGGCCCGGACGCGGACGTTTGAACAGCCATTTGACACTCGACCCTCCCGGGTTGCCCCCCATGGGAGGCGGGCTGGCTGCAATCAGCGACAAGCCACTGTCCATGGTCTGGAGGACGATAAAGGCTGCCGGCGCGGGGCGTTGTACGGTGATCTGCAGCACGACGGTGTTGTCCTGGCCCGGAACATAGCGGCCAATCACCTCGGAACCGGCCAGGGCGGGCAGGGCGGTCAGCATGAGGGACCCCAGAATGAGCACAAGGCGAATCATGTCCTACTCCTTGCCCGTTTCGGGGGCCGGATCAAAGGTCAGGGTCCGTTTGTTCCAGGTGTACTTCCCGGCAAGCCAGAGTTCTTCCAGGGCGGAAAAGTTGATCGAGGGATCACCGGGCAGGGAATAGGTCTCGTAGGCTCCGAGGATCTCATCATCGCTGATCACATGGTCCTGATTCGTATCCGCCCAATGATAGGGACTGATTTCTATCTGCGCAGTCCCGCCGATCTTGTCCCCGATCAGTTGCCCTTCCCGGGTGATGAGGTCGCCGGAAAAGGTGATGGTTTCCTCCGGTTTGGCCTTTTTCCCCGGTGTGACCAGGTAGAGAAATGCGGCCCTGCCGTTTTCCAGCCGGCCGATCCAGCGCGGATTCTTGCCGAATTGTTTGGGCTTTCCCCCCTCCATGGCTCCAAAGGCCTCCACGTCGCCCTCCATTTCATCACGAACGAGCAGGCTGCTGTGTGACTCTACCGGTCCGCGTATTTTGATCAGGACCGGAAACGAGAGGTTGGGTGCGGTCTGTTTGGGCATGATCCGGGTCGCCTGCAGGCCCGATTGATTGATCCAGAGGTACAACCCGGCTACTCCGCCTCCCAGGACAAGCATTCCCGGAAGCAGCAGGAAAAGCAGCTTCCGCCTGAACAGGATAGGAAAAAACGATGGCTTGTCCTTGGGAATATCCGTTTCGTCCATCGAGTCGGCTGAATCGATGGGGTCGTTTTCCCCGCAGGCATCCAGTAATTCTTCGAGTGGGATTTCCAGCGCTTCAGCCAGCTTTTTGGCATTGTCCGGCTTGATGGAGGGATAGCGTCGATTCTCCCAACGGGAAATCGTATCGGTGGTCACCCCGACGACCGTAGCCAGATAGAGTTGGGTGAGCCCCTTCTGTTCTCTGGCCATGCGGATTTTATCGCCGTTGATGCCAACGCTGTTGCTGCTGCTCATTGGTTGGTGC
>JBFWIP010000267.1:0-2684 GCA_050255935.1 Desulfobulbus sp.
CAATGCCGATCCCGGTGGTATTGACGAAAATCTTGTCCACCTTTCCCCGGGGCACCACCTTGGTGTCGCCGGTGACGACCGCCACTCCGGCCTCCTCCGAGCAGCGGGCCACCGAGGCGATCACCCGTTCCAGATCGGCAAGCGGAAACCCCTCCTCGATGATCAGGGCCAGACTCAGGGCGATGGGGCGGGCACCACGCATGGCCAGGTCGTTGATGGTACCGTGCACGGCCAGCATGCCGATGTCGCCGCCAGGGAAAAAAAGCGGATCCACCACATAGCTGTCGGTGGAAAAGGCGATACGCCCTGCATGTTCGCCGAGTATCGCACAATCTTCCAGGTCATGCAGCTGCGGGGAGTGCAGGTACTTGAGGAACAGGCCGCTGATCAGGTTCTGGCTGGCCAAACCGCCGCTTCCATGGTCAAGGCTGACAATCGAGTCTGCGTTCATAGGCACCTTTGTTGAGGGTTGACAGGAAAACCGCGCCAGCCGTTCATCCTTTCCGGCCGCTGTAGCGAAAATAGGCGGCACAGGTCCCTTCGTTGGAAACCATGCAGGGACCGACCGGTTTGAGCGGCGTGCAGGCGGTGCCGTAGAGCGGACAATCCGGCGGCAGCAGTCGGCCTTTGAGGATTTCGCCGCAACGGCAGCCCTTGGGCTCCCTGGTCGGCTGAACCGAAAGGCCGAGACGGGTCATGCCGTCATATTGCCGGTACCGCTGGCGCAGCACCAGCCCACTGCCGGGGATGATCCCCAAACCGCGCCAAGGGCTGTCCGCCGGCTCGAACACCTGGTCGATCAGCTTGCGGGCATTGAGATTGCCCCCGGCCGTGACCGCCCGGGTATAACAGTTTTCCACCCGCGGCTCGTTGGCGTTGATCTGGCGGATGAGGCTCAGGAGACCGGCAAGAATATCGGCCGGTTCGAACCCGGCCACGGCGCAGGCCAAGTGGTGGCGTCCGGCAAAAGGGAGGTAGGCATCGCTACCGATAATGGCGCTGACATGGCCGGGGCAGAGCAAGCCGTCGATATGCAGTTCCGGATCGGCCATCAATGTTTCCAGGGCCCGGGGCATGGTCTTGCAGGCGGCGATGATCACAAAATTGGTGATCCCCAACCGCTCGGCCTGGAGGATGGTGGCGGCGATGGTCGGCGCCGTGGTCTCAAAACCGATGGCCGGAAAAAGCACGATCCGCTCCGGCTCCTTCCCGGCCAGCACCAGGGCGTCCATGGGCGAATAGACGACCTCCACCCGCGCCCCCCGGGCCCGGGCCTCGGCCAGCGAGCCGTGGCTGCCCGGCACCCGGATCAGGTCGCCGAAGGTGGCAATGGTCACCTCGGGCCGCTCGGCCGCGGCGAGGCAGGCGTCGATATGCCCGGCCGGGGTGACGCAGACCGGACAACCGGGACCGGAAAGCAGGGTAATGCCCTCGGGCAGCAGGGAACGGATGCCGTGGCGGAAGATCGACATGGTATGGGTGCCGCAGACCTCCATGATCCGCACCGGACGGGTCAGGCTGCGGCCAATCTCCTCCACCAGCGGTGCGGTCACCGCCCGGGAACGGAATGCCTCCGCGCATTTCATTCGGGCGCTCCGGGCAGGCGGCCTTCCCGTTCCAGGGCCTCGGCCATCTGCCGCATCAGGCTGAGATTGTATTCCGCCTCCTCCTCGCTCAGGGTATGGATGGCAAACCCGGCATGGATGATCACGTACTCCCCGACTTCCGGGACCCGGTCGGCCATTTCCAGGCGGATTTCCTTGCGGATACCGTCGCTCTCGACCAGGGCCACCCGGGGATCGAGCAGTTCGTCACTGCCCCCGCGCAGTTCGACCACCTGCATGGGAATGGCTAAACACATGGGAAACCTCCTATATAGGCCTGCCCCAGGGCAAGGCCACCATCGTTCATCGGCACCAGTTCCCCGGCATGGACAATGAAACCGTGTTCACGCAGGGAGCCGCAAAGCCGTTCAAACAACAATTTATTCTGCATGCAGCCACCGGCAAGCGCCACCTGATCACATTCCACCGTATCGCGGACCCGTTTCAGGGCATGCAGCAGCGCCTCCACCAGCCAGAGATGAAAGGCGCGGGCCATCACCGGGATATCCACCCCGTGGGCGATATCGGCCAGCAGCCCGGCCACCAGTCCGGCAGGACTGATCAGCACCTGGCCGTCCACCATTTCGATCTCCAGCGGATACCGGTTGGCTGCGGAGGCATCATTGGCCCGCATGGCCTGCTGCTCGAGAAGCATAGCCGCCTGGCCCTCGTATTGGCTGACCGGGCAAAGGCCGACCAGGGCCGAGACGCCGTCAAAGAGCCGCCCACAGCTCGAGGTGGGCGGACAGTTCACCTTTTTGACCAGCATCTGGCCGAGGAGCTGTTTTTTGGCCGCCTCAATCCCGCGCAGGGCCGGGGGCTGCTGTTCGGGACGGAAAGCATCCGCTCCCAGCAGATTGTACAGCAGGGACAGGGCCATGCGCCAGGGTTCGAGGGCGGCGCGGTCCCCCCCCGGCAAATCGAGGGTGGCCAAATGGCCCAGCCGGGTAAAACGGTGACGGTCGGCCCGATAGATCTCGCCGCCAAAAATCGAACCGTCGGGGCTGTAACCGGTGCCGTCCAGGACCACCCCCAATACCGGGCCGCTCAAGCGCTGCTCCGCCAGCACCGCGCCCAGAT
>JBFWIP010000268.1:0-2671 GCA_050255935.1 Desulfobulbus sp.
CCGCAAAAACGGCACCGTTTCTCTTACCTTCACTTTTTGCAAAATCAGGGGGAAATCCATGTGCTCCGGGGGGCGCAAGCGGCGCGGCTGCCTCTCCCGCAGCGAGGCGAAAAAGGGAGGTTGACTCAGAAGGTGAAAAGAAAAAAAGAGAACAATTCAATCAGTTGGTGGGCACCAAACAACCGTGCCCACCTTACCCGACGACCCAACACCGGGCCGGATCCTATGCGAGGAAAGACGTCCCGTTCCCATCATGAACACTTGGAATACCCGCAATCCCGGCAAACCTCGCACCCCTCCTCAAACACCAATTTTCCCTGACACTCCGGACAAACCGAGGCAAAACCATGCTGGGTCGCGGCCATGAACGACTTGAGTAATTTGCCCAACTGGGCCGGCAGATCAAGCATATGGCCGGAGGAGCGGTCCAACTGCTTGATGATCTCGTCCATGGGGATCTGATAGCGAAGCGCCAACGACACCAAGCGGCAAGTGGTGGTCCACATGGTGGACTTGTCCTTCAGATCCACCCGGTTGTCAAAGGGGAACTTGGCAAAGACCTCCATGGGTTTTTCGTCCTCGTCGAAACAGACGATGATATAGATGGTTTCCTGATTGATATCCTTGAGACGGTAGCGCTTGGCGCTGAGCACATCGGGCAGGGTCGCCTTCTGGAACAATCCCTGTGAGGAGGCGAGCGCGGTCATGTCCGGGCTGGAGGCTACGGTGTTGAGGACCTGGTGGTCGCGGGAACCGTCGCGGTACACGGTCAGTCCCTTGCAGCCCAGGTCAAAACCGAGCATGTACGAGGTGCGGACATCGTCCTGGGTGGCGGTGGACGGCAGGTTAATGGTTTTGCTGATCGAAGAATCCACCCCGTTTTGCTGCAGGATACCCTGCATGCGGATGTGCTGTTCCGGGCTTATATCCTGAGCGGTACGGAACACCTCCTGCCAGTGTTGCGGTATTTCCTTGTGGCCGATGACCGTTCCGGAGGAGGCCACCTTTTCCATCAGTTCGGCGGAGAAAAAGCCTTCTTCCCGGGCCACCTTTTCAAAAAGCTTGTTGACCATCAACAACCTATCGCCATCCATGACGTTCTTGATCATGACAATCGAAAAGTAGGGCTCGCAGCCGGACGCACAGTCCGCGATCATCGATACGGTGCCGGTGGGCTGGATCGAGGTCAGGGCGGCGTTGCGTCGGGCCGGATAGTCATTGACGGTCGCGTCGTAGGCAGGGAACGGGCCCTTCATCTCCGCCAGGGCAACGGAGGCGACTTCGGCTTCCTTGCGGATAAAGGCCATGACCTCGGCGGCGGTTTCACGCCCCTCCTCGCTGGCATAGGGCAACTCGAGCTGGATGAGCAGGTCGTGCAGCCCCATGATGCCCAGGCCCACCTTGCGGGTCTTTTGGGTCATTTCGGCAATCTCGGGGATGGGGAAACGATTGCAGTCGATGACGTTATCCAAAAAACGCACGGCCAGGCGCGCGGTTTCGCCGAGGCGTTCCCAATCGATTTCCCCTTCCCTGACGTACTGGCCGAGATTTATCGAACCCAGATTGCAGGACTCGTAAGGCAGCAACCACTGTTCGCCACAGGGGTTCGTGGCCTCGAACTCACCGAGTTGGGGAGTGGTATTGTCGCGGTTGGCGGCATCGATGAATAGTACACCGGGCTCGCCGTTATGCCAGGCCAGATCGATGATCTTGTCAAAGACCTCGCGCGCCCGGATGGTATCGATCACCCGCCCGTTGGAGGGGTCGACCAGATCGTATTCCAGATCATTTTTGACCGCCTCCATGAACAAATCGGTTATGGCGACGCTGAAGTTGAAATTGGTGTAACGGGTCTGATCCTGCTTGGCGGCAATGAACTCGCGGATATCGGGATGATCGACCCGAAGCACGCCCATGTTGGCGCCGCGGCGTTTGCCGCCCTGCTTGATGGTTTCGGTTGCCGCGTCAAAGACCGCGGCAAAACTCAAGGGGCCGGAGGCCACGCCCTGGGTGGAGCGGACCGCCGAATTCTTCGGCCGCAGGCGGGAAAAGGAGTAGCCGGTGCCGCCACCGGTTTTGTGCACCAGGGCCCCGTTGCGGATGGAAGTGAAGATGCCGTCCATTGAATCTTCCACCGGCAGGACAAAACAGGCCGAAAGCTGGCCGAGATCGGTGCCGGCGTTCATCAGGCAGGGCGAATTGGGGAGGAAATCGAGATAATAAATCATATTGAAGAAGCGATCGGCCAGCCCCTCGTAGTCCGGCTGGTCCTGATCGACCAGGGCCACTGCATCGCTGACCCTACGGCAAAGGATTTCCCAGTTTTCCAGCGGTGTGCCGTCCGCATCCTTCAGATAATACCTCCTCTCGAGAACGGTCTCCGCGGTTTCGGTGAGCTGCTGACGGGGTATGCTTCTGGTCATGTCTTCCTCTTTACTTGTATTCATCTCATCTTCTTCTTTTGGTAACGACGACAGGTGCGGCAGCCGACTCGCAAAAGCCGCGGCTGACCGGAAAACCTTGCGGCAACGGCTTTTCGGCGGGATGGCAAACGCAGGATTTCGCCTTGAATATCCAAGACTTCGCCGACGGCACATTATCACAACATATAGAGAGCATCAACAACAAATACTGCAACATGTAGTGTTTTTCAAAACATCCTGTTTTCAAT
>JBFWIP010000269.1:0-2610 GCA_050255935.1 Desulfobulbus sp.
AGGCCGGAACCAACCTGATCCATATCGCCCGTGACTTTTGCCATGACCGCAACGACTGGCATGAGATCGCCCGCATCAACCACCTGGGTGCACCGTATCTGATCATCAGGGACACCTTTCTCCAGGTACCGAGATCCCTGCTGGTGCTCGACAAGCTCTCGGCCACGGTTGCCTCGGTCCATGGCCAGGTCGGCCGTCTCGAGGGAGAGCAGGCCGTGCCGCTGAACACGGGGGACCTGCTCCTGCCCGGGCAAACCGTGGTCACCGGCAGCGATGGCTATACCCACCTGCTCCTGCCGGATCATACCTATACCCGGATTGAACCGGATTCCCAACTGACCATCAATTACCTGTTCCGGCTCAAGGACGGCAACGTCAAGGCCGATTTCTCCCTCACCCGGGGCCGGGTCATCCACTGGATCCGCGACAAGCTCAAGGCCAACGAGACCTTCCAGAACCGTACCCCGATCGCGCTCACCGGTGTCCGCGGCACCGAGTTCCGCCTCAAGACCATCGGCGAGACGGCCAACAATGTGGAAACCCTGCGTGGCCGGGTGACGGTCAGCGGTTCGGGCCAATCGACCATAGTCAATCCGGGCCAGGGCGTCCGCATCGAGGCGGGCAGCCCGCCGGAGCAGCCGCGGGCTCTGCCCATGCCCCCGGCCACGCCCAGCCTTGAGCCGCTTTACCGCAGCCTGCCGGTGGTGATTCCGGCACCGGCGCATGCAAAGGCCACGGCCATCCGCCTGCGGATCACCGGCGACCAGCAGACCCAAGCCACCCTCTTTGACCAAAGCCAGCCTCCGGGCGGCCGTTTTGTGGTGGCCAATCTGCCCGACGGCGGCCACTTTGCCTCGCTGACCGCCATTGATCAGGACAATTTCGAATCCCAGGTCGTCGGTCCCCTGCCCTTCAACGTCCGCACCGTTCCTCCCAACCCGGTGATTTCCTTTCCCAAGACCGGGACCACCCTCTGGGGCAAGCAGGGGTCCATCCAGTGGCTGGAATCGGAGCAGGTGGCCCATTACGAGCTGCAGGTGGCCCACGATCCCGGGTTTCAACAAATGATCGAAACAAAGGAGGTGGCCGAAGCACGCTACACCAGCCCGGAACTGCCGCCGGGGACGTACTATTTTCGGGTCAAGGCGGTGGCGCCCGATGGATTCAACACCCTCTACTCGGTGCCGCTGCAGTGGAAACTGGCACCCGCCCCGGAGATGAAGGGCATGGAGGGAACGGCCAATATCCGCCCGACCCTGCAGTGGCCCGCCATGGTCGACGGTTGGAACTATGACCTGCAGGTGGCCGCCGACAAGGACTTCACCAATCTGGTGGTCGATCAGAGGAATCTCGCGGCCACCTCGTTCACGCTGGAAGAAAAACTGGTGGCCGGCAAGTACTGGGTCCGCATGCGCGGCGTGGAAAACGGCCAGCCCGCCAGCCCCTGGACCCCGTCGCAGACCATGACCATCAGCCCCAAACCGATGGGTTGGGAGGAATTGTTCTTCGGGGTGGTGACGCTGGGGATCATTCTTCTCTAACACGGAAACAGTCGCGAGTGGCACCGGCCCAATCATCGGCGGCGTCTTCGTTGCAGGCCCCTTTGGCACGGCAACGGCCCCGTCAAAAAATCCGGCCATGGCGGTGACGTGTACCGGCAGCTGACCGCCCCGATGCTCAGCCTGCTTCTGTTCGGCCTGGTGGCCGCAAGCGGGTTACTGAACCGTCTCGACGACGCCGGGCTGGATCTGCTCTTTCGCCTGCGGGGCCCCCGCCCCCCTGACCAGCGGATCATGCTCATCGGCATCGACGAGGCCAGCCTGCGGCAACTGGGGGCCTGGCCCTTTCCCCGGCGGCTGCACGGCCAACTGCTTGCCCGTCTCCGCAGCGCCAGCGCGGTCGGCTTTGATTTCCTCTTCCCCGAGCCCTCGGCCGACGATGCCCTGTTCAGCCGGGCCATGGCCCAGGGGCCGCCGGTGGTCCTGGCCCTGGCCCACGAACGCGACGGCCGCCTAGCCGGGCCCAGTGCGAGTTTGCGCGGCTTTGCGGCGGTCGGCCACATCGAGACCCTGCTCTCGGGCGACGGCATCGTCCGCCGGGTCGACCTGACCAACGGACCCGGCGCACCGCCCCTGGCCCTTGCCCTGCTCCGTGCCGCCGGTCTGGACGTCCCCCTTCCCGACGACGCCGATGCGGCCATCATCAACTACCATGGCCCCGAGGAAAGTTTTCTCTGGCTCTCCTACGCCGATGTCCTTGCCGGGAAATACGGCGACGGCCTGTTCAAGGACCGGCTGGTCCTGGTCGGTGCCCGGGCCATGGGGCTCGGCGATACCCACGTGACCTCCTTTACCCGCCAATTTCCCACGCCCGGGGCGGAGATCCAGGCCAACATCGCCGCCAACCTGCTTTGCCGCGATTTCATCCATCCCGTCCCGGCCTTTCTCTGGATCGGAATCGGCCTGATCAGCCTCTCGGCCTTACTGGTCTGGCCCCGTTGCGAGGAACGGTTCAACCTGCTGTTCAATATCGGCCTGGCGGTTCTCGTGGTTGCAGCGGCCGCGGCGCTCTTTCACAGGGCCTGTTTGACCGCCTACCTGGGCGTCCTGG
>JBFWIP010000270.1:0-2595 GCA_050255935.1 Desulfobulbus sp.
CAACCAGGGTGGCGCCCCCCATTGCGGAGAGGCGGTCGAACAGTTCGCCGGCGGTTTCCTGCGGGCCGATGGGGGTGCGTTCAATCAGGAGGATGTCGCCGGTATCCATGCCCGCATCCATCTGCATAATGGTGATGCCGCTCTCGGCCTCGCCGTTGATCACCGCCCATTGGATCGGGGCCGCGCCGCGATACTTGGGCAGAATCGATCCATGGACATTGATCGCCCCCAGCCGGGGCAATTGCAAAAGGCGTACCGGCAGGATTTTGCCGTAGGCCACCACCACCAGGAGATCGGGGGCAATGGTATGTAACTGCTCGAAAAACTCGTCGGTGCGCACGGAACCGGGTTGCAGGACCGGGAGGTTGTGCTCGCCGGCCAGGACCTTGACCGGCGGCGGACTGAGAACCTTGCCCCGGCCACGCTGGCGGTCGGGCTGGCAGACCACGGCGGCGACCTCGTGGTTCGAATCGATCAGGGCCCGGAGCGAGGGCACCGCAAAATCCGGGGTGCCCATGAACACGATTTTCAGGGGATGGCTCATTGCTGATCCTTGAGGATCTTTTTCAGTTTCTTTTTGTACATCGTCCGTTTGAGCGTGCTGAGGTGGTCGATGAACAGGGTACCGAGAAGGTGGTCGACCTCGTGCTGGATGATGCGGGCGAAGCGGTCCTCGGCGTCGAACTCGAGCGGCTTGCCGTCCATGTCCTGGGCAACGACATGGATTTTCCGGTAGCGCTTCACCTTGGCGTAGCAATCGATCACGCTCAGGCAGCCCTCTTCCTGGACCACCGAACCCTCGCCCAGGGAGATTTCGGGGTTGAGCAGGGCAATGAAGTTACGCTCGTCCTCCTGGGCGGATTGGTCGACCACCACCAGCCGGCGGGCAATCCCGATCTGGTTGGCGGCCAGGCCGACGCCGGGCGCCTTGTACATGGTGTCCACCATGTCCTCGATCAGGGTTTTCAGTTCCTCGTTGAACTCGGTGATGGTTTCCGCCTTCTGGCGGAGCACCGGGTGTGGGTAGGTAATAATTTCTCGAATGGCCATGATTCTATCGCATCCTGGTGCCGGGCACCGTTTTTTAAGGGAAATTCGTTTTTTGGGTATGTAATCAGTTTGCCGGGTAAAGTAAAGCTGTCTGCACGGGCTCCCACAGGTTTGTCCTCTTGTGCCCGCTTGTTTTTCGGCGTTTTTTTGTGTAGGGTGCGGGCCGAATCGGTGTCTATTCAGAAATGAGGATTTTCGTTCAAGTTCAAGACATGCGAAAAATTTTACCGCAGGCATATATGTGATATTCCGAGGATAAAATTTTGAGCATAACGCCGAAATTGGGCGAAAAGACCATTTCTGGATGGGCACGAACTTTAAAGGAGCACCATGCTTGACAAGGACGCATTACACGAGGGGACGGCCCTGTTGGCACAGCCGGTTTTGCCGCTGATCGGCATGGTCCAGTTTCTTTACCTGACCGGTGATTTTGCCACGGTGGACGAGGTGATCAGTCAGATGCCGGCCGACATTGAAACCGGTTTCGCCACCTATGCCGACCCGGTCGGCATCCTCCAGCCCTATGCCGATCTGCTCCGGCCCCTGGCCGACTTCAAGGCCGGCAAGCCCCCGGAGCAACAGGTGGTGGATGTGGACAACAATCCGGTCGACGCCCTGACCGCGGCCACGGCCCTGATCGCCCAGGATGTCCTCATCCGCGAACTGGAGCCAATCAACAGCCTCCTCTGCGCCCCCTGCAACTGCACCCTGTGCTGCGTCGGCCCGGAGGCGGAGATGCGGCAGGACTACTTCGAGATTCCCCTGCAACCGGGTGAGGCGGTCCATTTTCCCCTGGAACGGATCGATACCCCGGCCTCGCGCGCATCCCGGATCGACGACGAACCACCCCTGCAGGTGGAAGGCCACGATTTTTACCGGCGCCCTGATCCGGTGCTGATCCGTTGGCGTTCCGGATGGAGCCTGATTCTGCCCACCGGGAGCCGCTGCCCCCACCTGGAGGCGCTTGGCCGCTGCCGTATTTATCCGGATAGGCCCCAGGTCTGCCGTCGGCCGCAGGTCTTTCCCTACATGCTGGAACCCATCGAGGACGGCGACCGGAAGGCCTTTCGTCTGCGCCAGTCCCTTTTGGCGGTGGTGGACTGTCCCTATGTCCGGCTGCTGCAGGAGGAAATCGGCGCCTATGCCGCGGCCTGTGAACTGGAAATGATTTTTCGGCACAACAAGGCCTGATCCCGCTCCCGTAACAACCACACGACACGCCTATGAACAGTATCGGATTTCTCTGCATTGTCCTCTCCTACTTGCTCGGCGCCATCCCCTTTGGACTGGTCCTGTCCCGGAGCAGCGGCATCGATATCCGCGCCGAGGGCAGCAAAAATATCGGCGCCACCAATGTCGCCCGCCTGTTGGGGAAAAAGATGGGCGCATTGACGCTTCTTTGCGACCTGCTCAAGGGTTTTCTGCCGATGTTCATTGCCGCCCGGCTGCTGCAGGGAACCTCCGGGCCGGAGCCGGTCATCGCCCTCTGCGGCGCGGCCTCGGTGCTGGGGCACATGTTTCCGGTCTACCTCGGATTCAAGGGGG
>JBFWIP010000271.1:0-2594 GCA_050255935.1 Desulfobulbus sp.
AAACATATTTCTCCTATTATACAATTTCTGTTTATCCCCATGAGACCTTTACCGCCAGCGCTGCTCCGTGCCTACCAAAAACAGCTGAATACATCCGGCGTAGACCGGAAACAGCATGCCCATTACCTGAAGTGGTTTCGCTATTATTATGATTTTTGCCTGAAATATTCACTTGAGGGGACCAGACCCGAAACCTGTGCGGCTTTTCTTGCAAAATTGCGCAGTAAGGGGCAGGCCGACAACCTGGTCCGTCAGGCTGATAAGGCAGTGGCGCTTTACATACAACTGGCCGGAAACTTGTCGAAAACGAGGGGGAAAGGGAAACCGCCTGCGACCGGGGAGATCTCCTCCCAGGAAACGCGGAAAAAAGGCCTTGGCCCGGATCGGAGATGTACGACTGACGAGAGGTGGATACAGCAGGGATCAGCTCAGCCAGACCGTCAGAGGAAAGAGTCTCGGCTCCACTCCATCAGTGACAGGGAGGGAAATGCCGACCCTCCCGCCGCCACTGGAACTGACTGGACAAAGCTCTATGATGATTTGTGCTCTGCCATCCAGGTACGCCATTACTCGCCCAAAACATTGCGTTCCTACCGGTCATGGATCCGGCAATTCCAGACTTTTGTCAAGAGTAAGGAAGCATCGCTCATAGGAGTGGATGATGTAAAAGCCTTTCTCACCTGGTTGGCCGTTGAACGGCACGTTTCGGCATCAAGTCAGAATCTTGCTTTCAACAGTTTGCTCTTTTTTTTCCGCAATGTGCTGGGAAAGGAATTCGGTACGATTGAAGGAGTGGTGCGTGCAAAAAAACGGCCATACATTCCGGTTGTTCTTGACCGGGCGGAAGTCGACCGGATTGTCGCCGAACTGTCTCACCCGTACAGCCTGATCGTCCGGCTGCTCTATGGTTGTGGTCTCCGCCTCTTCGAATGTCTGCAGCTCCGCATTCAATGCTTTAACTTCAGCGCTGGAATACTGACCATTCATGATGGCAAGGGAAAAAAGGATAGGACCGTGCCCATTCCTGAAATATTGGTTCCAGAACTGGAAGAACAGATAATCAAAGTGGGGGAACAGCACCAACAGGATCTTGAAGCGGATTACGACGGTGTTTTTTTATTCGACGCCTTGGAGCTTAAATACAAGAATGCGGCCAAGGAGTTGATCTGGCAATGGATGTTTCCGGCTCTCAAGCTGACGCAGGTCAAGAAAAGCCAGGAATTGAGGCGGTATCATCTCCACCCTTCCCTGGTGCAAAAGGCGATTCGCACGGCCGTGCAAAAAAGCAAAATACCAAAAAGAGTGACCGCGCATACCTTCCGGCACAGCTTTGCCAGTCACCTCTTACAGGCCAATTATGACATCCGCACCATCCAGGAACTGCTGGGCCATACAAATGTGAGGACGACGATGATCTATACCCACACAGTTCGCAGTCGAACCCTGAAAGAGGCGAAAAGCCCACTGGATTTTTGAGGGGTATGGCTTACTCACGGGGGAACTGGAACCAGCGACAAGGTTCACATCTCCAATAACCGCTGAGGCAACCTGTTTCCTGCCAGTCTTGAGCATGCTCCAACGGCCCAGCTTGACATGCTCTTTGATAATGACTTCCCAAGGACACCATTGTTCCAATAACAGGTATCCGGTGATTATGGCTAAATTCCGTTGGGAAGTCTATCCTGCATCATCTCCCTTCGATTGATTGTACGACCATCGACAATAAAGGTGCCGTCACCAACAGCATGAACGGTTTTTTTCTCCGGGCGCGCACTGTCAAGGTATGCGGCAAGGCCTTCAAGCACAACGATATTGTACCGTGTCACAATATCGATAACCTTACACTCGATATTTGCCAGGCATTCCTTGATGATCGGCGCTCGAACATGTCGAGCTTTCAACCGGGTGAGGTTAAACTGTGCAAATTTATCGATATCGGCTCCGGAGCAGGTGCCCACTCCGATAACGGTGTCGAGAAGATCCACGGTTGGAATTGCGACGACACACTCCCTTGATTCTTCAAGCGCGGTGTACGAATAATTCCATGGTCCTGTCGTAATGGCGAAATCCGCCGTGAAGTCCAACACCATAGTCCACGAGATGGTCATCACGTTGTCCTTTCGGCCGTCATGTGTTGTGACCAAAACGACCGGCCCCGGTTCTATGAGTGTGAATGCCTTGCTGAGCGGCAAGCTTTCCATATTCATCCCGTCATAAATCCCGTCATAATATCAGAGGACATGCGCTTCCAACAAACCCCGGCCCTACCGCCGCAGGTGGTCGAGTGTCGCGCCGTCCGGGCCGATGAGTTCGACGATCATCGGCATGGAACCGACGGCATGGGTGGAACAGGAGAGGCAGGGATCAAAGGTGCGGATCACCGCCTCGATCCGGTTGAGCAGCCCTTCCCGGAGGGTGGTGCCGGTGAGGAAATGCCGGGCCGCCTGGAGAATCCCCCGTTGCATGGCCAGGTTGTTGTGGCCGGTGGCGATGACCAGGTTGATCCACTGGATCAGGCCGTCCTCGTTGACCCGGTAATGATGCATCAAGGTGCCGCGCGGGGCCTCGGTCACGCCGATGCCTTCCAGGCTGTT
>JBFWIP010000272.1:0-2587 GCA_050255935.1 Desulfobulbus sp.
GACGTCCTTGAGGCATTTGGAGTACCGCATACGGAGATCGGCCACATTACCTGCAATGGTACCACCGTCGGATTCTCCCACCTTGTCCAAGACCACCAAGAATTTATCGTGAAGCCCGTGCCTGTCCCCTGGGACCTGAACAGCGCTACCCCCCTGAGGCCGCCATTCCAAGAAAAACTGCGATTTCTCGTTGACGGCAATGTGGGGAGACTGGCCCGATATCTACGCATGGCCGGCTTTGATACCCGGTACGATCCGGCCTGGACGGAAACAGATTTATTGCGGATTCTACAAGATGAAACGCGGATTCTGCTCACACGCAATTTGGATCTGTTGAAGCGAAAGCAAATCGTTTTCGGTCACTGCATCAGGTCCAGCGATCCCGTCATGCAGTTGCGGGAAGTGTTTGCCTTGTTTTCTCTCAGCTCCCTGGACGATAGGTTGACCCGCTGCCTGCAGTGCAATGAATTGCTGCAGCCAGTGCCCAAACGGGACATTCTCGCCCGTCTTGAACCACTGACAATCCGCTATTTTGATGAATTCAAAATTTGCCCCACCTGCGATAAAATTTATTGGCATGGCAGCCATGTGGACAAGATGACGGCCCTTTTGGCGGAGGCCTGTCCAATAATGGAGAAAGGTACCGCGAAATAGCCATGGGATAGACGTCAATTTTGATGGAAGGGAGATATCGGGAAATATTCGGGGACGAACGCATTATCGGGAAGATATCCCAATATTATAGCCCACCGGCAGTTTGCCTTCCATCACAGTGCTTTTTTCTTCGCCGCCTGTTCCTCTTCTTGCATCAATCCACGTTTTCTCCGTTCCTCCCCTCTCTGTCCGCACTGGCAACGGCTGTATAGTGCCGATCAGTATTCAGGGTAAGGCAATGATCGGGTCCTCACACTCTCTTTACCGCTAACCTTCCCTTGATGGAAAATTCATGAACCAGTAATCAATTTCAATTGGTTACGGAGTTAAATAGATACGTTCTTCGATCCTCCTGGTCGTACGAACACTCCACCCCCGACAGTCCCTTCGCCGTTTTCCCCCTTTTTTTACGGCGAAGGGGCTTTTTTCTTTTCCCCCACGCATTAGTCCTTTTTGACCAAAAACCTTCTTTTGCTCATCCACTCAGGTGTTTTTTTGCATCACCCCGCCCGCCTTGCCCGCTCTCAAACAATATCTTACTGAAAAACCGGCATAAATTTAACTGTCCAATAACAGAGACCTAAAGCAACCCAAGTAAGGAGAAACGGTCTGAGGGGCTTGTGCTTTTCATGCTCGCTTTCTCACGGGGCCGGCACAAGCCTTCTTCTCGCCCCATGCGCCACTGGCATAAGTCGGACCGATGCCACAACCCGGTTTGCTGATAAGGGGCAAAAGGCAGTCCATGCACAGGCTGGACGTTGCCTGCACATGGAGAAGTGAACAATTCGGCCACTCCGCCTCATGAGACGGGATGACTGTAAACCATGCTTTCAGGAGGGATGTGCAATGGGAAAATTACCCACCAACAATCAGAACAACTTTTTCATCATCAGTTTGATCACCTTTCTGGCCTTTATGGCCCTGGCGTTGCCGACGCAGGGACACTGTGGGCGTAAGGCCGTGAAAAAAGCACCTAAAACCACTGCTGTGCAAATTCTGGCCATAAACGATTTTCACGGTCAGATCGTGGAAGGCATCAAGGTTTCCGGACGGCCGGTCGGGAGCGCTCCGGTATTGGCCGCCTATCTCAAGGAGGCTTCCAAAGGAATGGAGAATCGCACATTCATCGTTCATGCCGGTGATGCTGTCGGCGCCTCACCGCCGGAATCCGCCCTGTTGCAGGACGAACCGACCATCATGTTTTTGAACCAGCTGGCCAATCGGCACTGCCATGGTTCGGGGCGGCTTGACCCAAAATGCAACATGGTCGGCACCGTCGGCAACCACGAGTTTGATGAGGGCCAGGACGAAATGATGCGCCTGATTTACGGCGGTAACCACGAGAAGGGCCCTTTCCTGGAGAATCCATGGCAGGGAGCCAAATTCCCTTATGTCTGTGCCAACGTCATTGGTGAAAAAAGCGGATTGCCGCTTCTGCCGCCCTACGTCATCAAAAAGGTCAACCGCGTGCCGATAGCCTTTGTCGGCGCGGTCCTTCAGGATACCCCTTCCATCGTCACCGCATCCGGAATAGAAGGCCTGAGATTTACCGACGAGGCCGAAGCCATCAACAAGCAGGTCAAGTTCCTCAAAAAAGGGGTATTCGCACCATTGTCGTCCTGCTCCATCAGGGAGGCAGCCAGTATTCGTATGAGGGAGAAACCGATCCTACGGCCACGGAACTGAACGGCGAGGTGGTCGATATCATCAAAAAGCTCGACAGCGAGGTTGACGTGGTCGTTACCGGGCACTCGCACGGATTCAGCAACGCGTTCATGGAAAATAACGAAGGAGCGGAGATCCTGGTGACTCAATCCTGGTCCAAAGGTTCCGCCTATACTGATATTGATTTGGAAATTGACAATACGACCCGGAATGTGGTCAGCAAGACAGCCCGGATCGTGACCACATGGGCCGATGAAGACGTGGGCCT
>JBFWIP010000273.1:0-2577 GCA_050255935.1 Desulfobulbus sp.
TTGAGGGATTGGGCATTGCGTGCCGATCCCCCCAACCGGGCGAGGTCGACCAGTTGCCGCAGCAGACCGGCATCAAGGGGCCTGTCTTCCTGGAATCGGCGGACCGTCCGTGTCCGCCGCACCAAATCATGCATCATATCAACACCTCACTTCTCTTTCAGCCTTTCCGGCTTTCACTGTCCAAAACGATCCCCGATGCATCGACGAACGAATCAACGCATCAGGCTTTTTCGTTCTTTCTCCTGTTCAATCCAGACCTGACATGCTACATACTTAAGCAATAGTTCTTCTTATTTCTCACGGTTAGGCCGACCATGCTCAACGCCCTCCACTCGATGCGACTGCTGGATATCCTCGATATCCTCATCGTCTCCTTCATCATCTACCGGATCATGCTGCTCATTCGCGGCACCCGGGCGGTGCAGATGCTGGTCGGCATTGCGCTCATTATTATCATCTATTTCCTTTCCGGCAAGTTCGAACTCCAAACCTTGCACTGGCTGCTGAAAACCCTGCTCGGCTCGATCCTGGTGGTGATCGTGATCCTCTTTCAGACCGATATCCGCCGGGCCCTGACCCAAATGGGTAAGACGCCCTTCCATACCGCGGGCAAGGTCGGCAGCCGCGAGGTGGAAGAACTCATCCGGGCCGCCACCTACATGGCCCGGCGCCGCATCGGCGCCCTGCTGGTCATCGAGCGGGACAACGGCCTGCGCGACTACCTCGATACCGGCCACCGGCTCGACGCCCAGCTCAAGGCCGAATTGCTGGTGGCGATCTTCCTCCCAGCCTCCCCCATTCACGACGGCGGGGTGATCATCAGCAAAGGCAGGATCCACTCCGCCGGTTGCCTGCTGCCGCTGTCGCAGAACCCGGCCATCGACAAACGTTACGGCACCCGCCACCGCGCCGCCCTGGGGCTTTCCGAGGAGACCGATGCCATCATCATCGTGGTTTCCGAGGAAACCCAGGAAATTTCCCTGGTCCGGGGGGGCCGGATCACCGCCTTCCATGACGAAAAGGCGCTGACGGCGGCATTGACGGAACTCATCACCTCACCCAACAAACAATCCCTGTTCCCCCTTTGGCTGAACGGGCGAAAACGCCGCAAGCGCCATGCCTGACCCCGCCCCGCTCTCCCGCAACTGGCTTCTCAAACTGCTCTCGCTCATCATCGGCGCGAGCCTGTGGTACTTTGTGGTCGGTGAAGACCGGGTCGACCTGATCGTCACCATGCCGCTGGAAATCCGCAACCTGCCCACCGACCTGGTGATCGCCAACCAGTACAAGAAAGACATCGAAGTGGCCATCAGCGGCCCCAGGCGGTTGATCCAGGAAATGCGGCAACAGGACATCTCCCTGCCGATCGATCTGGGCAAGGCCGAACCCGGCGCCATGGTAATCCAGAACGAGGCGGAATCCATCCCCCTGCCCCAGGGCATCAGCGTCCAACGGGTGCAACCGGCCGCCATCACCCTGCTGATCGACCGGCTCGTGCAGAAGGATTTTCCCATCACCCCGGTAACCAAGGGCAGTCCCGCAACCGGCTTCACCCTTGAAAATCTCACCCTCAAGCCGCCGCACATCACGGTGACCGGACCGCAAACCACCCTGGAAAAAGTACGGGAGTTGAAAACCTCGCTGATCAACCTCGAGGGCATGACCGGTTCCAGCACCCTCCAGGTCCATCTCGACCTGGCGGAATCCCTGGTCAAGCTGATCGGGGAAACAGTGATCGAAGTCAATATCAACCTGAAGGAGAACATGGTCCGCAAAACCGTCCGCAGGGTGACGATCAAAAAGCCCAATAACGATGCAATCAAATTCACCCCGTCCCGGGTGACCGTGGAAGCCGATATTCCGGAGCAGGTGGCCACGGACACGCCTGAACTCTCCCTGCTGCTGCGGGCATCGATCAAGCCGCCCGCGGACAAGACCGTCACCGAGGTACCGGTGCAGGTAATCGGCATCAACCTGCCCGGGCATGCCCCGATCGTGATCCGGAGCATTACCCCGGAAACAGTCCGCCTCCTCAAATAACCCGACCTCTCCACCTCTTCCCTATCGATTCAACCCAAGGTACACAACCATGAAAAAACTCTTTGGAACCGACGGTGTGCGCGGCGTGGCCAATATCTACCCCATGACCTCGGAGATCGCCATGCAGATCGGCCGGGCCATCGCCTTTATCGTCAAGAACCAGGTCAAGGGCAACACCATCGTCATCGGCAAGGACACCCGGCTTTCCGGCTACATGATTGAAAACGCCCTTGCCGCCGGCATCTGCTCCATGGGGGTCAATGTCCAGTTGGTGGGGCCGCTGCCCACACCGGGAATCGCCTTCATCACCACCTCGATGCGGGCCGACGCCGGGGTGGTCATCTCCGCCTCGCACAATCCCTTTCAGGATAACGGTATCAAAATTTTTTCCGCCGACGGCTACAAACTGCCCGACGAGCAGGAGGCAGACATCGAGGACCTGATCTTTTCCCAGAAGATGGCCGCCCTGCGGCCGGTGGCCGACGAAATCGGCAAGGCCTCGCGGATCGAGGACGCGGCCGGACGCTATATCGTTTA
>JBFWIP010000274.1:0-2571 GCA_050255935.1 Desulfobulbus sp.
GAGAGGACGACCGCATCGCGATCATCCTTTTCGCTGAGCAGGACATCCACCCGCTCATTCAAGCCGGGACTGACCGCCATGCCCACGTAATCGGGCTGGATCGGCAATTCGCGCCCGCCCCGGTCCACCAACACCGCCAATTGAATGGAAAGCGGACGACCGTAGTCCATGATCGCATCCATGGCGGCGCGGATGGTGCGTCCGGTGAAAATGACATCATCGACCAGAATAACCCGCTTGTCTTCCAGCAAAAAGCCGATATCCGATTTTTTCACGATCGGATTTTGCGAAATCAGGCTCCAGTCATCCCGATAAAGGGTGATATCGAGATTGCCCGTGGGCAGTTCCCCCCCCTCCCGTTGCTCGATATTCGCCTTGATCCTTTGCGCGAGAAAAACACCGCCGGTATGAATGCCGACAATGGAGAGGTCGGCGACCCCGTGGTTGCGTTCCACAATCTCCAAACTGATCCGGTCCAGACTGCGTTCGATATCGCTGCCCATCATTATGGTTCGTGCGGTCATGCTTTCACCCTGTTCCAAAAGTAATCGATCCCCCTGGCTCCGACCAGATTGATCGCCTCGGGATAGACCTCGCACTCCACGGCAAAGACACGGTCGGCGATATCATCGGGAGTATCACTGTCTTCGATGGCGACACAACGTTGCAAAACGATCGGTCCCTGGTCATAGGACTCGTTGGCAAAATGAACCGTGCAGCCACTCACCGTGCAGCCACGCGCCTTGACCGCCTCGTGAACGTGGTGGCCGTAATATCCGGCTCCGCAAAAGGAGGGAATCAGGGCCGGATGGATATTGAGGACCGCCTTGCGCAAAGTTTCGGGCGGGGTGTAGAGCTTGAGATAGCCGGCGAGGGCGATCAGGTCGAGATCGTAATCCGCCAGAATGGCATTGATCGCCTCGTTCCTGTCGGCAAAAAAGGCCGGATACCCGTATCGTTTGGCCTTTTCCAATCCCAGGGCACTCTCCACGTTGGACACCACCACCTGGATTTCCGCCTGCAGGGAACCCTGATCGATACGCTGATGAAAGTTATCCAGCGTTCTGCCGCTTCCGGAAAGCAGCACCGCCATCTTAAGCATCGGGCTCCCCCTCGGCGAAATAGGGATTGGTTGCGGGATCGACCGTGCGCAACCACTGAATGATGGCGGTATCGTAGGAGGAGGTCAGTTCAAAAACCTTGCAGGCGAGGCGAAAACGGGTGGCCAGGGTGGTATTGCCCCGTGCCTTCAACTCCTCGAGCACCACCGCATAGTCCTCCGGGTCGACGATCACGGTCACATCCTGGAAATTTTTCGCCGAGGCACGCAGCAGCGTCGGCCCGCCGATATCGATATTTTCAATGGCATCGGCCAGGGTACAGGCGGGATCGGCAACGGTTTGGGCAAAAGCGTAGAGGTTGACCGCCACGATATCAATGGGTTTGATCCCGTGATCGCGGCACTGCGCCTGATGTTCGGGATTGGCGCGTTGATTGAGAATGCCGCCATGAACCAACGGATGCAGGGTCTTGACCCGTCCGTCGAGCATCTCGGGAAATCCGGTGAACTCGGACACATCTTTCACCGGCACGCCGCTCTCCCGCAGCTTTCGGGCCGTTCCACCGGTGGAAAGGATTTCAATCCCCATGGCGGCCAAAGCCTTGGCAAAATCCTCGCACCCCGATTTATCGGTCAGGCTGATCAACGCCCGCTCAACTTTTCTCATCATCACTCCTTGGGTATCCTACTCTTTTTTTAGAAATCGGCGGATCTTGCGCCGTTCATGTTTTTCCGGACGCCGTTCGGGAGGATTTCCCTGCAGCCGCAAAATGCGCCGTTGTTCTTCCAGCGCTTCCCGCTTGCTCACCGACCCGGCGGTCTCTTCGTACAGGGTTCGGGCCACACTGGCCGGACCACGGCGTTCGCTCAATTCGACAACGGTGAGCGTCCATTCAAAAAAATCCCGCCGCACCACCAACATGTCGCCGACCTGGACGGACCGCGCCGGTTTCACCCGGTTGCCGTTTAAGGTAACATGGCCGCCACTGACCGCCTGGGAGGCCAGGGATCTGGTTTTGAAAAAACGGGCCGCCCACAGCCACTTGTCGATGCGAACTGTATCCATCCTTGAAATTAACGGTTGATTTTGTGGCCCAAATTACCACAGTTTCACGGATCGATCAAACAAAGAAGGGTGTGGAAAAGCGCCTGTTCCCGAAGAGAAGCCGGCCCATTGCCAATGCCTGCGGGGGCTTGCCGAGTCGTAAAAAATCGGGTATGGGAGGTTTTCCCTTCATGATGAGATGTGCCATGCCGTTACAATCCGTTGGAATCAGCAATTTCACCTGCCCCGTCCGCATCCCGGAAAAGGACGGCGGCATACAGCAAACCGTGGCCACCATCCATCTCATGGCCCAGGTCCCCAGGGAAGATGCGGCCTCCTGCGTCGACATCATGAGCGGGGTGCTCACCGAATATCTGCCGGATATCCACTCCGGGGTTTTCCCCGAACTTTTGGCCAGGATCCGCAGTCAACTCCAGGCCGACGAGGCCAGCCTGGAGATGCATTT
>JBFWIP010000275.1:0-2557 GCA_050255935.1 Desulfobulbus sp.
AATTGCTCTTGCCAACCCGCCAGGGCGCTTTGGGTGAGTATGTAGACCCGTGAAGGGGTCAGCGAGGTGAGGGTCACGGTCCAAAGAGACGGGGTAAAGAAATTTTCGCCGGCAAGTTGGCCTCGGCTGAGGCTGGTGATGAACAACTCCCGTGATCCAACCATATGGGAAACCTTGATGCTCCCCTGATTGATGAAGAACAGGGTGTCGTTTTTGTCGCCCTGGCTGACGATGGTTTCCTCCGGTTTGTAGCGGCGTTCGGTAAAGGCCTCGTACATGGTGCGGAATTCCCGCGTGCCGAGCCGGTCGGTCAACTCCGCCCAGACTTCCAGATCTTCTTCCCGGATGCCGCCCTGTTTCTCCTGCTCGATAATTTCCTCGCTGCGAATGATATCCGACAGCGGCATGGCGTCCAGTTCATATATCCGTTCCCGCAGCCGTTCCGCAGCGGCAAAATCACCTGCACGGGCAGTGGTGGCAATCAGGTCAAGCAGTTGCTCTTTGGCCTGATCCTGCTTTCCTTCCCGAGCCAACCCGAAAATGGCCTCCTCCGCCGTCCGTGTCGATTCCGTTGTGATTGATGCCCGCGTTGAAGTTGTTTTCCGCCGCGTTCCGGTTTCCTTGCCAAGAGATTCATGTTCCTGCTCCTCCTGATTCACCTGACGAATCCGTTCCAGGGCCTGTTCCGCCGCTTCCCGGACCTCATCCCCATAACCGGTCAAACCGAGCATGTTTTTACTTTGAACAACCCGGTTCAAGGGGGCAATGGCGCGTTTGGATCCGATGGCTCCCAAGGTTTTGCAGATACTGACTTGGAGATCATTCTTGTTCTTTCCCATGAAGGGTTTGGTGCTTTCGAGCAGGTCGGTCAGTGGTCGCACAAAGCGTTCGTCATGGGTGCTCGCCACATGATTGATCACCCTGATCTTGAGGGAGTCGTCGACATTTTGCAGGGCATGGAGCAGGAAATCCTTGAGGTGATCCCCACCGATTTTGACGGCCGTGGAGATCACTTCCTGCTGGACCCGGGGGTCGTTGTGACCGATAAAGGGACGGACTCTGGTGAAAAGCGCCGGATTGCCGATTTCGCCGAGCAGGCGGATGACATTGCGGAGCACATACCAGGGGGAGTCTTTGTGTAACTGTTCCAGGAGAAGGGAGACGGCTGGATTGCCGGTTTGTTTGATGAGGGCGAGCAGATGTTTGCGCTCAAAGCGGCTCTCGCTGTCAAAGAGGCGCTGCAGTTGGAAGGTAGCGGATTTCTGTCCCAATTCGACCAGTATTTTTTCCACCGTTTGCCGGTGATCCTCCGAATGGAGAAATCGATCCAGCAACTGGTTGAGAATCGGTTCGCTGGAAAGAGCATGGAGGGTTTCCCTTGCCTGCTCCTGAAGGTATGCCGGCAGGTTCGTTTCTGTCGTCAGCATCTGCAGGAAGTGGGTGGTTTCAGAGGCGGAAACATATTCTTCTTCGGCGAGATAATGGCCGGTCAGTGCCCCGATGGCTGAAAGAGCCTGGCGGCAGTCGGCCTCATCGACGTCCTGTCGCTGCAGACCTTGCTGCAGCGCCGGCAGGAGTTTGGCAAACCGCTGCCAATGGCCTATGCGGGCCAGGTGTTCGGCCGTGGCCGCCAAGGCCCGGAATGCATTCGCACGCACCGTCGGCTGCTGGTGCTGCAGGCCGATGGCTAACTGCATCAGCAGGGTGTCCGCGGTTGCGGCTTCATTGTCGAGGAGCAGATCGCGGATTTTCTCCGGTAGGGCATGGGTAAGGGATCGGTTTTCCAGTTCGTTGAAATGCCCCTGGAGCAGATTGTGGAGGCTGCCCTCAATGGTGGCCTTGCGTTCCTGTTCCTGCTGCTTTTTCTGCTCACGATGCATCTCGACGATGGTTCGCATTTTTTCTTCGCGGACCGTTTCCTCCAAACGTCTATAGGCTTCTTCCACTTCGGAATCGTTGATCTCCGATGGTCGCGGGATTCGGCCTTCGGCCACGTCACGGAACTGGCTGACCAGACGTTCTATTCTTTCCGGGGTAAGTTTTGCAATAACCTGTTGATACAGCTTTTCCCCAAAAAGATTTTTATATTTTTTGACCAGCAACAACCCCAATTCCCGGTCTTCGAAACTGGCGATCTCCGGGCCCACTTGATTGGCTACCTGAAGTTGCTTTTCCTGGCTGAGCAGGGTGTTGTATCGATCAAGCATCTGTTCAAAGGCGGCCAGATGCATTGGCGTGCCCGGTTCCGACGCGGTCTGGTCCAATATTTGGCGGGTGGCCGCCACCAGAACCGGGGCCGACCAGGCCGGCTGCTGCAGACGCGTTGCGAGTTGTTCGGGGAATCCGGAGGAGTGGACCGACGCCTGAAGAATTTGCCGCGCATCGATATTCTGGGCAATGGTCCTGGTGATTTCCGGCCCCCTTTTTGTCTGCGCCAACCGTTTGAGGAGGGCGTCGTCGGCGGGTTGAAACTCGGGGTTGCCGTCCTTGCCGATATGGAGCGGTATGTCCGTAGTAAGGACGGCGATCATGCGGTTGAGCTGTTTGGGGGTAAGGT
>JBFWIP010000276.1:0-2519 GCA_050255935.1 Desulfobulbus sp.
CGAGGAAAATCTGCAGGTTGAGTGGATACTCGATACCCATGCCCATGCCGATCACCTCAGTGCGGCACATTTTCTCCGCAAGGAACTCGGCTGCAAAATAGGCATCGGGGCTGACATCACCCGGGTGCAAAAAACTTTCGCCCAGATCTATAACGAGTCCGATCAGATTCCTCAGGATGGCAGACAGTTTGACCATCTCTTTGCCGATGGCGAGACTTTTACCATCGGCAAACTGTCCGTGCAGGTCATGCATACGCCCGGCCACACACCCGCTTGCCTGACTTACGTCATCGGCGACGCGGCCTTTGTCGGCGACACCCTGTTCATGCCGGACTACGGCTCTGCCCGCTGTGATTTTCCGGGTGGTAGCGCCGAGACACTGTACCATTCGGTGCAACGCATATTTGCGCTTCCGGAGGAAACACGTCTGTTTGTTTGCCATGATTACAAGGCTCCGGGACGTGACGAATACCGCTGGGAGAGCACAGTCGCCGAGGAAAAAGCCCACAACATTCATCTCGGCAATCATCGGAGTCTGGCCGATTTTGTTGAACTCCGCCAAAAAAGGGATGCAACCCTGGCCATGCCCAAACTGATTTTGCCAGCACTTCAGGTCAATATCCGCGCTGGCGAGCTCCCCCCGAAGGAGGATAACGGCGTCGCCTACCTCCGCATTCCTCTCAATGCGGTTTAATTTGCCCCGAAGCAGACTGGAGAAATTCTGATGCAACATGAATGGCTCATAGGTTTTATCGGAGGTTTGATGATTGGCACTGCGGCCTTGATCTTTCTGGTGGTCAACGGTCGCATTATGGGCGTCAGTGGTCTTATTGGCGGTCTTATTGATCGTTCTGGTTGGGGAAATGGCCGGGAGCGAATCGTTTTCCTGTTCGGCCTGTTCATGGTTCCGGTGCTCTGGGTCCGCTTTATTGCCCCGGTCGAAACTCACGTCACCAACAACCTCAGCCTGATCATCATCGCCGGCCTCTTGGTCGGTATCGGTAGTCGTCTGGCCAATGGCTGTACTTCCGGACATGGTGTCTGCGGGATCTCGCGCTTTTCCATACGCAGTATTTTCGCAACGGCAGTTTATTTAATGAGCGGGGTCATCGCCATTTCTATTTTCCGGCAACTTTTGGGGGTGATTTAATGTTACGACTGATCAGCGCCTTGTTTGCAGGATCTCTTTTTGGCCTGGGATTGATTGTTTCTGATATGCTCAATGCCGATCGGGTCCAGGGCTGGCTGGATGTTCTGGGTAATTGGGATCCGACCCTCGCCTTTGTTCTCGGGGGTGCCATTCTGCCCATGCTCCTCGCATGGCCCTTAAGCGCCCGTCGAGGCAAAGCCCTGCTGGGCAACGTCCTGCCTGGACCAGCCTCGGTTCGTATTGATAGGGAGCTATTTTTCGGCGCTGCCTTATTTGGTGCCGGATGGGCACTTGTCGGTCTTTGTCCCGGACCGGCCGTAGCTGGATTGGGCCTGAACGGAATCAGTGGCATCGTATTTTTCCTGACTATGATAATGGGAATGTCTCTCACCCCGTATTTGCGGCGACGCTTTCAAAAGCCTGCCATGGCTTGAGTACCTAGGCCGGAATTTCGCAGACCTTCCCGATTTTAAACGCGGGAAGGTTTTTTGCGTTTTTTGGTATGCCTGTTTATACTTTGAATCAATTAGAATATTCTTACCATTGAGCGTATATGAATAAAGCCCTCAGGCTATGGGTACTCTCATTTTTAGGCCTGGCTATCACACTGTCATTGTCGCCGGCTGCGGCTAGCCCCGATACCCAGCCCATGATTGCATCGGGACTGTGGCGGATAGTATCGATCATCCAGGGGCCTTGGCAGCAGCAGAGTAAGATGACTCAATATGAATGTTGGAACGCCCAAACAGGCAGCCTGCAGGCCTTTCTCCCAAGCATTGGAAATAGCCGGAATCTGGAGACCGACAATGCCGTCATCAACTCTCCACACCGTACCACGGTGCATCTCCACAGTTTTCAAAATCTCCCCAACGGTACGGCAACACAAAATATCACCATGATTTTCAGTGACAATCGTAGTGTCCTGCACCGCGCCATCATGTCGGGTTCCGGCAGACTGACTTTTTCCTCCTCTCCTGAACTCGGCGATCACTTCACTCAACAAGGTCGCTGGATATCAGCAACTTGCCCGGCAAAACTTCCAGAAGCGAACCTGCAGCAACTACAGAAACCGGTCATACCTGCCCTGCAAAAACTGGATGCGCTCGCAAAACAGTTACAAGCCGGGGATCCTGATCCAACCCACCAGTAAATATATTTTAAACAATTTAAAATCAATTAATTGCGAATTATAAAAAGGATGCACCGGGTCATCGGGATGGAGAATTTTCCTGCTTCGTTCGCTATTGTTAACTTGACAACAGCGACTGCAAACGCTTTAATTTGCTGCTCTTGGCGCTTTAGCTCAGTCGGTTAGAGCAGCGGAATCATAATCCGCGTGTCCGGGGTTCGAATCCCTGAAGCGCCACCA